>NZ_FJND01000007.1:0-114918 GCF_900067165.1 Trichococcus sp. ES5
AAAATTCAATCAAAAAATGACGGTTACAAATACTGGAGGTAATCTCTCCACGGATGCTGGTCTCATTTTGGTTAAAGAATTCCTTCATTCAATCGGATTCGAACAGTTGATGGAGAAAGAGCTTCATTTTCAAGACTCCCGTCTCTCACCTACACATTCGAATGAAACCATCCTTGAACAACTGATTTTCCAATTAATTGCAGGCTATGATACCGATGCATCTGCCAACATCTTACGCCAGGATCCTTTCTTCCAACAGATGCTTGAGAAAAGTACATTGGCTTCACAGCCTTCGCTTTCGCGTTTTTGGGATCGCATCAGTGAGAGTCCCGATGCACTTGTGCAACTCCAAGCACTCAATCAAGCGATGCTGGATAAGGTACGTATACAACGTAATGCAACAGAAATGGTATTGGATTTGGATTCCACCTATAGTGACACCTACGGCAACCAAGAAGAAACGGCCTTCAACAGACATTATCAAACAACCGGTTATCATCCGCTCGTTGCCTTCGATGGTCTGTCCAAGGATTTTCTGAAGGCGGAACTGCGTTCCGGAAACACCTACTGCTCAACCGGGGTAGCCGATTTTTTGAATCCGCTTCTTGAACACTATAATCAGACTGTTCCAGTCAGCACCATTCTTGTCCGCGCAGATAGTGGCTTTGCAGCGCCGGAACTGTATGACCTCTGTGAAGAAAAAGAGCATCAGTACGTCATTCGACTCAAGCGAAATCGCCGCTTATTCAAAATGGCAGAGGAGTTTGTTCAAGTTGGGGATGAGACCGAATGGAGTCAGCGCGAAGAACATTTCTACTCGACTCGCTATCAAGCCAGCACTTGGAAGCATGACCGTAGGGTTTGTGTTCGTTCCGTCAGGGCAGCTAATGAACTAATTTTTCACCATGAATTCATTATCACCAATCTATCCAATGCTGTCTCGGCTGAACAAGTCTATCAAACGTATTGGAAGAGAGGTACCATGGAGAATTTCATCAAAGAAGCGAAGAATGGTTTCTTCTTCGATAAGACAGACAGTTCTCATTTCTTGGAGAATGCTGTTCGCATGATGGTTAGCTTGCTTTCCTACAACATCAACAATTTCATACGCACACTAGCTTTCCCGGAAAAGGCCAAAGGCCTACAGATACAAAGTATTCGTCTTCGGTTTTTCAAGATTGCTGGGAAACTGATCCACAGCGGAAGACGCATGATACTAAAACTCAGCACCCATCATGTCTACCAAGATGAATTTTTTCATATCCTACGGCAAATTCAATCCTTGTCTTGGTGAGTCCCCGTTAATTTAAAAAAAATCGTTCGAACAAAGGGATTAGTATGCCCTAAAACACAATAACAATCGCATTCCGTGCTTCTTTTCGTCTCTAAGAGACGTTTTGAAAGGAAAGAAATAACAACTCCGCGAAAAATCCAATATTGCAGATGAAATAGGGTTATTCATATCAAGATTTGGTGTGGTATGAATAATTCAGGATACAAAATAAATATAAAGGAAAACACCCCAACGACTATAGCCCCTAAAGCGAAAAGCAAAGACAACGTATCCGATCTGGTTTGGATAAATTTATTTCCCCTTAATGCGACCATCATGTAAAACATCGCTACCGTTGCAATTGAGGCCAGAATATAAGGTGAATAAATTTGCTTATTGGATTTAAGATTGCGCAAGGCAAGCTTTGAAAAAAAAAATTTATTCATGTTGCTCACCTCTGTTTGCCAAAACAACCAATGCTTGCGAGATCTTGTCCATAAACTGATCCGGTGTCTGTTCGCCACGGTAAATCTCATGATACACTTCACCATCTTGAATAAACAATACACGGCTCGAGTAGGCTGCAACCCTTGTACTGTGAGTAACCATGATAATCGTTTGTCCCGCATTATTAATTGCTTCAAAGGTTTCCAATAGATTTTGGCTCGATTTTGAATCCAACGCTCCAGTGGGTTCATCTGCAAGCAATAAGGCCGGATTTGTGATCAAAGCCCGAGCGACCGCTGCGCGCTGTTTTTGTCCCCCGGAAACTTCATAAGGATAATGATTGACCAGTCCATCGATGTTCATTTTTTTGATGATGGGCATCAAACGATTCTCCATTTCAGGTACGGGAGTATTGGATAATACTAGTGGCAATAAAATGTTGTCTTTTATTGAAAAATTATCCAACAAGTTAAAGTCTTGAAAAACAAATCCTAGGTAGTCTCTGCGAAAATCAGAAATCTCACTGTCTTTGATCTCTGTCAGGTCTCTGCCTTCCAGCATTACTTCACCGGCAGTGGCCGTATCCAGTGTTGCCAAAATGTTCAACAAGCTTGTTTTTCCTGAACCCGATTCACCCATGATAGAAACGAATTCTCCTTTTTTAACTGAAAAATTTATATCTTTTAAGGCTTGGACTTCCTGTGTGGAAAATCTTCCCGTATACGTCTTCTTTAAATGCTTCACTTCTAATAATGTCATGTTCGTTGCCTCCTGTTCATTTCTCTGTCCCTATTACTAGTTTAATAAAAATGAACGGCGTCTGCTTTTATCTTTTCTTACAAATGGCCGTTTAACCTTACAGTTTTGTAAGTTTACCCATCACTGGTCCCTCAGTAACGATTCTCTGGCTAAATCAATCGTTACTTTGGTGCCTTTTCCTAAAGTTGATTCGATCCTTAGGTCATGTCCCAAACGTTTTGTAATTTCCTGACTCAGAAACAATCCCAGACCCGTTGACTTCTCATGTATCCTTCCATTAAATCCTGAATAACCCCGTTCAAATATGCGCGGTAAGTCTTCAGAACGGATACCAATACCTGTATCTTCAATAATGAGCTGCTGCTCTTGTGTGGGGCTCATGTAAATCTTGATGGTGCCACCTTCGGGCGTATATTTCAAACTATTGGAAAGAATTTGCTCAACCAGAACACGCAGCCATTTCTCATCTGACAAGATAATTGCTGCTGTCTCTTGATAGTCTAATTGGATATGATTGTAAATAAACAAAATAGAAAATTTTTTTACCGTCTCTTTGATTACGCGATCGAGCGAAACATCTGCAAAATCCAAATCTGTACCACTTTGTTCAATTCTCACATAATTCAATGCCATATGTGTATAATTTTCAATCCGTAGCAGCTCTTGTTCCATTTGGTTCCGATAATTCATTTGACTATCTCGTTGCATCAATAAGCTGATGGCTGAAATGGGTGTTTTGATCTGATGCAGCCACAAGGTAAAATAATCCATCTGAGAATTGCTTCTCTGCACATTATTTCTTTCGATTTGTTGGATCTCTTTGATTAAGTCTACGATTTTAAGACGAAGAAAAGCTTCACTTGGGTCTTGGCTAGCAGCTAATTGTTTCAGCGCATGGATTGGATCTTTATCCAGGCGTTCCAGTAATCGAAACCGCTTGTAATACCTCGAAAATTGAAATGCGAAAAAACAACTGCCTAAAAACAAAGAAAGCTCGATAGCGAATAGCAAAAAAAAGAGTGGCAATCGTCCCAATATATAGACGAGACTGAACACCATGACGTTAAGCATATATAGGATCATCAAAGAGCGTTCGGCTTTAATAAAAGCTATCAAAATGTCTGCCCATTTCTTATTTTGTTTCATCATGCTCGTCCTTCTGAAGTCCATATCCAAATCCTTTTTTCGTGACAATAAAGGAAGTTACATTTATTTCTGCAAGTTTTTTGCGTAAGCGATTGATGTTGACAGCTAATGTATTGTCATCAATAAAGGAATCATTTTCCCATAGTTTCATCATGATGGCCTCTCGGGAAACAAAGGCCCCTTTTTGCAGAAAGAGGACTTCTAAAATTTTCATTTCATTTTTGGTTAATTCTACTTCCTGATCCTGGTATTGAACCTTTAATTCACTTGTCTTCAGATGTACCTGCCGATGACTCAAATAAATGTCATTGCCGGTAAAGTCATAGGTTCTCCGCAACAATGCCTGTATTTTTGCTAAAGCAACAGTTAAATCAAAGGGCTTACTGATAAAATCATCTGCTCCCATTTGTATCGCCATTACAATATCCATTCGTTCGCTCTGTGAAGAAACAAAAATAATGGGTACTTGAGAGATTTTACGAATTTCCGTACACCAATAATACCCGTTAAAGTACGGAAGTTTAATATCTATCAAGACCAATTGGGGTGCTTCCTGTGTAAATGTGTTCATTACGTCATTAAAATCGGTGACATAGAAGGCATCGTATTGCCATTTCATCAACTCTTCCTGCAAACTTGAGGCAATCACTAAATCATCTTCAATAATCATAATCTTCATCAACCTATTCACCTACTCATCCTTCATTCGTTGCTTCTACTATACAGGATTAATTCCCGTTAGCCTATTGGACCTTGGACTTAGTAACCATTTTGACTGTTCAATTATTTCACAAGATAAGCATCCCACTAACAAAATATGGCTGTATAATTTTTAGTGTGGATGAGTACAGAGAAAAAGCTGTCTCGTTGACGAGGCAGCTTTGGTTGGGCGTTATTCTTTTTGGGGGGTGTCCGATAATTGCGAAGAATCGGACATTTAGGTAGCTTATTGTGACACGGATGTCCGATAACTTCATAGAATCGGACATCCAGGATGACTATACCGGCATGCTTGTCCGATAACTCTATAGAATCGGACATCTACGCAGACTACGCTGTCCTGCTTGTCCGATAATCGCAAAATATCGGACAACCTGAAGCAGGAGAGCGATTCGCAGGCACTGTTTTATTTATAAGCCGGCAGATAATCGCCATGGGCAGCGATCAATTCGTCCACCATTGCTTTTATTTCGGAAATGGACAGTTCCGAATTCGCATGCGGATCCATCAATGCCGCTTGATAGATTTTATCTTTTTCAAGTGTCATTGCGGCTTCAACCGTCAACTCCTGGACATTGATGTTTGTCCGGTCCAATGCGGCCAGTTGCGTAGGAAGGTTGCCTACATAGGTAGGTTGGACGCCATTCTTGTCCACCAAACACGGAACTTCCACACAGCAATTTTCCGGCAAATTAGTGATTAGCCCCTTATTCAAAACATTCCCTGCAATCACAGTCGGCGTTCCGGTTGTAATCGCATCCATAATATAAGAGGCATATTCGCGACTTCTTGTGTGTTCCAACGAACCGTCATTGACGATCTCGTCTCTTTGCGTTTCCCAGCCTGCGATTTGATCAACGCATCTTCTCAAGTATTCATCGATCGGGATCTGCAGCTGCTCTATCAATTCCGGATAATTCTTTTTGATGAAGTAAGGATGGTACTCTGCGTTATGCTCGCTGGATTCTGTGATGTAGTAGCCGAAGTGTTTCATCAATTCAAAGCGCACAGAATCCTTATGCGGATTGGCTATTTCTGAAGCCAGTCTGCGGATTTCAGGGTAGAAATCTTTTCCGTTCCGGTTAATTTCCAGCAGCCAAGCCATGTGGTTGATGCCGGCGATTTTCCATTGGAATTCATCCAGATTGTATTGATCTTTAATGCCCAGATGTTCGAATAATTCCGGCACACAGACTTGGACACTGTGGCACAAGCCGACCGTTTTGATCTTCGTCGCTTTCAGCATGCCCATCGTCAAAATAGCCATCGGATTGGTGTAGTTCAATAACCAGGCATCTGGACAAACCTCTTCCATGTCTTTGGCGATGTCGAACATCACCGGAAGTGTGCGCAATCCTCTGAAGATCCCGCCGATACCGGTAGTGTCCCCGATTGTCTGCTGCAAGCCGTATTTTTTAGGAATCTCAAAATCAATCACAGTGCTCGGCTTGTAGCCGCCCACTTGGATCGCATTGATGACAAAATTCGCATCTTTCAAAGCTTCTTTTCTGTCGCTGAAAGATTGTATTTTTGCGCGGCTTTGATTCGAGTTTTTGTTGATGGTCTGAAGCATCAGTTCGGATTCTTTCAATCGGTTTTCATCAATATCGTACAATGCAATTTCTGCATCCTGGAGACTAGACGTCAACATCGCATCCCCTAAAACGTTTTTTGCGAAGATTGTGCTGCCTGCACCGATAAAACAAATTTTGACCATGTTCATGCTCCTTTTCCTTTTGATGTCTTCAGTATAGGCTATTCTCACTGAATAAGAAGGGCATGGTTTTAGCTTCAGGGTACAATTTTTCAGGTCTTATTTTTCGAGCTTATACCGGGTCGGGGAACTTTGGAATCTGTTTTTGAAGGCCCGTGTAAAAGAGTGCCGGTTCTGGTATCCTACCGCGCTTGCTATTTGCTCCACCGACAATTCCGTTGTTTTCAACAACTGGCTAGCTTTGTTCATGCGGTATAGATTCAAATATTTGAGGGCGGTCAAGCCTAACTCCTCCTTGATTACCTGGCTGAAATAGGCTGGGTGGAGGTACATCGATTTCGCAATTTCTTCGATCGTCAGATCCTCGCGATAATAATTATTTCCCACATACAACAAAAAAGCTTCACTGTATTTTTTTGTTCGGCTGATGCGGACCCCCATTTCCATATTTTCATTATGGATTTTGAAGAATGAAAATATGTCATAGAAGAGCGCCTGATTCGCCAGTTTTTTGGCATCATCAAAAAAATCGGCTTCCATGAAATGCGCGAATTTCTCCTGCAGCTCTTTTTGTGCGCCAACTTGACCGATATAGTCTTTGGCTCCGATCCCGTTCGTATGCAGGATTTCTTTCACTTTGGTGCCCGAAAATCCGATCCAATAGTATTCCCATGGATCTTGCACATCCGCTTCGTAATCGACCAGTTCATTCGGACGGATCAGAAAAAAATCACCAGTACCCAAATGATGCGTTGTATCATTCACGGTATACCGCCCTTTTCCACTGATCACAAAATGCACGATGTAGTTGTCCCGTAACGAAGGCCCAAAACGATGCTTGCTCTGGCACTTTTCGTATCCCACATTGAAAAAATAAAAATCCGAGAAATAGTATTCTTTAAAAAATAGATCCTTCAATAGTTTTTCGCTCATCGGGTATCCTCTGTTATCTGTTTATTTATCGGTATATTTGTATAGGTAGATTTTAGCACAACACCTGCTAACGGTGACAGAAAAGGATCAGATACACCGGTAAAACGGGCCGATATCCGCAACAACGGCTACCAGCTGATCACGAATACAGGATGGCAAGGAAAACAGAGAGTTCCCCACCGAAATAACCTTCCAAAGCGGCTTTGGAAGGTTATTTCTGATCGAATCCGGTCCGAAAAACCCTTCAAAGCGGGTTGGCGTGCTAAATCATTCCGGTCCCTACATTTCTTTGCCATTTTGTACCTTATTTCCCGCAGTACTTCTTGTATTTCTTGCCGCTCCCGCAAGGGCAAGGATCATTGCGGCCGATTTTCGGCTCGTTTACGATTGGTGTACGTTTTATTTGGGAAATGAAGTCCGGATTGTTTTTCATCAGCTGATCGAAAAACAGATCTGTAAAAAAGGCCTCTTCGTCATCATAATCGTCATACTCATCATTATACTCATTTTCGAAGCATCCCCAGTCCCTCAATTCGGCGATCGTATCCTCGATTTTATGTAAGTATTTATTGTCTGAGGCATCCGCTAATACTGCCGCTTTACCTTTTTTCATTGCCCGATCCACGGAACTTGTTCTGACTACTTCAGAATGCGCCGGATTGTTTTTGTAAGCTTCCTTGATTTCGTCATACAATTCTCCAGGGTAGATAGTAACGCAGGTATTTATCAACATCGAGAGCATGGTACTGTTGTCAAGGGTATGAAAGAGCTCTCTGTAGTAATCAATGACCGTTTCCCTTGGGATGTCCCCGCTCATCGCCAAAACAGCAAAGGCATTTACGGCTTGAACTCTGGTGTACTCGTCGACTACTTCATTATTGATCATTCTCTTTATGGATTCCAAATCATCTCCGCAAAGGGAAGCGATTATCCGTCCACCCGCTTCCGTCATCACGTCTCCGAGCAAGTCAAACGCCATGTCATTCGGCAGACTGAAGATATCAAATACGATCGGATAAGCTTCTTCAACTCTGAACTGCGCCAACAAATAAATAGCATAATTATGACCAAAATAGTCAGGGCGGCTGATGTATTTTTTCCGGGTTATCCCTTACCTGCCTTAAGATATTCAACAACAAAGGAATCGCTTCTTCTTTTCTGGCAATTATTTCCTTCAATTCCTCTTCAGGAAAAACAGTTCCGCGAATGTATTCGATTCGTTTCACTATTTCATCCATCGTGTTTTTTGAGGTGTAATCAGTGTCCGGATGCTGCTTCCCTTTACCCTTGAGATAATCCAAGCGCCTGCTGAAATCCTCTTCATCGAACGCTTTTCCCGCTACCAAACTCGAAGTCGTCCTGTCTAAAAGAACTTCAGCAATCTGCTCTTTTGCTTCCTGCGGGCTGCATCCCGAAGCAACAAGACGTTCAAAAGTGTCTGTCGTGCATTTTGGATCATTGTCATTCAATTGATTATCCACTACTTCCAACATAGCCTCTTTCAATTCTTCGCTCACCATCACCAACACCTCACCAATGATATAGATTTTTGGAACTGCCCTTTTATGTACATCCAGTTTACCATACCCCTGCTTTCCGGAGCACGCTTGATCAGAAACCGTTACCAAAAAAACGCAGAGCAACGCAAGACAAAAAAAACGGGGCCGTCTCTTTTACAGACAACCCCGCCCCTTTGTGTTTTCTCATGTGCGGTTGCAGAATTCACACAATTTTAAACGACTACTTCTATTTTTAACTTTCCGCCTGCAGATTCCACAATATCATTCAATGTTTGTACACTAATATTTTGAGCACCTTTTTCAACTCGGGCAATGTAAGATTGTTTTTTCCCAGTTAGATTAGCTAATTCAGATTGGGTTAACTGTTTTTCTGCTCTAATTTTCAAAAGAATGTTTGCCGCTTGATAGCTGGCTTCGGTTTCTCTCCATGCTTCAGCAAATTCTGGCGTGTCCATTTGGGTATCAAAGTATTTTTGTAATTTATTTTCCATCTTTTTACTCATTCCTTTCCAGGTAGTCTTTACGATACTCTTTAGATTTAGTGATTTCTCTTGACGGGGTTTTTTGCGTTTTTTTCGTGAAACCATGGGTGATAATATACTTATTATTGTGAAAATGAAAATATAAGCATCTAAATATATTGCTTGAGAATTTCACTCGAAGTTCGTAAATGCCATCGCCTAAGTGATCGATATACCCTGGTGGAGACTGCGCTCCAAAATCTTCCACAATAGTTATTGCGCGTAATACTTTAGCTCTGGATTTTACATCCAAACTATCTAAATACACCAAAAAGGGAGCTTCACCGTTTTCTTTTTCATAGACATCAAAATTGTATTTTTTCATACCCTCATTATAACTTATAAGTGATTAAAAGTAAATATCCCCTCAACTTCAGCACCTTGAAAATGAACTCAGACTCTAGGCAACCCCTGTCCTATTTTCATTTATCCAGATTCATCGGGCAGAAAACCTCGGCCTTACAGAAAATCCCAAAAGGCGCTCCGGCAAGAGCGCCTTTTGGGATTTTTCACTATATATTCCTATCCTTTGACTGATCCGGAAGTCACGCCTTCCACATAGAAGCGTTGCATGAAGATGAACAGAATCGTGATCGGGATGGCAATCAGCACACAGCCTGCGGTGAAGGCCATGAATAGCGAGTTCGCGGTTGTGCGGGTCATCATCGTGAACAGCCCAATCGCGATCGTGTAGTTCGGGATGTTGTCGCCCATGATGATTTTTGCGAAGATGAAATCCATCCATGGTCCCATGAAAGCCAGCAAGGACGTGTACACGATGATCGGTTTGGACAACGGCAGTGTGATTTTTGTGAAGATCTCCCACTTGTTGGCACCGTCGATCATGGCCGATTCATCCAATGCCATCGGGATCGTGTCGAAGAATCCTTTGGCGATGTAGAAGCCTAGCGCCGAGCCGGCGGAATAGACCAGAATCAAAGCAAGCAGGCTTTCCGTCAGGTTCAGGGCTTTCAGGATGTAGTACACGGCGATCATGCTCATGAATCCGGGGAACATGTTCAGGACCAACGCGACTTTCAGGAACGGTTTCCGCATCTTGAAGCGCAGGCGCGACAGTGCGTACGCCATTGCGATTGTGATGAAAGTCGACAGAATGCAACTGATGACGGAAACAAACAACGTGTTCAGGAACCAGCGCACAAACGGATAATTTCCGGTTGTGTTCTGCAAAAGAATTCTGTAGTTATCCAACGTGAATGATTTTGGAATAATGTACGGAACGAACGCGCCGCCTTCTGCTCGGAAACTGGTCAAAACGATCCATACGATAGGGAATAGCCAAATGACCGACAGAACAGCCAGGACGGCATAGACTGTAGCCAGCGAAGACCGCCGTTGCGCTTTATATCCTGTTGTTTTCTTTACTTTTGCCATTTTTTTAGCCCTCCTTGAATGAATTCGTTCTTGTGTAAGCCAGCAGACTGAACACTGCGGACAGGATGAAGATCAGGATACCGATTACGGATGCCAAATTGTAGTCCATAGTATTGACCGTCAAGTTGTATAGCCACGTAACCAACAAGTCCGTCGAACCCGCGCCGTAAAAGTCGGAGTTCGAAGGTCCGCCTCCGGTCAACAGGAAAATGACGTTGAAGTTGTTGATGTTGCCGATGAACTGTTGGATCAACGCAGGCATCATCACGAACAGAATTTGCGGGAAAGTGATGTTCCTGAAAATCTGCAGTTTGTTGGCGCCATCGATCCGGGCTGCTTCGATCTGATCCGTCGGCAGGTTTTGGATGATCCCCGTCGAAACCAGCATCGTTGCCGGAATCCCGATCCACATGTTGACGACAATGACGGTAATTTTTGCCCAAATCGGATCTGTCAAAAATGGAATGGCTGAATCGATCAGGCCCAAGTTCAACAATGTCGCGTTGATGGGACCCGCGCCATTCAAGAGATTACGCATCACCAACAGTGAAATAAACTGCGGAACGGCCATCGTGGTGACGAAAATTGTGCGCCAAACGCCTTTGAATTTCAGGCCTTTAGTATTGATCAAAAGTGCCAGCAGGATGCCGAAGAAAAAGCAAGTGACTGTTGCCAGTGTAGCCCAAATCAGCGTCCAGCCCAAGACCGGGAAGAAGGTGTCTGCCATATTTCCGGAAATGACGTTACCGAAGTTTACAAAGCCGACCCAGGTAAAAAGGTTTTTCGGCGGCAGATGCGTGTGGTCATAGTTCGTGAAGGCGATCGAAATCATGTAGAGTAGTGGCAGGACCGTGAACAAAAGTACACCCAACAACGGAATCGTCATCAAGGTAGCATGGAATCGTTCATTCAACAAACTTGCCAAATCATCCATCGTGCTCGGGATTTTTTTGCCTGCTTGCTTCAGTTCATGGATATTCCTTGCGCTTTTCAGATTGATGATGTACAAACCCACAAAGAGCAAACAAATCACAATGGCAGCAATGCCGAATAATAGCAGTAACATCGAGTTGTCGCCCTCTTGCAGCACTTCAATCCCCAAGCGTTCGTCAAAAACGAGCCCTTGCGATTGGGTACCCAACGTCGCCAACATGGACAGCGCCCGCAGTCCGTTGCGGATCAGCCAATAGAAGAAGGCGATCTGCGAAAACAGGAAAATCAAACCTTTTAGGTATTGTTTATTGGCAAGATTGGCAGCTCCCATGACAACAAAGGAAAGTTTTGTTGCGACATCCCCTTCTTTGAACAACTCCCGAAAGGTCATCTGCTGGCCGTAACTTTTTTTCTTGAACATGGCTTCCCCACTCACTTTCATCATTTAAATAAGAGGGACGAAAGATGCGTGCTCTTTCGCCCTCCCTTTTTAATTTTTATTCTTTTTCTTCTTCTGGTTCTGTTACTTTGGATGTGTCTTCGACCAATTTATCCAGTTTACTCATGTATTCGTCTGCTGTGATGTTGCCTTTGTATGCATCGTTGATGATGGCATCCATTGCTGGCCAGAAGGAAACGATTTCTGGAACTTTAGGCATTACGACTGAATGAGTGGATTGGGACATTTCCATGACCGCTTTTGCAACAACGTCTTCTTGTACTTCTGCTGATTCCTGAACGACTTTGTTAGATGGGATTACGCCCATTTCCTGGAATTCAATCAATTGGGAAGTTTCATTGGACAGGTAGTTCGCCAAAGCCATGGATGCTAAAGGCGCATCTGTCTGTTGGTTTACCGCAAACAATTTGACGCCCAAGAAAGCTTTCATCTGAACTTCGCCGCTGCCGAAATCGACTGTCGGGTAAGCCGCAACGCCCATATTTTCGCCCAATGCTTTGGTGACATCATTTTTCGACCAAGGTCCGGAAAGGAATGCGTCCGAAACGCCTGCTTCCAAGTTGGCTAAGGCTTCAGCACCGGACTGGATCACGCCTGGATTGTTCTTTTGAGCTGCGATCCATGCAAGTACTTCAGCACCTTTTTCGCTGTTGAAATTGGTTCCGCTTGGATCTTCACCGGTTTCGCCGTACAAGTACAGGCCGTTACTCATGAACAGCGGTCCGAAGATATAGTTGGCTCCGGCTTCAGCAAAGTTTGTGCCGATTTTGCCTTTTTCAGACAATGTCGTCCAGCTCTTCACATCGTCTTCAGTAAGTTTCGCTTTGTTATAGTAGAGAACTTGCGATTCAACGCCGTATGGGTAGCCGTAAAGCTCATCGTTCCACGTTACGCCTTCCACAGCCGATTCCACGTTGTTTGCTTTTACTTCATCTGCATATTTTGTGTTCGGATATAACAGACCTGCTTCAGCCATTTGACCGACTTGGTCGTGCGGCATCATGAAAACGTCAGCCGCTGCTTTTGGATCTTTCGAGACATCTTTCTTTGCATCAGCTGAGCTTCCTGCCGCCACTTCAACCGTAACTTCAGGGAATTCTTTTTCGAACTCTGCTACGATCCCTTTGAAGACTTCCACATGATCTGTGTCCACCCACAATTTGACGTCGCCTTCCACAACGACTTCTCCGGATGTGTTTTCAGCTGAGCCTGTATCGCTTGTATCAGCTGTGCCGCCGCATGCGCCCAAGATTAAAGCAGATGCCCCCAAGATTAAACCGCTTCCAAAATACTTTTTCCAATTCGTTTTCACTTACTTGTCCCCCTTGAAATGAATTTCCTTTACAAGTTTGATTATGCAACCGATTGCTTTAATAGTCAAGCTTTTTTTATCAAAAAAAGAAAACGGTTCATTATTCGAAGGTGTTTGTTTCAGTGGAAAAAGTTCACTTATATAGTTATATAAAGCTTTCTCACTTTAAAAAAACCAATTGGACGCCATTCTCCATCTAAAAAACAAAATGCAACCGATTGCTTAAAGTTCTTGCATCCAACTATGCGATGTGACACAATATGGGAAAACAAAGAATGAAAAGGAGCCGATACTACTATGAACACTTCCGCACTTTACCATCGCCCTGAAAGCGAATTTGCCTACCTATATGACCCAGAAACGATGCACGTCCGTCTGCGTACTGCTCGTGGAGACGTCCGCGAGATGGGGTTGCTTTACGGGGATCCTTATTTTTTGGACAAAGAAGAATGGTTCCGCAAACCGCTTCAGATGATCAAGACCCTTTCCACTGATCTTTACGATTACTGGTTCGTCGAAGTCACGGCACCCTTAAAGCGCCTGTCTTATGCATTCGCCTTGAAGGGTCATGATGGGATTTCCGTATTTTACGGCGATCACGGCGTTTATCCATTAGAAGAAGACTATTTGCGGATGCCGAACAACTACTTTCGGATGCCCTTCTTCCATGAAGTCGATCGCTACAAAACACCGGAATGGGTCAAAAAAACAGTTTGGTATCAGATTTTTCCGGAACGCTTTGCCAATGGGGATCCGAGCAACGATCCGGAAGGCACATTGGCCTGGGGTTCGGCAGATCCAAGCCGCGAGAACTTCTTCGGCGGCGACCTGCAGGGGGTCATCGACAAGCTTGATTATTTGGAGGACCTGGGTATCAACGGCATCTATTTCTGCCCGATTTTTGAAGCTTCTTCCAACCACAAATACGACACGATCGATTACCTGAAGATCGACCCGGCTTTCGGCGATGCAGAAACTTTCAAAAAACTCGTGGAAGAATGCCACAAGCGCGGCATGAAAGTCATGCTGGATGCCGTCTTCAATCATATCGGTGATTCTTCGCCGCAATGGCAGGACGTGCTTGCACACGGGGAAGATTCGCAATACGTCGACTGGTTCCACATCAATGAGTTTCCGGCTTCCTACAAACGCGGTGAAAATTTCGAAGATGCCTACGACATCACTTACGATGTCTTTGCCGCCAACCCGCATATGCCGAAGCTGAACACGGCCAATCCGGAAGTGCAGGATTATCTGCTGAACATCGCCCGTTACTGGATCGAAGCTTTCGATATCGACGCTTGGCGTTTGGATGTCGCGAACGAAGTCGATCACGCTTTTTGGAAAAAATTCCGGATTGTCTGCGATGAAGCCAAAAAAGATTTCTACATTCTCGGCGAAATTTGGCATTCTTCCCAAAACTGGTTGCAGGGCGACGAATTCCATGCCGTGATGAACTACGCCTTCACTGATGCGATTATGGGTTATTTCGTGAAGAATGAATTATCATTGAGTAAAATGGTTTCGGAAATGAACAACCAGCTGATGCTCTACCGCAATCAGACAAACCAGATGCAATTCAATATCCTCGATTCCCACGATACACCGCGTCTATTGACGGAAGCCAACGAGGACAAAGACGTCATGAAACAAGCGATGGCATTCACTTATATCCAACCTGGCGTTCCATGCCTGTACTACGGGGATGAAATCGGTTTGACCGGCGGGATGGACCCGGATTGCCGCAAGTGCATGGTCTGGGAAGAAGAAAAACAGGATCGCGATCTGCACCGTTTCGTGAAAGAACTGAACGGGATCCGCAAAGAGCAACAAAAAATCCTTTCGGAAGGCACTGTTTATTGGCGCCAGGTATCCGAAGAATCCGGCGTAGTCATCTTTGAGCGCATGCTGGGCGGCGAGGTCATCCGCGGCGCCTTCAATACCGGCGAGCACACGGCACGGGTCGAGCTGATCGGAGAGGCTTTGTTCTCGAACCTTGCGGACGTATCGGACGGGGCTGTCGAATTGGCGCGCAAAGGTTTTGTGTTGATGAAAGAATAATCACTGCCTATTTAGAATTAATAAGAGATGAGGTTGCAGCATGAAAAAACATTGGTGGCAAGAGGTTGTCGTGTATCAGGTCTATCCGCGGAGCTTCAGGGACAGCAACGGCGACGGCATCGGTGATATCGCCGGCATGACCGAAAAATTGGATTATCTGGAAAAATTGGGTATCGGAGCGATTTGGCTTTCGCCTGTCTACCAGTCGCCGAACGACGACAACGGCTATGATATTGCCGACTACGAAGCCATCCTTGACGAGTTCGGCACGATGGAAGAGATGGAGCATTTTATCGCGGAAGCCGACAAGCGCAACATCAAAGTAGTGATGGATCTGGTGGTCAATCATACTTCGGACGAGCACGCCTGGTTTGTCGAAGCAAAAAAAGGCAAAGACAATCCATACCGCGACTATTACGTCTGGGCTGATCCTGCCGCGGACGGCGGCGTTCCGAACGGATTGGGCTCCGCCTTCTCCGGACCGGCCTGGGAATGGGATGCGGCGAGCGGTCAATATTACTTGCATCTTTTCAGCAAAAAACAGCCGGACCTGAACTGGCAGAATCCAAAAATGCGCCAGGAAATCTACGCGATGATGAATCGCTGGATCGCTAAAGGCATCGGCGGCTTCCGCATGGATGTCATCGACCTGATCGGAAAAATCCCCGAGAAAGGCATCACCGGCAACGGACCGCAGCTGCATGAATTCCTGCAGGAAATGCAGCAAGCGACTTTCGGCAACCACGACCTGCTGACCGTCGGCGAAACCTGGGGAGCGACCCCGGAAATCGCCAAACTGTACTCTGCTCCTGAGCGCAACGAACTGTCGATGGTTTTCCAATTCGAACATATCGGCCTGGACCAAAAATCGAACGGCGAGAAATGGGATCTGCAGCCGATGAAAGTCGCCGAACTGAAACGGATTCTGGCGAAATGGCAGACCGAACTCGGGCACGACGGCTGGAATTCCCTGTTCTGGAACAACCACGATTTGCCGCGGATGCTTTCGCGCTGGGGAAATGACCAGGAATACCGTTCGGAGAGCGCGAAAATGCTAGCGATCCTGTTGCACATGATGAAAGGCACGCCCTACATCTATCAAGGCGAAGAGATCGGCATGACCAATACGCCGATCACTGATATTGCCGAAGCAAGGGACATCGAAACGCTCAACATGTACAACGAGCGCTTGGCGAAAGGCTATTCCGAAGCAGATATCCTGGCTTCCATCAATGCCAAAGGCCGCGACAATGCCCGCCGCCCGATGCAGTGGAACGCTTCTTCCCACGGCGGATTTACGACAGGCACCCCTTGGATTGCCGTGAACAAAAATTATCCGGTCATCAATGCAGAAGCTGCTTTGGCCGATCCGGATTCGATTTTTTATACCTACCAAAAACTGATCCGCTTGCGCAAAGAAAACCCAATTATAATTTGGGGCGAATTCGAGCTGGTCGATACGGTCGACGAAGTCATCAGCTATTACCGGGAATACGAAGGCGAACGCAGGCTAGTCGTGGCCAACTTCTCTGATGCCGCGCAACCGTTCTCGGCTGAAGACGAGATAGCCGAAGTGATCATCCAGAATGACGGGAATGAGATTACCAGTTTGAAGGACCTCCAACTGAAGCCTTGGCAAGCTTTCGTGGTGAAGGTGAGCGCATGAGCAGATGGTGGAAAAATGCAGTAGGCTATCAGATTTATCCCCGGAGTTTCCGGGACGCCAACCACGACGGCATCGGCGACTTGCAGGGAATCATCGAAAAACTACCCTATCTGCAATCATTGGGCGTGGATTTCATCTGGCTGAACCCTGTTTACGCTTCGCCGAATGTCGACAACGGCTATGACATTTCCGATTATCAGGACATCCATCCCGATTTCGGGACGATGGCCGATTTCGAGGAACTGTTGGGCAAAGCCCATGCTGCAGGCATCAAAATCATCATGGATCTGGTGGTGAACCATACGAGCGACCAGCATCCTTGGTTTCTGGAAGCAAAAAAAGGCAAAGACAATCCTTACCGCGACTATTATTTGTGGGCGGATGCCACGGAAAACAAGCTGCCGAACGCTTGGCAAAGCTTCTTCGGCGGCTCGACCTGGACTTACGATGACAACTCGGGCCAGGCCTATTTCCATGTCTTTGCGCCGGAACAGCCCGATCTGAACTGGAAAAATCCGCAAGTGCGGGAAGAAATCTACCGGATGATCCGCTGGTGGCTGGACTTGGGGATCGACGGCTTCCGTTTGGATGCAATCAGCCATATCCAGAAAGAACCCTGGGATTTCAGAATCACCGATAATCCTTGGGCTCCTTTCATGAACGTCGCGGGGATCGAAGTCTATATGCAGGAGCTGAAGGAAATTTTTGATGCCTACCCGATCATGACAGTCGGCGAAGCAAGCGGCGTTTCCAGCAAAAAAGCGGTGCATTGGACCAAAGAAGACGGCTATCTGAACATGATCTTCGAGTTAGAGCATAATGTGCGCGAAGGCCAACCGGGTGCGGAACGGCTCAATCTGTTGGGGTTCAAAAAGGTGCTTTCGCGTTGGCAAAAGGATTTGGGGGCGAACGGATGGAACGCCCTGTACGTGGAGAACCACGACAATCCGCGGATCGCTTCGATTCTGGGGGACGAATCGCCCAAATCCGCCAAAGCGATCGCGACGATGTACATGCTGCTGAAAGGGACGCCCTTCATCTATCAAGGTCAGGAAATCGGCATGACCAACTTCGCTTTCGAATCGATGGAGCAAGTCGACGCCCAAGATTCGCACAATCTCTATCGTTTGTTATTGGACAAAGGTTCCTCGCCGGAAGAAGCATTGCGGAACGTAACCCATTGGACGCGGGACCATTCGCGCACTCCGTTGCAGTGGGAAGGCGGCATGTTCGGCGGCTTTTCCGAGCTGCTGCCCTGGATGGCCGTCAATGCGAACACCACGCAGGTGAATATTTTTGATCAGGAAAAGGACGAGCAGTCCGTTTTGAGCCATTACAAGCACCTGATCCGGTTGCGGAAGGCGCAGCCCGTCTACGCCGAGGGAACGTTCGAACTGATTCTGAAAAATCATCCGCAAGTCTTTGCCTATCTGCGGAAATCGGACACAAAACAGGTGCTCGTGCTGACGAACCTGAGCCGCAACCCTTGCCAAGTCGATCTGCCGACACGGGTTGCCAACAAAAAATGGCAGTTGCTGTCGACCAATACAGCGGACATGCCTGCTGTTGCAAAGCGGCTGCAGATGCAGCCCTACGATGCTTGGGTGTTTGAGGAAATCGGCTGATTGCCTGCTTATCGGAGTTGCGCGACGGATTGGGTGCCCTGCTCCGGTGAGGGTTCCCACACCGGCGGACAGCGGTAATTTGCAGGCGCTTCTCCTGAGAGCCTGTCCTAGTCGGAGCACAGTCCCCTGAATGTGGGCCGACCTCCGGCAAAGCCTACGTTCGCCGGAGGAGGACAATCGAGTGCCACAAAAAACAAACAGCGAATGGAACGCCTACAATAGGTTGTCCATTCGCTGTTTGTTTTTGTCTTTCTGGTAATAAACGGTGGGAATCACTTTTTCATCATTCTCCCAAAATTTCCCGCAACCGCTGCACAATCTTCATCATTTCCGTTTGGTTGATGGAACGGATATCAAACTCGATAATGCCGTTATTGGCTTGATATTCGCGCGTATAGATCGCCGGATTTTGCGTTTTTAACTGACGGATGACTTCTTTGGCATCTATTTCTCCAGACACCTTGACACTGCCCCGATAGATCTCCCTGCCGGCACTGTCCTGCACGACAGTGGCTTGCAAAGCGGGAATTTGATTGACCGCTTCGATAAAGGGCACTAGACGCGCCTTCATCGATTCGCCGCTTTCGCTGCCATTAGCCAGATAATCTTCCACGGCTTGGGCAAACCCCAGAATATTGTCTTTGCCGATCTTCATGGCTCGGCCAATCCCCTTACCTTGCAGCCGCACCCATTCAACCGCGCTTTTTTTGCCGACGACCAAGCCGGCGCTCGGGCCCTCGATTGCTTTGGCTCCTGAATAGATCACCAAGTCCGCCCCCGCTGCGTAATAGCCGAATAAATCTTCTTCCGCTGCGGCGTCGACGATCACCGGCAAGTCGTACTTTCGGGCCACTGCCACCATTTCGTCCACCGTCAGCATGCTTTTCTGCACGGTATGGTGGCTTTTGACATAAAGCAGGGCCGCCGTTTCCTTGGTAATCAGCATTTCCACGTGTTCCGGGGTGCACATGTTTGCGTATCCCGCTTCAATGACTTTGCCGCCTCCTTGCTGAACCATGACTTCAACCGGGGTACCGTAATCCACATTATGGCCTTTGGGCAAAATAATTTCCCGTTGCGTGATTGTTTCTGCATAAGGATGGTAGGCATGAAATAAACTGCCTTTGCCGATGACGCCTGCCACGGATTGGGCGATACCCGCCGAAGCAGAAGACACAACTTGGGCGTCTTCCGCTTTGAGCAAATCAGCCAAATAAGCGCCGACTTTCACCGACAAATCTTCCATCTCAAAAAAGTGTTCTCCCCCATATTGTTGGGCAGCCAGAACAGCTTGCGATACTTTCGATACACCCAAAATCGTCATCCGACCGGAAGCATTGATAACTTCCTTCAAATCAAACTTCTCATAACTGACCGTCATAGCATTGTCCTCCAATAATAATAGGGATTCTTGGATATTCGTTGCAGCTATCGGATTTCCTTCACCGACCCTAAAAGTAGGCTGTCCTATTCTGATTCCCTGGATAATGTTGTATAACATCATCATACATCAGCCATTCGTTGCTGTACAATCATCTTCAAAATTTCGTTTGTTGGAGTTGCCCATTTGAATCGATGCCCTCCTCCTGTGAGGCTCCCCTCGCCGGAGTTCAGCGGTATCTTACGGGTTCTCCTCCTGCGAGTCCGTCCTCTTCGGAGCACAACTCAAAATGCGGGCCGTGCTCCGGCAAAGCCTCCGTTCACCGGAGGAGAACAACGAAAGGCCGCCTCGAAATGAGGCAGCCTCCATTTGTTCCTATCGTTTATTGCGCTGAATCGGCTTCTGTATAACATTCCGTATCGATCAGCTCAGCTTTATAGTTCTCTTTGTCGACAGAGATTGCGTTCACCAAATAGGTCGGCCTACTTTAACGCTGAGGAACAGCACCTTCCAAAGATTCCCATTTCCATTCCATCACTTCCGGAATGTCCTCGCCGTTCTCGCGGATGAACTTATGGTGGAAGTCCACCGTTTCCGTCATCCGTTGCGAGAAGGCAGACGCTTCTTCGCCATAGACGGCGTTTGCCGCATCCTGCGCTAGGTGGAAACGGTCCATCTCGGACAAGACGCGCATGTCGAATGGTGTCGTGATGTCCCCGTTCTCACGGTAGCCGTGGATGTGCAGGTTATGGTTGTGGCGATCGAAGAAGATATCACGGATCAACCCTTCAAAACCGTGGAAAGCAAAGATGACTGGTTTGTCGGCCGTGAAATAGGCGTCGAAGGCTTCATCGCTCAAGCCGCGCGGATCCACATCCGGATGGCGCAGTTTCAAAAGATCCACGATGTTGATGAAACGGATCTTCAATGCCGGGAACTGCTTGTGCAGGATTGTGACGGCGGCAAGTGCCTCCAAGTTCGGTTCCGTTCCCGCTGCCGCGATCACGACATCCGGTTCTTCGTCTCCGCAAGTCGAAGCCCAGTCGATCACTTTCAGGCCATCCTTCACCAATACTTCTGCTTCTTCCGCAGAGTAGAATTGTGGACGCGGGTGTTTCGAAGACACGATCAGGTTGATCTGTTCCTCGGAAGCCATCGTTTCCGCCATCACGGCCATCAAGGAGTTCGCATCCGCCGGCAAGTATTCGCGGATGAATTCCGGTTTCTTCTCAGCCAAGTGCGTCAACAAACCCGGATCTTGGTGGGTGTAGCCATTGTGGTCCTGTTGGAACACGGTCGAAGTCGCGATCAAATTCAAGGACGGATAGTGCTTGCGCCATGTCTGTTCTTTGGCTTTGCGCAACCATTTGAAATGTTGGGTGATCATCGAGTCCACCACGCGCAGGAAAGCCTCGTAACTTGCGAAGAAACCATGGCGACCGGTCAGGACATACCCTTCGAGGAAGCCTTCGGCCTGGTGTTCGGACAACTGCGAATCGATGACCCGGCCGGACGGTGAAAGCCATTCATCATAAGCAGGATCGATCGCTTCCATCCAGACACGGTTCGTCACTTCGAAGACTTTGTTCAGGCGGTTCGATTTGGTTTCATCCGGTCCGAAGATGCGGAAGTTATCCGGATTGTCCACGACCAGGTCGCGCGCGAAGTTACCGAACTCGATCATGTCCTGGGCAATGACTGCGCCCGGAGTCGTCGTGTCGACGGCATACTGCTTCCAATCCGGAATATTGAGCGGTTTCGGATCGATTCCGCCGTTCGTGACCGGATTCATAGCCATCCGTCGGTCGCCTTTCGGTGCCATTTCTTTCAGCTCAGCCACCAATTGGCCGTCGGCAGTGAACAACTCTTCCGGACGGTAGGACTGCATCCAATCCACCAGCGCATCGATGTGTTGCATATGATGCGCATCTACCGGAATCGGCACTTGGTGAGCGCGGAAGCCGCCTTCAATCGGTTCACCGTCCCATGTTTGCGGACCCGTCCAGCCTTTCGGGGTGCGGAAAATGATGACCGGCCAAACCGGCATCTTCGCTTCGGCTGCGGAGCCTTTACGGGCTTCGGTTTGGATCGCTTTGATTTTTTCGACAGCCGTATCCAACACTTGCGCCATGATCGGATGCACCGCTTCCGGATCGGTCCCTTCCACGAACAACGGCTCCCAGCCCATGCCGTTAAAGTACTGCGTCAATTCTTCGTTCGATTTACGGTCGAGGATCGTCGGATTGGAGATTTTGCCGCCGTTCAGGTACAGGATCGGCAAGACAGCCCCATCCGTGACCGGATTGATGAACACATTGGAGAACCAACCAGCCGCCAACGGACCGGTTTCAGCTTCCCCGTCACCGACGACAGTCGCCGCGATCACTTCCGGATTGTCGAAGATAGCGCCGGTCGCGTGAGAAAGCGAATAGCCGAGTTCGCCGCCCTCATGGATCGAGCCGGGTGTTTCCGGTGCCGCATGGGAAGCGACCCCGCCGGGGAAGGAGAATTGTTTGTAGAGTTTCGTCAACCCTTCCAGATCTTCCGTGATTTCCGGATAGATTTCTGTGTAAGAACCGTCCAGATAAGAGTTCGAAACCATGACTTGGCCACCATGTCCCGGACCTTCGACATAGAACATGTTCAGATCATATTTGTTGATGACGCGGTTCAAGTGGGCATAGATGAAGTTCTGTCCGGAGATGGTTCCCCAGTGGCCGATCGGATGAAGCTTCACATCGGTTGCCTCGATCGGGCGTTGCAGCAAAGGATTGTCCTTCAGGTACAGTTGTCCCACGGAGATGAAATTGGCGGCGCGCCAGAAGGCATCCACCTTGTCCAGATACGCTTTTGAATCGAATGCAGTCATTTTTATTACTCCTTTTCATTTTTTATTATTGAAAACGCTTGCGAACACTTTCACAAATGTCCTCTAAAAAATCGGTTTGACGATTTTCTGTCAAACCGATCGATAGATTACTCTTTTATTAATTCATGACAAAGTTCTTTTGTGGCTCCGTAGACTTGCGTGTAGAGTGCGTAGGCTTTTTCATAGGCTACGACGTTTTCCGGAATCGGTTGGACGACATCTTTATAGGAAACAAACACGTCCGCGCAAGCAGTCACTGTCGGGAACCATCCGAGTCCGACCGCAGCCAGCATTGCCGCGCCCAGTCCAGGTCCCTGTTCGACTTCCAGACAGGCGATTTCGGCATCGAAAACATCTGCTTGGATCTGCAGCCAATCCGGATTTTTGGCGCCTCCACCGACGGAAACGATCCGCTTGAAGGACTTGCCCGCCACTTGCTCCATCAATACTTGCGAATCCTTCAAGGAGAAGGTGATTCCTTCCAGAACCGCTCGTCCAAAATGTTTGATCGTATGATTCGTATCCATTCCGATGAAACTGCCGCGGATCCGGCTGTCGACATGCGGCGTGCGTTCCCCGACGATATAAGGGGTGAACAACAAGCCATCTGCACCCGGTTTGATCGCATCCATGCCTTCAAGCAGTTCTTCAAACGTGCTGTCCGGCGCGAACGTATCTTTGAACCAGTTCAGACTGTGGCCCGCCGCCAAAGTGACGCCCATCGAGTAGTAGCCATTCTCAATGGTGTGATTGAACAGGTGCAGTTTGCCTTGGTAATCCTGCTCAGCGGAATCCTCGAATGCGAGGAACACGCCGGACGTGCCGATGCTGGCCATACCTGTCTCAGCATCCACGATACCGGCGCCGATTGCAGCGCAGGCGTTATCCGCGCCACCTGCAAAAATCTTCACTTCCTTTTCAAAGCCGAAGCGGTTTGCCAGTTCCGATCGCAAGCTTCCGGTCATGCCCGATGAGACGATCAATTCAGGCAGATGGGTTTCCGGGATGCGGAATTTTTCGAGAATGGCTTTGGACCATTCTTTCTTTTCCACATCCAGAAGCAGCGTGCCGGCTGCATCCGAGTAGTCCATATGCATAGTGCCGGTCATCCAATAGCCCAGATAATCCTTCGGCAGCAGCATGTGCCGCACCTTTTCCCAGATTTCCGGCTCATTTTCCTGGATCCACAGAATCTTCGGCAAAGTGAACCCTTCCAACGCGATGTTTTTCGTGATCGCAAGCAACTCATCCCCGCAGGCATCCGTAATCACCTTGCACTGTTTGGTTGTCCTGACGTCGTTCCACAGAATCGCATTGCGGAGGACATTATTGTCTTCATCCAGCACAACTAAACTGTGCATCTGGCCGGAGAAACTGATTCCTTGCAGTTGTGCAGTGAAGTCTGCAACTTCAGCCTTCAGCTTGTCCAGTACATATTCGCAGGCCAGGATCCATTGTCCTGGATCCTGCTCACTGTAGCCGGATTTTGGATGAATCAGCGGATAATCTTTCTGTGCGGAAGCTACTGCCTTGCCATGCTCATCCAGCAGCAACCCCTTCAATGAACTTGTCCCCAAGTCTATTCCTAACACATACGCCATAATTTTTGCTCCTGTTCTGCGCTGTTTATACCAAGTAATCGTTCAAACGGGATTTGACGAATTCAAGATGGCTTGATTCCAATTTGATGTCTCCGTTTTGAAGGGAATATTCTGTCAATGATTCCAAAGTTTCTTCATCCGACAAGATTCTTGCGCCGATCCCTTCATTGTAGCTGGCATAGCGTTTGTCTTTCAGATCGTCGAAGAAGCGTTCTTCTTTCAACTTAGCAGCAGCTTTCAATCCGCGGGCAAAAGTGTCCATTCCGGCAATGTGTGCCAACAACAGATCTTCCATCTCGAATGAGGAGCGGCGTACTTTGGAATCGAAGTTGATTCCGCCCGGCGCAATTCCACCGTTTTCAAGGATTTCATACATAGCCAATGTCGTATCGTAGATGTTCGTCGGGAATTCGTCTGTATCCCAGCCCAACAGCATGTCGCCTTGGTTGGCATCGATCGATCCCAGCGCATCGTAGCAACGGGCCACATTCATTTCATGCTCAAATGTATGTCCAGCCAATGTCGCATGGTTCGCTTCCAGGTTCAGTTTGAAGTCGCCTTCCAAACCATATTTTTGGATGAAGGCCATTGTTGTAGCAGCATCGAAGTCATATTGGTGCTTAGATGGTTCTTTTGGTTTTGGTTCAATCAGGAACTGTGGTTTGTGTCCGATTTTTTCGCCGTATCCAACTGCCATTTTGAACAAACGAGCAATATTGTCCTGCTCGAATTTCATGTCTGTATTCAATAAAGACTCGTAGCCTTCACGGCCGCCCCAGAAGACATAGTTTTCGCCGCCCAATTTCTTGCTGATGTCCAAGCCTTTTTTCACTTGCGCTGCCGCATAGGCAAAAACTTCAGCGCTATTGGAGGAAGCTGCCCCGTTCACATAACGTGGGTGGGAGAACATGTTTGCTGTGTTCCACAACAGTTTGATGCCGGTTTGATCCATCTTCGCTTTGATCAGATCCGTGATTTCATCGATATTATTGAAGAATTCTTCCAGCGAATCGCCTTCTGGTGCAATGTCCACATCATGGAAACAGAAGTATTCGACGCCTAGTTTTTCCAAGATTTCAAAGAAAGCTTCCACACGGTTTTTTGCAGTTTCCATCGGAGTAGAACCTGCCCAGGTGCGGATGTTTGTAGGGCTTCCGAAAGGATCGGAACCGTCCTGCGTCATTGTATGCCAGTATGCTACCGCGAAGCGCAGGTGTTCTTTCATCGTTTTCCCCATCACCATTTCTGACGGATTGTAATGGCGGAACGCCATTGGGTTTTCTGTGGTAACGCCTTCATATTTGATCTTATCTACTGTTGAAAAATAACTCATTTCTTTTCCTCCTAAAAAATGTTATCTTATTTTAATTTATCTCTTGAGTTAGTTCGTACAACTAACTCATAAATATAATATAAACCATTAGCGTTTCTTTGTCAAACGCTTTCAGGTATTTTTTCCTTATATTTTTATTTTTTTATTCACTGCTCGTTCAACCCTGTTTCTCCATAGCAATGGGAGATAACTTATCTGTTATCTCCCAAGCGTTATATAGAGTTTTTATTATTCGGAATCTTTCGTTTCAGAGTCTTTCGTTTCAGCATCATCAGTCGATCCTGTTTTTATTTTACTTTTCTCTTCGCCGTAAGCTTTCAAATCAGCAGCTTTAACATACTTCACATCAATCGGAATTGTCTTGTCAATCTCTTCACCATCGATTGCTTTCACCAAGTTCTCGATCACCTGATAGCCGATTTGGTATGCATCTTGGTCAACAATTGCAGTGATGCGGCCGTCTTCAATTCCTTTTAACCAAGTATCTGTATAGTCAAATCCATAGTGCAGAATTTCTCCTGACTTTCCTTGTGATTCAATCGCACTCATAACGCCCACGTCAGGACCTTCTGATCCCAATGAGAATACGGTTACTAAGTCTTTATTAGCCGAAATATAACCTTCCAATTGTTTCTTGGACTCAGATGGTTGATCATTATCCTGGATAGTAGCTAAAAATTTGAAATTACTCGCCTCTGCGCCATAGACCTCTTCAAATCCCGCTTTAATACCTGCTTCGCGGTCGATCATAGTCGGTTGCGCGACGTCCACAGTAACAATCGCAATGGATCCGCTTGTTATGCCTTTTTCTTTCATTTCTTCCGCAGCCTGCTTGCCTAATTCTTTTCCGGCAGACACATTATCCGTTCCGACATACGCTGTACGATCCGCTTCATTCTCTAAATCTGCATCAAAAGTGATGACAGGGATATCTTTATCCATTGCAGCTACGATTGGATCAACAAATGACTTCTTCTCAATAGGTGCAACTGCAATCCCGGCCACATCTTTCGCTGTCGCTTCTTTGATGAATCCAATATGTTTTTCCTTCTTACTTGGTTCAGCTGATGGAGAAGTTTTGGTCACCAGTGTGTAGCCCAAATCTTCAGCTGCATCTTCAGCCCCTTTTTTCATCGGATTCCAGTACGCTCCTGTATCGACGATAGGAACAAAGTACAAAGTTTTAGACATATCTGCATCTGTAGAGCTTTCATTACCACAAGCTCCCAGTAATAACATTGTTGCAATTGAGATCCCAGTAAGCAGTGTTTTTCTTTTCTTAAGCATGATAAAATTTCCCCTTTGAATTTTTTATTTTTTAAATCATTAAACACCATCAATAAATAAAGCAGTTTGCATCACTTATTAAGAATTCCGGCTTGCTCTTCGTTTCAAATAATCGATAATGATGGACAAAATGATGACAAGACCTGTTACGGTATCCTGCAAGAAGGAATTCATTCCCATCAGAGTCAATCCGTTTTTGAAGACTTGTAAGGTCATTATCCCTGCCACTGCGCCACCAATAGTACCAATACCACCACTGAATGAAGTTCCCCCCATTATTGCGGCTGCCATCGCAAACAAATCCAATCCGTTAGCATCTTTTGAAGCGCCACCATTTAAGTTCGAAACAATCAAGAGGCCGGCAATCGCTGCCAACATACCTTCGATAATGAATATCTTAACGATGTGGAGATCCGTATTGATTCCGGAAAGACGCGCTGCCTCCTGATTGGAACCTACAGCATAGGTATATTTCCCGAGACGGGTTTTTTTCATGATGAAGACGGCAATCGCAATGATCACAAAAAATATCAGCGCATTACTTTTGAACATCTCAGTGCCAATAGGCGTTTTGGCTAATTTGTTGAACCACTCTTGCTCGGAGCCAATGAACTGCTCATCCGTAAAGAAACCAAGCATCCCTTTGATCACATAGCTTGTCCCTAAGGTCAAAATGAATGAAGGCAGATCAAATTTTTTGATCAATAGGGCATTCATGGTACCCAATGTCGCACCTACAGCTAATGAGATTAGGATAACGACGGGTGCCGGCAGACCCATATTAGAAGCAAATAGGCCCATCATACCAGCTGCCATCCCTACATACCCGATCGACAAATCAACATACCCACAAATGAGGATCATTGCATATGCAACAGTCAGAATACCCACAGGCGGTATCTGTTGCAAAAAGTTTTCGATGTTGTATGAGGTGAGAAAATCACTGTTTGCAATAGAAAAATATACTACTAAAACGATCAAAACCAGATATACCGAATAGTTCATAAATAACGATTTTAAATCTATTTTTTTCTTTTCTATCTTCTTTATTTCATTTTCCATAATTTGGCTCTCCTATCATTCCCTAATAATTATGATTTGATGACAACTGTTTCCGATGATCAGATTTATTAATTGGCAGTTGCATATTTCATGATCAATTCTTGTGCCTCGTCTTTATTATTCCTATAGTCAGAAACAGCAATTTCGCCGTTTATCTTTCCTTCGTGAAACACATGAACACGATCACAAATACCCAATAATTCAGGGATTTCGGAAGAAACAATCAAAATCGTCTTCCCTTGAAGAGCAAGCTGATTAATAATTGAATAGATCTCTGATTTTGCCCCTACATCAATTCCCTTTGTAGGTTCATCAAAAATGTAGATTTGGTTGTCAGTATTCAGCCATTTCGCCAAAACTACTTTCTGCTGATTACCTCCAGATAAACTTGAGACTGGATTCTCAATATTGCTGACCTTGATATTCACTTCTTTGACGTATTTGGCGGCTATTTCATGCAGGTGCTTCTCATCAAGAAGGAATTCGTCCAGATTAGTGATTGTGATATTGTCTTTGATCGACAATCCCGCTAGAAGACCTTGATGCTTTCTGTCTTCAGTCAGTAAACCGATTCCATTTTTGATGGCATCCACTGGGGACTTGATGGTTACGTTACGATTATCAATCGTTATCTCTCCTGATTTTGCACGATCAGCGCCAAAAAGTAAGCGCATCGCTTCAGTCCGTCCACTGCCCACTAGACCTGCAAAGCCTAACACTTCTCCGCGCCTTGCTTCGAAGCTGATATCTTTCACTTTTCCCAAACCATCTGTCAGATTTTTAACCTGTAAGTAAGGAGCGCCAATTTCTGTAGGTTGTTTTGGATATAAATCCTTAATTTCCCGTCCAACAAGCATCGAAATAATTTGATCTTCGGTTAAATTCTTTACATAGTCCGTCGCAATGTACTCTCCATCGCGCATGATCGTAATTCGTTCTCCCAGTTCAAAGATTTCTTTCATTCGATGAGAAATATAGATGCTTGAGAATCCCTTCTCTTTTAAACGACGGATAATAATAAACAACACTTCTACATCTTTATCCGAAAGAGAGGTAGTAGGTTCATCAAAAATGATAACTTTAGCATTCAAACTCAACGCTTTGGCAATTTCAATCAATTGCTTATTTGCGGTGGAAAGCTCCCCCACAAGATCTGTCGGATTTACTTTGGAACCCACCATGTTCAACCAATAAGCTGTATCTTCGTATAGCTTTTTAAAATTGACGATCCCCAGAAATTTATTTGTATACGGCAATCGGCCGATAAAAATATTTTCCGCAACAGATACATCCTCCGCCAAATTAAGTTCCTGATGCACAAATCCGATTCCCAGCTCCGTCGCCAGTTCTGGAGTCATTTTTTCAATCTCTTTTCCTTCAAAAACAATATGACCATCGTCCTTTTCCAGCAAACCTGCCAGAATGTTCATCAAAGTAGACTTTCCCGCGCCGTTCTCGCCCATAAATGCGTGAATCTCACCCTTGCGTACTTCAAGTTGAGCCTTTTTTAAAACATGAACGGGACCAAAACTTTTCTCAATCCCGGTCATTGAGAATAAAATCTCATCTTCCATTATTTTTTCTTCTCCTCCCTCAGAGAATAATCAGCTTACTTTCATCGCATTCATTTATTTTTCTTCATAACTAAAGTAATCGAATTTCGCTTCCAGCTCGTATCCCGAATAATCAACATTGACCATCCCAACGAATGCCCCTGTAAAGAAGCCGCCATAACTTTGATTCACATAATCATCCGATAAAACCTTAGCATCCAATTTGACGGGAACATCTATCCAGTTTTCGCCATCAAATGAATACGCATACAAATAGTGGTGCGTATTAACTTTCGTTTTAAAATAGATATATTCAACTTCTTGCGGCACTACGATTGCGTTTTCCTTCAAATAACTGGTAAAAATACCTTGGTTGTTTTCTGTAACTTCAATCACACGCCCGTTTTCCTCATTCCAAGTTACCTGAATCATGGACCAATGTTGGCTATTGTAATAATTTGTCAAACCAGCCATCTGTTGGAACGTTGTCGGGTCATAACTCAATTTTGTTTCCGCTTCGAATTCGAATGCTTGCCATCTTCTGGCAATAAGCGAATTTTCATGTTGATTGGCTAAGCTGCCCAATCCTTTCAAGACAAGGTGACCATCCTCAATTTTCCCGATCTTCTCTGTAAATGGTACACGCAATGTATTGAAGTGAATGTTTAACCCCTCTTGATCAAAATCATCTTTCGTCAGGTAATTGGACGGATAGTCAAACGGCGCTGCATTTTTTGGTGCGTCCACTTCTAAGCTTCCTTGTCTTCCGCCAACAATCATGGGCCATTGCTCTTCAGACCAATCTACCTTCTGAATCGCAGTCTCTCTTCCTAAAGTGCACCATCCGCGCGGATCATGGCTGGATTCATTAGCATGATGCCAAGGTCTCCCAGTCAAATGAGCAAAATACCATTCTCCGTCTGGTGTATCCACCAGAGCTCCATGCCCACATTTTTGCAGAGGATTGTCCGGATGAGCAAATGCCGTCAGAAAGGTTTCAGGCTGACCTTCATATTCACCAAATAGAGTGGCTGATCGCGCAACAACTTCTTGATGCGTATAAGTCGTGCCGCCTTCCGCACAGAACAAATAGTACTTCCCGAATAATTTATACAAATGCGGTCCTTCAACCAACTTAACATCCGTACCTCTCCAAATAATCTTTGAAGTCTCCGGCAATAGTCGCTGTTCTGATACAGAATACTCTGTACATTTGATGCCGTTAAACTGATGGTGATACTCGCGATGATCCCATTCCATCTGAATCAGATATTTTCTGCCATCATCATCATGGAAAAGAGAAGCGTCAAAACCGACACCATTTAATTTGATTGGGGCACTCCAAGGACCACTGATATTTTCAGCAGTTGTTAGATAGTTGATGCAATCTTTAAAGGCACCGTTCACCACTTTTACATCTGTATAAACTAACCAAAATTTACCATCTGCATAGGATAAATCTGGTGCCCAAATACCACCAGAATCAGCATTTCCTTTCATATCTAATAATTCAATAGTTGATAACGGATGTGCAATCAATTGCCAATGAACCAAATCTTTTGATTCATGAATTTGAACACCAGGAAACCACTCAAAAGTGGAATTTGCTATATAATAGGTATCATCCACACGAATAATCGAAGGGTCCGGATTAAATCCTCTTAATATCGGATTCATAATTTTCATAAATATACTTCGTCCTTTCAGCTTTCCGTATTCTAAATAAAAAATTTGGCATTCCAATGAAGCAAGTAACCCTCACCACTCCAACACTACTACAAATCACATGCAGCAAATATGGGCTGATTTTATGAGTTATGAGGTCTTCTACTTTTGACACATAGTTTGTTAAACTTTTTCCCTACTTTCCTTCCCTCTTAAAAAATGATATAATTGCATTACTAATATTTTGAGTTAGTGCACTTAACCAACTCATGAGCATAAGTATATATGATTGTTTTTTTATTGTCAAGCGCTTTCAGAAGATATATGATAGATTACGAAGGAAGAAGGAGTGGTTTTTTTGATTCACAGCAAATATACGATCCGCGAAAACAACGAGGCAACCATTTTGAATGCCATCATCAGCCAGAAAGAAATTTCCCGCGCTGAATTATCCGTCCTTGCCGGCCTGAACAAGGCTTCCGTATCCGCAATCACCAAGAAACTGTTGGAGGACGAGTTGATCCATGAAGACCGTATCGGCGACGCAGCTAGGATCGGCGGCCGAAAGCCAATCATGCTCACTTTCAATGGAAAAGCTGCACTGACCCTTTCCTTGGATGTTGCACCTAATTATGTAGAAGGGCTCATCGCCTACATTGATGGAAAGGTCCTTCATGAATCCGAAATAAGAGACATCAAAGTTTCTTCCGACAATGTCCTCGCCTACATCACGGAAATGGTTGAAAAACTGACTGAACATGCTGTGGAAACGCCGCACGGCATCACCGGAGTCTGCATTGCGATCCACGGACTCGTCAATCAGGAAGAGATCATCTTTACGCCCAACTATACTTTGCAGAGCGATCTGAAGGCTCAATTAGAAGAAATGTATCCCTTTTATGTATATTTGGAAAATGAAGCGAATCTGGCGGCGCTCGGTGAATATACTTTCGGATCCATTTCGGACAGCGTTGTCAGCCTGAGCATCCATACGGGTATCGGAGCCGGAATTGTCGAAAATGGGAAACTGAGGACCGGGAAAAAAGGTATAGCCGGTGAAATTGGCCACAGTATCCTCTCTCCTGATGGCCGGAAGTGTCCTTGCGGCAATGACGGTTGCCTCGAACAGTACGCATCCCACCAGGCCATCTACAGCGAATTGGTACAGATGCTTGCGTTGCCGGATATCAATTCGTCCGTAGTGATCGAACGCTACAAAAAAGGCGATCCTGTTGTCCAAAAAACACTTCGGAGCAATGCGCATTATTTGAGCATCGCCGTCAATAATCTGGCGGTGATCTACGAGCCCGATCTGGTGGTGATCAACAGTTCCATTTATTCGCAAATCCCTGAGTTGATCAGCATCCTTAAAGGGGCCCTCAAAGGTAAATTTTCGTGCGATACGCGTGTCATCAGCAGCTCGCTCAAGCGGAAAGCGACCTTGTTCGGGGGTGTGGCCAAGTCCACACAAAATTTCCTGAACATCCAAAACCTGAAAATGAATACCGAAAACTAAGACAAAACCACCTGCGCTCCCTGCACAGGTGGTTTTGTCTTTGTATTTTGAGTTGTTGTCTCTTTTTAGTAGCCTAATCTTTTCAATTCCGCTTCCAGGCTGTCCGGGACGATCTGTCCGGTCGCCTCGAATTTGGCAATCTGCGCCTCCATCTTATCTACCTGCTCTTGGGCTGCTTGGATGATTTCCTCGGCATGCTCCAACGGAATCACGACGACCCCGTTACGATCCCCGACGATGATGTCTCCGGGGCGCACCGACACGCCGCCACAGGAAATCGGTACATTGACTTCCCCCTTCTCGCCCCTGGTGCTTCTGCCGCAGGTGTTCGCCCGGGCGTAGATCGGAAAGCCGAGTGCTTCATTTTCTTCGATATCGCGGAAGGCACCGTCGATTACGACACCGGCGAGTCCAATCGCCTTGGCCACCCGGCTGCGATTATCGCCCGAAACAGCGTTGTTGCAACTTCCTTTCGCATCGATGACGATGATGTCACCCGGTTGCGCTACCTCCAAAGCTTTCGGCACAATCAGGCTGTCGCCGAGCGTAAGTTGCAGCGTAACGGCCGGCCCGATAATTTTTTGCGTTGTCACCATCGGCTTAATGTGATAATCCATTGCCCGGAAGAGATCCATCCCGTCGCACAATTCCGGTACAGTAAATTTGTTCAGTCTTTCCAGCAGGTCCGGTGTTGGTCTGGGGATGTCCTTGTAGATTCTGAAGCCCATTCTTTGCTTGTTCTCGCTCATGTTCATGCCTCCATTTTTTTGATTTTTCCCAAAAAAGTATATTGTTGACTCAACCATATCAGAATAGACGTTTTTTTGTATATATGATAGAGACATGAAAACCAAAGGAAAAACACTTTTCCGACAAATCAGACAGACGAAACAAGAATCCGTTGGACCGTGCGCAATCAGATTGTCGGATTTTAGCTCCTTCACCGGAGAATCCCCCCGACAGCGGACACGACAAAAAAATAGCAGCAGCGAGGCATTTTTCTCCCTCGCTGCTGCTATTTTTTTGTCTTATGCATTATCAGCTTGCGTCAGCAAGCAAACCAATTTTCCCTTAGACGGACAAATCTTCTCCGTTGCTGGCGATGACTTGTTTGTACCAGTCGAAGGATTTTTTCTTCGTACGTTTCAGCGTGCCGTTGCCTTCGTTGTCGCGGTCGACGTAGATGAAACCGTAACGTTTCTTCATTTCGCCTGTTCCCGCGCTGACAAGGTCGATACAGCCCCAGCTGGTGTAACCCAACAGATCGACGCCATCCAAGTTCACAGCATCTTTCATGGCTTCGATATGCGCCGCCATGTAGGCGATGCGGTAATCGTCTTCGACATAGCCGTTTTCGTCCGGCACATCGACAGCTCCCAAGCCATTTTCAACGATGAACAATGGTTTTTGGTAGCGATCGTACATCGCATTCATCGTGATGCGCAGGCCCAAAGGATCGATCTGCCATCCCCACTCGCTCGCATCCAAATAAGGATTTTTCACGGATTCAAAAATGTTGCCTGCTGTTTTTGCGTTCACTTCAGGATCAGCGGAAGCTACGCGTGAAGAATAGTAGGAGAAGGAAATGAAATCGACTGTGTTTGCTTTCAGGATTTCTTTGTCGCCTTCCTCCATCTGGATTTCGATGCCTTCGCGCTCCAATTTTTTCAGCGCGTAAGCAGGGTATTCGCCGCGTGATTGCACATCGATGAAGAAGTAGTTTTCGCGGTCTTCTTCTTGCGCTTTGAAGACGTCTTTAGGATCGCACGTATATGGATAGTAGTTCCCGGCGGCCAACATACAGCCCACTTGGTTTTCAGGATCCACTTCATGCGCGATGCGGGTAGCGATTGCGCTGGCAACCAACTCATGGTGCGCAGATTGGAATTTGACTTGCTCTTCGTTTTCGCCTTCTTCGAAGTACAGACCAGCACCCATGAATGGCGCGTGCAGAATCATGTTGATTTCATTAAAAGTCAACCAATATTTAACCAGACCTTTGTAGCGGTTGAAGATGGCGTGGCACAGATTTTCATAGAAGCCGACCATCTTACGGTTGCGCCAGCCACCGTATTCTTTGATCAGGTGCATTGGGCAATCGAAATGCGTGATTGTCACTAATGGCTCGATTCCATATTTATGGCACTCTTTGAACAGGTCTTCGTAGAATTGCAGCCCTTCTTCATTCGGCTCCGTTTCGTCTCCATTTGGGAAGATGCGTGTCCATGCGATCGATAAACGGTAAGTTTTGAAGCCCATTTCGCCGAATAATGCGATGTCTTCTTTATAGCGGTGATACATGTCGATAGCTTCCAACGCAGGATAGAAATGCTCATCGTCAAAATCGAACATTTTCATTTTCCCTGTGATGACGGCTCCTCTGTCCTTGCCGACAGGAACAACGTCAACGTTCGCCAAACCGCGTCCACCTTCGTTATATCCACCTTCACATTGATTGGCAGCAGTCGCGCCACCCCATAAAAAGTCTTTTCTTAAAGCCATTTGCCATCCTCCTTGATCTTTTATACAGAATAATTGAATGAGCTGTTCATCACTTTCGCTTGTGCAAAAGCTTCCAGCAACCGCTACCATTAATTTGGACCTTCCCGGCATCGGTTACATTAATAATACTATCACTTTTGGATGGAAAATGTAAATATTGTTGGACAAGAAATCTAATTATTGCGGATTCACAGTCAAAGACGCGGCAAGGTCGTCCGGCTCAGGAAAGCATAGCGTGGTTTTCTCCGGTGAGCACCCCTCTGCCGGAGGAGGAGTTCCAAAAAGATCATCACCTCCTACCACGGCGGCTTCGCCGGAGGACAGATGCCCGCAAGACGTCCAACTCCGGCCAGCATCCGCTCACCGGAGTTGAGCTAGCGGAGTAAAAGCGATATTCCCGAATATTTGGAGCGCATCCACATCCCCAAACAAAAAGGCGCCCCGATGAAGAGCACCTTAGCTGTCTTATCAGTCCGGCGGGCCGATCAGATTCGCAATCATAAACCCCACGATGGCGACCAAAAAGAACAGGCCGATCGGTATCAACAGGAACACCAGAAGCGAGCGCTCATGATCCTTCTTTACGGCCAGGATTCCCATCAGCGAAGCCAATATCGCAGCCGTAAAAGCAAGCTAGATCACGCTCCCCAACAAGGGGCTGTTGATCGGATTGGGATATTCGATGGCATTTACTGTCGCGTTGGAAATCCGGTTCCCTGCAATCCCCAGCACAAGGAAAGCAGCAAATAAACTCACGGACCATTTGCCTTTGGACGTTTGCGGAAGAAATCGATTCTTCATACTGTTTTCCCTCTTTTCTGTACCAGAACAGACGCACATCACAATTGTGTTATCAGATAGTTTCCTCAACTCGATTATACGCCCATCCGAGCGGCTGTACAATTTTTCCAAACGTACAAAAACCATATCGGATGGCATGTCGCGCCACACGATATGGTTCTCGTGATTATTTTGTTGCAGGCTGCAGTTCAGTGTACAGGCTGGCTCCGTTCGTTTCGATGACATCCTTGTACCAATGGAAGGATTTCTTTTTGAAGCGGTTGTAGGTGCCGTTGCCTAGATCGTCGGCATCCACATAGATGAAGCCGTAGCGTTTCGTCATCTGGGAAGTCGAAGCGCTGACGATGTCGATACAGCCCCAGCTTGTGTACCCCATCAGTTCGACGCCGTCCTTGATGGCCAAGTTCATCTGTTCGAAATGGTCGCGGAAATAAGCGATCCGGTAATCGTCCTCGACGGTGCCGTCTGCGGTCAGCATATCGGTCGAGCCGATGCCGTTCTCGACGACGAACAGCGGAAGGCGGTACGTGTCATAGAGGTCGATCAGGGAAATGCGCAACCCGACCGGATCGACTTGCCAGCCCCACTCGGAGATGTTCAGATACGGATTCTTCACGCCGGTCATCAGGTTTCCCCCGACTTTTTCACGTTGGGCCGCGTTTTTTGACACGACCATCGACATGTAGTAGCTGAAGGAAAGGAAGTCGACAGTGTAATCCTTCAACAGCTGCAGGTCTTCGTCGGTCCAAGCGATCTGGAAGCCGTTCTCTTCGAAGTAGTTCAATACATGCTTCGGATATTCCCCGAAAATCTGCACATCCGCATAGAAATGGTTGTCGCGGTTGGCTTTTTGCGCCATCAGCACCTCATCCGGATCGCAGGTTTCCGCATAGGTCATCGTCTTCGTCAGCATCGCGCCCATCTGCGCACTCGGGATGATTTCGCGCAACAGCTTGGTCGCTTGCGCACTGGCCACGAACTGGTGGTGCAGCGCTTGGTAGATGGCTTCTTCAGCGGCTTTTTTGTCGGCGTATTTTTCTTCGATCACACCGACCGTCGTGAATGGGTGGCGGAAGACGCTGTCGATTTCGTTGAAGGAGAGCCAGTAGGTCACCAGATCCTTGTACTCACGGAAGACCGTCTCGCTGAATTTGGTGAAGAAACCGACGACCTCACGCGAAACCCAGCCGTCATAATTTTCCACCAGATAGAGCGGCATTTCATAATGCGACAGCGTCACCAACGGCTCGATATTGTGCGCCCGCAGTGTTTCCAGCAGGTCGCGGTAATAGTCCAGGCCTTTCTGGTTCGGCTCCGCTTCGTTTCCGTTCGGGAAAATCCGCGTCCAGGCGATCGAAACGCGCAGCACCTTGAAGCCCATTTCAGCGAACAAAGCGATGTCCTCCTTGTAGCGGTGGAAGAAGTCTATGCCCCTTCTTTTCGGATAATAAACGACATCATCGGTCTCCTTCGCGATGGCGATGTCCTCCAAGGAAACGTGCCATTGCGATTTGTAGTCCTCTACTGAGATGCTTGGTTTGAAACGGGCGACATCGGCTACCGACATGCCCTTTCCGTCCACGTTCCAGGCACCTTCCGCCTGGTTGGCGGCGATGGCGCCGCCCCAGAGAAATCCTTCCGGATAGTAACTTTTCATTATGATGTCCCCTTTTCTGTTTTGGTTATGCAGTGCTTAAATTTTTTCTGCGGCAATTTGGCTTTCAGTTTCGGTTTCCATTTCCTCTACCGCAACAGTCGCTTTATTGGCAGCCAAGACAAATGGCATGTACATCACGACGCCCAAGGCCATGATCAGCAGCTGCACGATGACGCCGTTGATGCCGTAGCCTAGGAAGGCGCCTACGCCAAGCGGCAGACCGAACGGAACATCGACAGTGTTCGGTTGCAGGAAGCCGATCTGGTTAAAGAATAGCGCAATCGCCGTGCCGATACTGGAGGCGAAGACGAAAGGAATCGCAAATACTGGATTCAGCACTAAAGGCAGACCGAAAACGACAGGCTCGCTGATCCCGAACAAACCAGGCATGAAGGACACTTTAGCGACCGCCTTGTGGTCATCACGCTTGGAAGCGATCAGGATGGCGATCAGCAGCGATAACGTCAAACCGGCGCCGCCAGGAACGATGAATGACATCCAGAAGCCCATTGTGACAGGGTTAGTCGGTGCATTTCCGGCTTGGACAGCTGCAATGTTGTTTGCCAAAGCTGCGATCAATAACGGATTGCGGATCGGCGAAATGATCAAGCCGCCGTGGATGCCCACCAACCAGAAGATTTGGCTGACAATAACCAGCAGCATGATGCCGCCTGGGCTTTGGACTAATCTTTCCAGCGGTGCCTGCACAATTTTGTAGATAAATTCATTCATATACATGCCAGTTGTGTTCAGGAACAATTGGGCTGCAAGTGCCACGATGATCAACGTCACGAAAATCGGCAACAGCACGTTGAAGGAAGCGACAATGCCGCCCGGCACGCTCGGCGGCATTTTGATGCGCAAAGCATTCACATTGGATAATTTTGTGAACAGTTCGACGACCAGGATCGTCAAAATCATCCCGATGAACAGGCCGGAAGCGTTTGTGCTGGTAGCCGGCAACCCTTTGACAACCTGCTGCACGCCATCGACTGTCGTAGTGAAGAATTGTGGAACCACAATGACGTAAGCGATCAATGCAACCGCGCTTGTGATCAACGGATTCGTATTATTGCTTTTTGCAAGATTTGAGGCCAAAAATAAAGGAATGAGCAGGGACATGATGTCCATCGTCGCGAAATTGATTGTGCTGAATGCCGGTGCCAATGCGGTCAAGAAGCTGAACGGCGCGAACTGGGCTAGTCCGGTAGTTGGGCTGGTCAACAACACGTTGAACAGCAACGCGAACGAGCCGATGATGATGAAAGGCATGTAGGCTGTGAATGCATCCTTGATGGCGCGGAGATACTTGTTCCCCTCGACCTTTTCGGCGACGACATCGATCCCTGAGCTAAGTTTGTCCATGAAACTCATTAATATTCCTCCTTCAACTGTTTCGAACTGTCTTGCTTATGATCAACCTGTTCTATTCGAACAGGCTTTCTCCGTTTGTTGCAATGACTTCCTGGTACCAATAGAAACTGTCCTTCTTGAGGCGCTTCAGCGAGCCGTTGCCTGCGTTATCCTTGTCGACGTAAACGAAGCCATAGCGCTTCTTCATTTCGCCGGTGCCTGCGCTGACGATGTCAATCGGTCCCCAATAGGTGTAGCCCATGACCGGCACGCCGTCTTTCAACGCCTCGGCCACTTCGACCAGATGCTTCTTCGTGTAATCGATGCGGTAGTCGTCATGGATTTTGTTGTCCTCCGTCACCTCATCGTTGCTGCCCATGCCGTTCTCCACGATGAACAATGGTTTTTGATAGCGATCGTAGAGCTCGTTGCAGACGTAACGCAGCCCCAACGGATCAATCTGCCAACCCCAAGACGTTTCATCCAGGTACGGATTCTTCTCGCCGATGATGCCGCCTGTGTTGCCGAGGATTTTCATGCCATCTTTGTAGGTCGTGCTGCGGTAATAGCTGAAACCAAGGTAATCGCTCGGATAAGCGGCGATTTCCGCCAGATCGTTTTCGCCCATCTCGAGCTGGATGCCATATTCCTCGAAAATGCGGTTTGCATATGATGGGTATTTCCCTCTCAGCATCACATCGCTGAAGAACAAGGAACGTCTTCGCAATGACATCGCCCCAAAGATGTCCTCCGGTTTGCAGGTGTTCGGGTAGACCGCGCTCAAGGAAAGCATGCAGCCGATCTGCGCTTCCGGCATGATTTCGTGGCAGAGTTTGTTGACCTGGGCGCTGGCGACGAACATGTTGTGGGAAGCCTGATAGATGACGCGCAGCTTCTCGTTTTCGTCCGTCTCATCCAAAATCACGGCGCCTGCCGCAAAAGGAATCGTGTGCATGTTGTTGATTTCGTTGAAGGTCATCCAATACGTTACCTTGTCCTTGTAGCGTTCGAACACGGTCCGGCAATATTTTTCGAACAGCCCGATCAGCTCGCGGCTTTCCCAGCCATTGTATTTCTGAACCAAGGCATATGGCGTTTCGTAATGCGACAAAGTCACTACCGGCTCCATGCCGCGCTTCAGCATCTCCGCAAACAAGTCATCATAGAACTGCAGCCCTTTCTCGTTCGGTTCTGCTTCCTCGCCGGTCGGGAAGATGCGCGCCCAGGAAATCGATGTCCGGAAAGCCTTGAAGCCCATTTCTTCCATATACTGCAGATCTTCCTGATAACGGTGGTAAAAATCGATCGCTTCATGGCTCGGATAGAACTTATCCGGATCGATCGCCTCGTCGGGTTGCGACAGCACACCGTTAGTCAGTACATCGGAGATGGCCAAGCCCTTGCCATCCTCCAGATAGGCGCCTTCCGCTTGATTCGCGGCGATCGCTCCGCCCCACAAAAATCCTTTTGGAAATCTACTCATTTTTTTCCTCCTCTAATCGATTCGTTAATGCTATGATAACGATTAAGAGAACCCGCGTATATACTTCCGGACGGTTTCGGAAAGCGGTTACATAATTTATTTACATCCTGCCGTTTGCTTGTAACGGCATTACGGATTACATGATATCGAATGAGGTGAATGGATAAATGGATTTGCAGACGAAGCTTGCTTCGGAATCCTTTTCCGGGACGGAAAAGGCAGTAGTGGAATATTTCATCAATCATTTTGACAGTGTCGTCGACATGACGACTTTACAAGTGGCCAAGCACACTTTCACATCGAACGCCACCGTCGTCCGGGTCTGCCAGAAACTCGGTTACAAAGGCTTCAATGATTTCAAACTGAAATACTTGACGGAACAAAAGTCGGACTCCCCGTCAGCCGAGAAATTGGACGCCAACTTCCCGATCCAAAGCGGCGACAAAGTGCAGACGATCGCGACCAATATCGCGGCTTTGAAGGAAGCCGCCATCGAAGAGACCAAGAGTCTGCTGGATTACGCACACTTGCAGGAGGTCATCGCGCTCTTGGAGGCGGCGGAAACGATCAATGTCTACTGCTCCCATTCGACAATCGCGCATGCAAAGGAGTTCCAATACCATTGCATGCGCATCGGCAAACGTGTAATTGTCGCCAGCGGACCGGGTGAGCAGGACTATTACGCCAGCCGTTCCTCAGAGGAAAATGTGGCGATCCTGTTGTCCTATACCGGCGAAACCCGCGAAACGATAGGCGATGCCAAACTGTGCCGCTACGGCGGAACGAAGACCATTTCGATCACGTCATTCGGCCAAAACAGCCTGAGTGAAGCCTGCGACTACAGTTTCTTCATCCCACCTTGGGAAAAATATTATTCAAAAATCGGCCAATTCGCTTCTTCCGCCGGTTTCAGCTATATCCTTGATCTTTTCTACAGCGGCATTTTCGAAAAGGACTACCTGGCCAACTACGAATACATGCTGGAGCATACCGGCCGGCTGAGCATGGTTCAGATCAACAAGAAGATGAGCGATATTTAGTGAGAGCCAGTGGTTTTTGTTTTGTTTAATTTTAGGTGTGACTTATACTGAAGTTGTAAAATCGTCTTTATTTTTTCTTCAAGCATCCAATCCGTTCATTTGTATGGTGGTATTTGGACTAAATAAAGGAGGAACCAAAAATGGGAAAATTTTCTAGTTTCGTCAAAGGGGTCGTGATCGGCGGAGGAATCGCCCTGCTGCTGTCTCCAAAGCCTGGTAAGGATATCCGCAAAGATTTGGCCAACAAAGCCGATGAAGCGTTGGACAAAGTGATGGACTACGCCGATCAAGCCACGGAAACCGCCAAAGAAACTGCGAAAGAGGCCGTCGAACAAGTCAAAGAAAAAGCCCAGGAAACAACCGACACAGTGAAACAAAAATTCGCCGCAAAAGCCCCTGAAGCCGAGGTAAGATTCGATGACGAAACGGAAGCGCAAGCGACCGAGTCTGACGAACTTGATCCGATCGAGGAAGCGCTGAAGACATTATGAGCGTAGATGAAGAAGTGACTTTATAGTTCCATGTCATTAACTTAAACAATTTGATAACTGTAAAAGCGAGCCTGCATTCATATTATGCGTTCTCGCTTTTTTGATTATGGGGCTGGGGAGCATTTCATCTGAACGGCGCTTCGTGACTCACAGGGGCAAAACATTATTCCCAACAGCAAACATGTGTTTTTAATCACAAAATTCTAATCATTCCCTTTTTTGATTGCGTTTTCTCTAATGAATATTTCACAATTACATTGACACCGTCCTGTGATATCGATAGAATATCAAAGATACATAATAAAATGGTGTGAATTCACTTATGGAGGATTTGGTATTACATGGATACACTATATAAATTTTTAGCCGAATATGTGAATGTTCTCTTATGGGACTACTTTCTGACATATGGCCTGCTGTTTGCTGGATTGTACTTCTCAATCCGCTTCGGTTTCCCACAGATCACGCGCATGTGGGAAGCTTTCAAACAAGTTTTCGGTAAATTGTTCAAAAAAGACGCTTCTCAGGAAGGTTCGATGTCTTCTTTCCAAGCCTTGGCGACGGCTGTTGCTGCACAGGTAGGGACAGGAAACGTGGCGGGTGTGGCTACAGCCATTCTCGGTGGCGGACCGGGAGCGATTTTCTGGATGTGGGTGTCTGCTTTCCTCGGTATGGGTACAATCTTCAACGAAGCTATCCTGGCTCAGGTTTATCGGATGCGCGACCGCAACAAGGGCGACCTTGTCGGCGGACCGGCATTCTACCTTTCCAAAGGGGTCGGTTCCAATGCGTTGGCTAAATTTTTCTCTATTTCGCTTATCGTCGCGTTGGGTTTCATCGGCAACATGGTGCAGTCCAACTCCATCGCATCGGCTGTGACCACCGCCTTCGCCATTCCGGAATGGGTGACCGGCCTACTGGTTGCTTTCGCAGCCATCCTGATTTTCGCAGGCGGAATGAAGCGCATCGCATCATTCGCCGAATTCGTGGTTCCGATCATGGCGCTTGTTTACATCGTTGCCAGTCTCGTTATTTTATTCCTTTTCCGTGAGAATGTGGTCCCTGCCTTCAAAATGATTTTTGTCGGAGCCTTTACGCCTCAAGCTGCAATCGGTGGTATCGCCGGTGCTTCCGTAAGAGCCGCAGTCCAAAAAGGTGTGGCGCGCGGTCTGTTCTCGAACGAAGCCGGAATGGGTTCGACACCGCACGCGCATGCTGTGGCGCACGTCGATCACCCGGTACAACAAGGTTTGGCTGCCATGGTCGGTGTCTTCATCGATACCGTCATCGTCTGTTCCGCTACTGCACTGATCATCTTGGTGACCGAATCCTATCTGGACCCTGCCTTGAAGGGTGCGCAAGTGACCCAGGCGGCATTCTCGATCGCGTTCGGAGGCGGTGGATCCGTCCTATTGGCCATCTGCCTGACCTTCTTCGCCTTCACGACAATCGTCGGGTGGTACTACTTCGGCGAATCGAACATCAAATACCTGTTCGGAACGAAAGGTGTCCTGCCTTATCAGATTTTGGTGGCGATTTTCATCTTCTTGGGCGCCTTGCAGGAAGTCGATATCGTTTGGATGCTTGCCGATACGTTCAATGCCTTGATGGTCATCCCCAACTTATTCGGTCTCTTCTACTTGTCCAATCAAGTCAAGGGCATTTTGGAGGATTACGACCGCTGCAAGTTGGAAGGCCGCATCTTCTACGATTACGACGTAAAATGATTTCGAATACTTGATGCCGGTCAAGTTCTTTCCGGCGTATTCCGCTTATACTATAGTCATACTAGACACATAGGAGGAATGAATCATGAGCCAAGCCGTTATCCAATTGGGACCCGTCACTTGCCCATCCTGCATCAAGAAAATCGAAGCCGCCGTCAGCAAAATCGAGGGCGTCGAAACCGTCAAAGTGCTGTTCAACTCCAGCAAAGTCAAAGCCGAATTCGACGGCAACAAGACTTCAGGGAACGACATCAGCGAAACGATCCAAAAGCTGGGTTATGAAGTCCAATCGGTCAAAGAATCTTAGATCATTTCAGGGGTCGCCTCCATTTTCGAGGCGACTCTTATTTTTTTTGCTGTCGGAGATGTCCTTAAACATGGATATCTGATGATCATTCACCTTGAAGGAATAAGTGGCCGCCACTGTATAAGTGTGCTCGACTTTTCTTGATTTAAAAGTATCAACCACCCGCTTCTTTTCAAGAATCGTGTGTCATGATAAAATGTAATAGCAAGATTTAATAAGAAATAATAGAGTAATCCCAAGTAATGCAGAACTATGAAGCTATTAATCATGATACTAAGGCTTTAAAAAAGCCGCTATGGAGGTTTTCAAATGATGCATAAAAACGATCCACTCATTTATTCTGATTTTCCTGATCCCGATGTGATCAGGGTGGATGATACTTATTATATGATCAGCACAACCATGCATATGTTCCCGGGAGGTGTGATCCTGCGCTCTTACGATCTTTTAAATTGGGAAATTTTGACCTATGTGTTTGATGAACTGGATCGAAATTCGGCCTCCAAATTAGAAGCAGGGCAAAATATTTATGGCCAGGGAATGTGGGCACCTTCCATGCGTTATCATAACGGAAGATTTTACATTTGCTTTGCAGCCAACGATACAAGAAAGACTTATCTGTATCAGTCAGAGCAGATTACAGGCCCGTGGGAAAAAAGTGAAATAGAAGGATTTTATCATGATAGTTCTCTTCTATTTGATGAGGACAGAATATTTCTGGTATACGGGAATACCCAAATCCATTTAACAGAACTTCTGTCTGATTTGTCAGGACCCAAACCTGATGGCCTTGATCGTATCATCATTACAGATCAGGACCATGTCAGCCTGGGATATGAAGGCAGCCATATTCAGAAAATAAATGGAAAATATTATGTGTTCCTGGTCCACTGGCTTGCTGATGGAACAAAGAGAAGAACGCAGGCTTGCTTTGTATCGGATTCCCTGGAAGGTATTTTTACAGGAAAAGATGTTCTGGATGATGACCAAGGATTCCGGAACGCCGGGATTGCACAGGGAGGACTGATCGATACGCCTGAAGGTGACTGGTATGCTATGCTGTTCCAAGATCACGGCGCGATAGGCAGATGTCCTGTTCTGGTTCCTGTTGAGTGGGAGAACGATTTTCCGGTATTCGGATGTGAGGGAAAAGTTCCGCTAGAACTTGAAGTCAGAAGTACAAAGCAAAATCATAACTATGTTCCTTTAACAGACAGTGATTCTTTTTCATACGAGCCAAATCCGGATGGATCTGTTTCTTTAAAGAATATCTGGGAATGGAATCACATTCCTGATAATTCCCTATGGTCTGTAACGGACCAACCGGGATCACTTCGGATCACCACCAAAGAAACCTGTACTAATGTTGTTATGGCAAAAAACATGCTGACGCAGAGAATGATGGGGCCTGTCAGTGATATTACCGTACAGATCGATGCTTCTAAGATCAATGAAGGAGATTTTGCCGGAATTTGTGCATTGCAAGGTTGCTACGGATGGATTGCGGTAACAAAACGCGATGGTCAGTATTCCATTGTTATGACGGAAAAAGAACTGGATCCTGATGAAGGAATCTGGGGACCAGAAGGGGGCGATAAGAGTCCCGGTACGGAACAGGCGTCTGTTTCTGTCACGGATACTTCTGTAGAACTGCGGATCGTAGCTGATTTCACAGATGGAATTGATGAAGTCAGATTATTCTATAAGAATGAGAACGACTGGAAACAGCTTGGTCCTGTTCACAAACTATATTTTCGCCTTGACCATTTCATGGGATGTCGGGTAGGTCTTTTCCTTTATTCTACCCAGAAACCAGGAGGATCTGCTGATTTTATGAATTATTGTATTATTAGATGAACACCCTGTGGTCATACAAAAAGAATCCCAATCCGATGTGGTAAAGTTACCACATCAGATTGGGATTCTTTCACTGGCTGCATGAACAGTTTGTATTTTAATGCTTTCAGCCGTCTGAGAACAGCCTTTTTTAAAGAATCGCGTAGTATCACTCCCGCAAATTCAATTATTCCTGAATCGAGGGATATTGGTTGCTTTTGAAAAATTAGCATGCTATCATGAAAATACAAATGAAAATAAGTTGTGCGTTGAAGAGAAGAAGTACCTTTCAGGGTCATCAAAGAGAGCCTCAGTCGGTGAGAAGAGGCATGGCTAGTAAAGCGAACATGCGTCTCGGAGCAAGATGATGCGTTAGTGTCATTTCGGTTTGTACCCGATAGCGTACAGAAGTATGGCTGATTTTGCGTACTTCATAAGGCACCATCCGCGAGGGTCGTGCGAACAAGGGTGGATCACGAAGAGCTTTCGTCCCTGTATTCCAAGCATTTGGAGTATAGGGACGAGGGCTTTTTTACGTTCTCGGGATAGTTAAATTAAAGGAGGAATACAAATGGATATCATTTCCATTGTCATTATTTTGGCCGTCTTTGCGGCATTGCTTTTCGCACTTTATCGTTTGGGCGCCAAACACGTCAAGTTTTCAAAACGCGTTTTCATCGCGCTGGCTTTAGGGGTTATCTTCGGGGCCGCCATCCAGTTGCTTTTCGCACCTGACAGCACAATCACACTGACCGCCATCGATTGGATCAATATCGTCGGTAACGGTTATGTCCGCTTCCTGCAAATGCTGATCATGCCGTTGATTTTCGTGTCGATCGTGGGCGCTTTTACCCGCATCGAAGAAACCAAGAATCTGGGCAAAATCAGCGGATCCGTGCTCGGCACTTTGCTGGGCACAACTGCCATCGCTGCCCTGATCGGATGGGCATCTGTTATTCTCTTCAATCTTGATGGCGCGCAATTCACGCAAGGTACCGCTGAAACTGCAAGGATCGAAGCCTTGACGACCCAACAGACGCAAGTCGCTGACTTGACGATCCCTGGCCAAGTGCTCAGCTTCATCCCGACCAATATTTTTCAGGATCTGGCCGGTCTGCGCAGCACGAGCACAATCGCCGTCGTAGTCTTTTCCGCTTTTGTCGGGATCGCTTATATGGGCATCAAGAAAAAACAACCTGAAAATGCTGCTTTGTTCAAGAAAGGGTTACAAGTCATCCAATCGATCGTCATGCGCATCGTTACTTTGGTCCTGCGCCTGACTCCTTACGGAATCTTGGCCTTGATGACCAAAATGATGGCGACATCCAGTTACCAAGCCATCGTCAACTTAGGACTGTTCGTGGTCGCTTCCTATGCCGCGTTACTGGTCGTCCTGCTGGTGCACAGCTTGATTTTGGCTGGAGTCGGCGTCAATCCGATTACCTACTTCAAAAAAGCTTTCCCGGTATTGAGCTTCGCCTTCACTGCCCGTTCCAGCGCCGGCGCACTGCCGTTGAACGTTGAAACACAAACGAAAGCTTTGGGCGTCGATGATGCCTCCGCCAACTTCGCTGCCAGCTTCGGCTTGTCCATCGGCCAGAACGGTTGCGCGGGCGTCTATCCTGCCATGTTGGCGACCATCGTGGCTCCAACTTTGGGCATCGACGTCACCAGCATCGGTTTTGTATTGACATTGGTCTTGGTCGTTACGATCAGTTCCTTCGGGGTTGCCGGTGTCGGCGGCGGCGCGACTTTCGCTGCTTTGATCGTTCTGGGCGCCATGAACTTGCCTGTCACAATCGCCGGACTTGTCATCTCCGTTGAACCGGTCATCGACATGATGCGCACGCTGACAAACGTCAACGACAGCATGTTGGCCGGCGTCGTTTCTTCCCGCAACATCGGGGAATTCGACTCCTCCATCCTGAACGATGAAGCTGCTGTTGTCGATGGGGATGCGATTTAGTCTTCTATTTATATCTGTCCTGACGAAGGACTCAGCTGTCTGCAATTTGCGGGCAGCTTTTTTTGTATTCGGATACCATTGAGCGGTGAAGTCGCTGCGCTCCTCCGGTGAGGCTTCCCACACCGGAGAACAGCGGTAATGTCCGGGCTCTTCTCCTGCGAACAGATTCTCATCGGAGCACAAGACTTAAATGTAAGCTATACTCCGGCGTAGCCTCCGTTCGCCGGAGGAAAACGGTTGAGATTCTGCCGATCTGATTTCCGTATCCAAAGCTTGACCCCCATCAAGTCGTTTTCCTCTTTGATACCGTATGATTAGGCTATAGGAAATACAAGAGGAGGTCATTCAAATGATCAAATGGATAAATAAATACAAAAACCGCATCACCGCACTGTCAGGCTTCCTAATCGTCATCGGTTTTGCTTTGAAAACCCTTGGATATGCCGTTGCTGCCGACTACGCACTTATTCTCGCAACGCTCATCGCGGTAGTCCCGATCGCCCACAAAGCTTATCTGGCATTGCGGATGAAAGCTTTCAGCATCGAGTTGCTGGTGACGATTGCAGTCATTGGTGCGCTGTTCATCCGCGAATATACGGAGTCTTCCGTCGTCACCTTCCTGTTTCTGTTCGGTGACTTCCTGGAAGCACGCACCTTGGAAAAGACCCGCTCTTCTCTGCGGTCGTTGATCGACATGGCGCCCCAGGAAGCGATCGTCCTGCATGGCACCGATCAAGTCGTTGTGCCGGTCGAGGAAGTGGCTGTCGGGGATCGGCTGTTCATCAAGCCCGGCGGCAAAATCCCTGTTGACGGCATCATTGTGAAGGGTCAGGCGGCCATCAATGAAGCTGCCGTGACGGGCGAAGCGATCCCGGCCAACAAATCATTGGATGACAAAGTCTTTTCGGGGACATTGGTGGACGATGGCTTCATCGAAATGATCGCGGAAAAGGTCGGCGATGACACAACTTTCGCAAAAATTATTGAATTGGTCGAAGAGGCGCAGGAATCCAAATCCAAGGCCGAACGTTTCCTCGATGCCTTCGCCAACTTCTACACGCCGGCGATTGTGGTGCTCTCCGTCATCGTTTACGTTTGGACGCGCGACCTGCATCTTGCCATCACTTTCCTTGTGATCGCCTGCCCGGGTGCGCTTGTGATCGGTGCTCCGGTATCGAACGTGGCCGGCATCGGCAACGGCGCCAAATACGGCGTGCTGGTGAAAGGTGGCGAGGTCATGGATCGCTTTTCCAAAGTCGATACACTTGTTTTCGACAAGACCGGCACGCTGACGAAAGGCAAACCGGAAGTGACCGATATCCATGTCCTCAGTGGCGCCGATCGCAGCGAACTGCTGCAGCTGACGGCTTCGGCGGAGCGCATTTCCGAACACCATCTCGGACAAACAATCGTGAAATACGCACATCAACAAGGCCTGGAAACATCTGTTGCGCCGAAAGATGCGGAAGTCATCAAAGGCCACGGATTGAGAGCGACAGTTGACGGCCGCCGTCTCGTCGCCGGCAACCGCAAACTGATGGCCCAGTCCGGAATCTTGATAAATGAAGCAGCAGAAAGCTACGCGATTGCACGCGAAAAAACCGGCAATACCGTCGTTTTCGTGGCCATTGACGGCACGCTCGCCGGGCTATTCTCGATCGCTGATCAGATTCGCGAGGACGCACCGCAGGCTTTGGCCGAAATGCGCCGCAACGGCATCAAACAGATCATCATGCTTACAGGTGACAACCGCCATACCGCCCAAGCGGTAGCGGAACAATTGGGACTGGACGCCTACCACGCCGAGCTGTTGCCGGAGGATAAAGTGCGTTTCGTCAAACAACTCCAGGCAGATGGCGCTGTCGTAGCGATGGCCGGTGACGGCATCAACGATGCACCGGCCATCGCGACAGCCGACATCGGCTTGGCCATGGGCGAAGGCGGGACCGACATCTCGATGGAGACAGCCGATGTTGTGCTGATGGCCGACAAACTGATGCAGTTTTCCCATGCTTATTCGCTCTCAAAGGCGACCATGCGCAACATGAAACAGAACATCGCCATTGCGGTTGGAGTCGTGTTCTTCCTTTTGGCGGGCGTGCTGATGGGTTCCGTCCATCTCGCCAGCGGTATGTTCATTCATGAAGCCAGCATCCTGGCCGTCATCCTGAACGCTATGCGTTTAATCGGCTTCAACCGGAAGAAAAGCGGAACGGGTTCGTTCAGCCATGAAAGAAATTTAGGAAATCGTGCCGACTGAGCATCGTAGAGCGCAATATGCTGAGAGACTTCCTGCGTCAGCAGGTTAGTCGAATAGTATCCTTGGCTCGTAGAGACAAGGGGTTCCTTTATCCTTTCCGAAGGGCTAACCCGTGAAGCTAGCCATCAGTCGTTATAAAAAGCTCACATCCAAGATAAAATTCGCATGCAGCCTACGGTTTGCGGTACAATTTAAGCAACCAAGACTGCCTGTCCCATTCCGAAACGGAGGATTTTCCCTATGAACGAAACCCATAAACCGGCGCACAATTGCGGCGGAGACTGCGCCTGCAACTCGCACAAATCCTGCATTTCGCTGGTGCCGATCTTCAATCACTTGGAGCCGGACCAGATGGACGAAATCATGTCCGTCACGCATCCGGCGACCTACAAAAAAGGCGAACTGCTCTACCGCCCCGGTGATACGTCGGATACACTCTATATCCTCCATTCCGGCCTGATCCGCATTTACCGGCTGGCCGAGTCCGGAAAAGAGCAGCTCGTGCGTTTCCTCAATCCTGGCGATTTCACTGGTGAGTTGGCCCTCTTCAGCGAATCGAAGCACGAAGCCTATGCCGAAGCGGTGAAGGAGACCCAAGTTTGCCGGATGAAAAGGAACGATCTACAGCACTTTTTGTTGAAATACCCCGCCATTTCTTTGAAATTGCTGCAGGAATTCTCCAACCGTCTGGAAAAGTCGGAACGGCAGACGACCTACGTGTCGACCGAAAAAGTCGAAGCCCGCTTGGCCCTCTACCTTGCCGAACTGGCCAAGAAAGACGGCGACACCATCACTTTGCCGATGTCGAAGAAGGATCTCGCTTCCTACCTCGGGACGACACCGGAAACGATCAGCAGGAAGATAGGCTCATTGGAAGATCATCACCTCATCAAACAACTGAACCACCGCGAAATCGTCATCCTCGATCTCGATGGCTTATTGTTTCTCTAAAATCGCTCACGACCGTCTCTTAATGGGACGGTTTTTTGATTTGCAGACGCATGAATAGTCAGCTGTCGGGTATTGGGATAGCTACGCATTGCGATTACCTGACAGTTGTGGGATCTCTCGGTTGTTTGCGATGCGAAGCGAGCGGTTCACCCGACAGACATACAATCCGCTCACTTTTTGCCGGATCACAAACGTATTCCAGAAGCGCGCTTTATGGTAGAATAGGCTAGAAAAGTGAGACAAGCCCGCTCTGCCTCGAAAGAAATTTAGGAAATCGGAAATCGTACCGACTGAGCATCGTAGAGCGCAATAGGTACGATTTATCTAATTTCCGAGGGGCAGGCTTGAATCACTGGACAGTTTACGAAAAAGGGGGAAATTTTGATGACAGAAAAAATGAAGCAGCGGCTTTTGTTGGCCTTTGCCACGGTTGTCGGCTTCGTGATCGGCTACCTGAATCCTGCGACTTCGCAGGCGCTTTTGTCGGGCATCGGCTGGATTGCGGGGATCGGTATGTTCATCCTCTTCCGCCGCTCGAACAAAAATCCGGAGCACGATTACTCGGAAAGCTGGGCTTACCTGCTGATCCGCATGCTATTGTTCTTCATCATCGGTGCCGCTTTGGGCAGCATGATCCCTTATTACCAACAGATTATGGCCTTGCAGCAGCAATAGGCCATCTATTCATTATTCAAAAAACAACCAAAAAGGAGTATGTATGCACATGGATTATGTCGCCATTGACTTTGAAACTGCAAACAGCCGTGGTGACAGCGTCTGTTCCATCGGCTTGAGCCGCTTTTCCGACGGTAAGGAAGTCGACCGCTACTATGCGCTCATCAATCCACGTCAATATTTCAGCCGCGGGAATATTCAAATCCACGGCATCACCGAGGACATGGTCGCTCGTGAACCCGACTTTGCCGGCCTATACTCAGACATCCGTTCCTTCATCGGAACCGATCCGCTGGTGGCCCACTTTGCCCAATTCGACATGAGTTGTCTGCAACAAACGATTGAAACTTACAAACTGCCGAAGATGCAGAATGAGTTTTTCTGTTCCTGCAAGATGGCGCAGCGCATGCTGGATCTGCACAACAACCGCTTGCCGACCGTGTTGGACTACTTCGGCATGACGATCGATAACCACCATAATGCCGTGGAGGATGCGGTCGCCTGCGGGCTGATCACCAGCAAAATGCTGGCGCAATACGACTACGACATCCAAGGATTTCTGGACGAATATCAATACCGGATGGGCAAATTGTTCTCGCATAGCTTCGGCGTCGCGAAAGGCGGCAAAAGTACGCCTGCCAAACGAGCGAAAACAGCCGCACCGCTAAAGCCGAAGAGCCTGCTGTTCGACAAGGAACACGTCTTTTACGACAAGCACGTCTGCTTTACCGGCCGCTTCCAAAAACTGAAGCGCAACGATTTGGCCCAGCTCGTCGTCGACGTCGGCGGCCATTTCGATGCCAAGCTAAGTTACGAGACCCTTTATTTGGTCGTCGCCGACAGCGATTGGCGCAAGATCGGCACACCGTGCGAGAGCCGCAAAATCCAGGCAGTCCGCGAGCTGCAAGGTAGCGGCCACAATTTGACGATGCTTTCGGAATCGGATTTCCTGCGCAACTTTCTGAAGGAATGAGGTGAAGACAGATGAATATCTTCAGCAAAATGGACAATTTAGTGAGCCTGACCGAAAATGAGAAAATTTTGGTTTCCTATATAAAAGATAATCCCGAGGCTTTTGTGAAAATGACTTCAGCGGAAATCAGCGAAGCCAGTTTTATTTCGAACGCAACGATTTACCGCTTATGCAAAAAGATGGATTTGGCCGGACTTTCCGAATTGAAGATTCTGGTTTCGGCCTCGGTCGGAGACTATCTGAAAGAACGGAAAACGCTGGATTTCAACTATCCGATCCACCCCAACGAAACCCAATATCAGATTACGCGGACGATGCAGGAACTCTACGAACAGACGGTTGTGTCCTCGCTCAACAATCTCGATCTGGAGCAGCTGCGGCAGGCGGCTTCCTTGATGAAAAAGGTGCCATCCATCGACCTGTATACCTCTGCCGGCAATCTGTTTTTCGCCGAGAACTTCAAGTTTCAGATGCAGGAAATCGGCAGATTCGTCAATGTCCCGATCGAAGAATATCATCAGCGTCTGACAGCGGCAGCCAGTGATCCCTCGCACCTGTCGATTGTTGTTTCATACGGCGGACGGGGGACGGTCATTCCCGAAATCGTGAAAATCTTGAAGAATAACCGATCACCCATTCTGTTGATCACATCCACCGATGCGATCCCTTTCGCGGGTGCTGCCACGCACCACCTGTACATGAGTTCAAATGAAAGCCATTACAATAAGATCTCTTCGTTTTCGACCAGGCTTTCATTACTGTTTTTGCTGGATTGCCTCTACACCAGCTATTTCAAACTCGACTACGATCACAATGTCGCAATGAAAATGGATTATTACAAAAAAATCAGTCGAATCACCTGGTGAGGTTCACTAAGTCAACAAGGTCTTCTGAAAGAATCCTCTCAGTGTTCAAACCGTATGGATGCAAGTTCTGAGAAATTTCTTTCATTCGGGGCTCGGCATCTTTTTTCGTAAATAGTTATGGCTTATACTGAGTGCATCCATAAAAGAGGGCCTTTCATTTCTTAATGAAATCCTCCCGACGTGAGATCGCTCAGTCAGTAAGCGTCGGAAAAAAATGACTCCATCATTGAGAAGAAAGGCCTTATCTGTGTACTGCCATACGCAATGAGGCGTCCTTCTCTGCGAAACCCGGACAGTTCTGTCCGGGTTTTTGTGGTTCTTCGGCAAAAAACGGAAACGAGGCTGCCTCGTTTCCGTTTTTCTTTTTCGCTATTCTTTGCTGAGGGCTATCTGTTTGTCCCGGTTGCCCAGAAATTCGTTCAGGAAGGCCGCAGCCAGTATCAGCACGCCTCCCGCCAATTGCACGGGTGATAAGTCTTCTTTCAGGAATACGGCCGAAACCACAATCGCCGTCACCGGATCGACATAACTGAGGACAGCGAATGTCTGGCTCTCGATAACTTGGGCGCCTGCAAACATAAGCACATAGGCAATTCCCGTGTGGATGATTCCCAAAACCAGCAGACTGGTGATGGAGCCGCCAGTCAATTGTCCTAATCCGAAACCGGAAGTCAGAGCGACATAAGGAGTCAGGATTCCTGTTGCGATGACGAGCGTTAAAGCAGTCAGCGGGATCCCGCCAAGACCTACAATTTTTTTGTTGGACATAATGGCCACCGCATAGAAAAATGCTGCAGCCAAACCGAAGCCGATCCCGACCGGATGATTATAATTCCCCGCATTCGGGCTCACGCCGATAATCAGGAACATCCCCAGCATCGCCAAAAGGACGCACGCGATCTTTTTCGCGGTCAAGGATTCCTTGAAAACGAACGGCGCCAACAGCGTCATGAAAATCGGCTGGAAATAATAGCTCAACGTCGCATTCGATACCGTCGTGTACCGGAAAGCTTCAAACAGCAAAATCCAGTTCATGCCGACAGCAAAACCCGAAAGCAACAGGAACTTGGCATTTTTCCTGACCAACGCCAAAGGGATCTTTTCCTTGCGCACCATCAATGTCCCCCAGAGGAACAGACTCCCCAACGCTCCCCTGAAGAAGGCAACCTGATTGGACGCCAAATCGATATTCTTAACGAAGATGCTGATTGTCCCGAATATCAGCATCGACAGCATCACTTTTCCTTTTCCTTTCGACACAACCCCACACCTTCCCTTGATTGATGAAAATAGTACATCCATCATATCACAGAGTTTGCCGGCCGTGGATGATTTCCGCACAATAAAGTCCACTGATGAATAAAGAAGCCCCGGATGCGCTGCATTTGCGCATCCGGGGCTAGGAGAGTATGCTTACTGACCTCTTGTTATTTGAATTCAATAAAGAGATAAAGATCTCCACCTGTGAAATCCGGTGTGCGTTCCAAGGAATTGACCAAAATATTCATTCTGATTTGGTCATTTTCAGTGGTTATCGTCGCATCCTCGATTGTCAGATTCCCCTTATCGAATCCTGACGTTTCAGACTGCTCGAAAATAGTATCGTACACTTCCCGGGTATTGTAGGCAATCAATTCTTCTCCTGCCGCATCCTTTACCGTCAAGATATAATACGTGCCATCCAACCTTTTTTCCAGTTGGTATGGTTGTCCATCCACTTCAAAATCGGTAGTTTCAACTGGACTTGTTTCGACTTCGGAGTAGTAAAGATACTGGTGAAGCATGACATCAAAGCCTGCGATTCCGACTACGGGATCGGCATCCCAGTTCAGGTAGACGAACTCGCCTTCGCCTTGCGGGTAATCCGTTTCGGAGTAGGTCATGTCAAATCCATAGGTATCAGTGAAATCACTGTAGACATTGAAGTCGCTCGGCAGGTAGGCCACCTCTTTATTGTAGCCCATGTTGTCGATGTAGGAAGCGACCTTTGTGATGACAATCTTGTCACCGAGGGGAACGTCGCTTTTTGGCACGATTGCGTTATCCACCAACATATCATTTTCGATCAATTTCCGTTCCAAAAAACCGATCTGGTTATTCTTGCTGACGGTAAAGGCATCGATTGGCGGAATGATGGAAATAGCCGACAATACCAGTAAGGCGATGGCGATCAATCCGTTGTGCTTCGGTTTCATGAAACTGAAGATTACCCCGGCTATCGTAGCGAAAATCCCGAACAGGATGACGTAATAACGGCCATGCGTGATACCCATCTCCCTGATTTTCAAGAAGGAAGCGATGGTCTGGAAGACGACAATCGGAATCAGGACCTTAGGGAAAATTTTGCGGAACAGATCAGCGAATTTATTCTCGAGATTGCAGGCGAGGATATAGACGATGATGACGATGATCGCATAGGAAACAAGCAGCGGCTCCAAAAGATTGTCTGTCCAGAATTCTCCGCGGATGTTCATGACGACATAGACCAAGAGAATCAACGTGTAAATGGCCGTCAAAGGAATGATGATGTAGGAAATCAGAACTTCCAGGAAGCGCGGTACCATAAATTGACGTTCCAGCGTTTCGCCGCGTTTCGCCCACGCCTCATCCGGTATCATTTCTTCACGTTTGCCCGGGTACAGTGGTGTCATCGACAAGAAATAGATCGGCGCGAACAATGAACCGACTATGTTCAGAAGATGTGTGAGCATTTTATAATCGATATTGAAGAGAAGGTAATCCGTAGCGTAAAAAATGGCGCTGATACCTGCTGCCAACACTCCTGAAAAAAGAATGGTCGTAAAGAAGGCTTTCAGCGCTGACAAAAAACTCCGGTGGAAAGGCACTTTAATATTTTCAATCGAAGGTATCCAAATGAAGGCAATCATAAGGGCGAACAGCGCCACACCGGTTTTGACGCTGATGGCGATGTTATACAGTGTCTGCGGTCCTACCGCGAAGTAATAGCCGGTTGCAAGTAATACCGCTCCGCCCATCAGCAGATAGCGGGCGTTCATTTGCGTAAAGAACCTTTCGTAAATCATTTGGCCAACGATGCTCAGCATGGCCCCCACCAAAAAAGTGAACAGATAGCGGGCATAATCCTCGCGCGGATTTTCGATCATGAAGCTGTTCAATACTGCGACCGCAATCAAAAAAACGACGGTCAGTGGATAACGACTGATGGAACGCCCCATTCCTTTGTAGGCTTTCCACAATGCGTCTTTGAATTTCATTTTTGCCACTCCCTTCAGGCATTCGGATGATCGGATAGCATTCTTTTTTCCGAGACCTTCCCCCTTCCAGCCCCTATCCTTTGCACCCACATTGCTTCTATTGTTCCCGATGAAATCGTCCAGTTTGCTTATCTTAATTATGGATATCCAAGCGCACCTTTGTCAAATTTTGCGGTGCCTTTAAGGGCGCGCACCAAAATACAACTACCTCTGCGCTAGCCAGCTCCTCATTCTTATTGTTTGAACGGTCCCGTCTTCGCATCCTTCATCGCCAATTGGATATAGTCGATGGAAGCATTGAGTTTGGCGGTTTCCCACTCGTCCAAAGCGACCCCGAATTGTTTTTCCACGCCGTTCCGGCCAATCAGGCACGGCATGCTCAAAGCCACATCGCCGTCATGGCCATACTGTCCGCGCAGAATCGTGCACACTGGGTGGACGCTCTTTTCATCCAACAGGACTGCTTGCGCCAAGGTGATGGCGGATTGCGCAACCCCGGCATTCGTCCAGCCTTTCCCGTTCAAGACATCGTAGGCTGACTTCACGACCGCCGCTCCGATCGCTTCTGGTTCCAACGTCTCGACTTCCGGGAAATAAGTTCCGAACTCCTCATAGCGAATCCCGTTTATAGCCAACCGACTCACCACCGGGAAGGCTGTGAAGCCGTGTTCGCCCATCATATAGCCGGTCACGCTCTTAGGATCGACACCGTACTGTTGCGAAATCACTTTGCGCAGACGGGCCGAGTCCAGCATCGTGCCGGTCCCGAAAATCCGGCCTTCCGGATAGTCGAATTCGCTGGCCGCGATATAAGTAACCGTGTCCAATGGATTTGTGATCAGAATGATGATGGCTTCTTTTGTATATTTTACGATTTCAGTCATCACTTCACGGATGACCGCAGCATTTTTTCTGGTCAAAGAAGCGCGATCCGGGATGGCATTCGGATCGTTTTCATCCTTCAGGACACTCGGCCCGGCAGCGATGATGATGACGTCCGCATCCGCGCAATCGGCGTAATCCCCGGCGTGTACGTCCACATTGGACATATAGGTCAACGCGGTCGCATGCGCCTGATCCAAGGCTTCCCCATGAGCAACATCCTTCAAAATATCGATTGTCGCGATTTCCGCAAATAACCGCAATTTCATCGCATCCGCCAATACGTAGGAACCTACATGTCCCACACCCACCACAACAAGTTTATTTTTATGCATCTTTCTCCCTCCAGTTCTCATCATACTTTCATCTTAGCACCTTTTCGGCGATTTATCACAAGTATTTCGCGAAGGAGGCTGAATCATTGTGCCGGCTTGCAATAATCGGCCGGTCCGAGTACTATGGAAGCAACATCACCAAGAGGAGCATACGGTAAATGGAAAAGTTTGTGGAAGCTTTAAAACAAAAAATTCGTAGTAAAGAGGGCTTGTCGCCCAAGATGCAGGATATTCTGGATGCTTGCGTGGTACTATTCTCGACGAAAGGATTTTCCAACACCAGCACAAAGGACATCGCCAAAGCCGCCAATGTTGCTGAGGGAACCATCTACAAACACTTCGGGACGAAGGAAAACTTGCTTTACGCTACGATTTTCCCGATTCTGCGCGACATTATCTCTACGGAAGCGCTCGCTCAAGTGCAACAGTTCCGCAGTTCTGCAGAGAACGCGCCGTTCGAGCGGTTCGTGGCATTCATCGTGCGCAAGGATGTTATGATGCCGGAAGAGCATTTTCAATCCGGTAAAATTTTTCTTACCGAAATGATGTACGACAAACAGCGCTGCCAAGAATTCATCACCATGATTCCAAAGGACTTAATTGAAGGCATCTATGCGATCCTCGACGGCTATAAAGAGAAAAATGAGATCGTCGATTGGCCGAATCCCGTCATTTGGCAATTTATCATGAGCATCCTGTTCGGTAATCACCTGACCCATTACGTCCTTTTCACGGATACAAAACGCGACAAAGAAGCCGAAATCACTTATTTGACCCAACAGATCGTCAAAGGCCTCAGCCCCGATAAGCAATAGCATTGACAGCCCTTTACAGAATCGCTATACTTGACTAATCGTACGGTGAGTAAATACTCACTCATCGGCATTTCTTTCAAAATAATAAGGAGGCATCCCCTAACTATGGCTTTTGTCGAACTAAAAAATCTGAATAAATATTACCCTATCAGCGGCTCGGAAGATTTCCAGGCACTTAAGGACGTCAACCTTTCCTTGGACAAAGGCGAATTGGTCTCAATCGTCGGTGAATCCGGCAGCGGTAAATCAACCTTGATGAATCTGTTGGGCGGTCTCGACAGCCAGTTCTCAGGCGAAATAACCATTGACGGCCAAAACATGAGTACGTTCAAGGAAAAAGATTTCGTGAATTACCACAAAGAGAAGATCGGCTTCGTTTTCCAGAGTTTCAATCTTGTTTCCCACCTCAGCGTGCTGGATAACGTCACGTTGGCGATGACGCTTTCGAACGTCGATAAAAAAACGCGGGTCGCAAGGGCGAGAGAAGTCCTGAAGCAACTTGGCCTTGACGACCAATACAAAAAGAAACCCAGCCAGTTATCCGGTGGACAAAAGCAACGTGTGGCCATCGCCCGTGCGTTGGTCAACGACCCGGACATCATCATTGCCGATGAACCTACCGGAGCTTTGGACTCACAAACGACTGATCAGGTGCTGGACATCATCCAAGACATCGCCAAAACCGGTAAGTTGGTCATCATGGTCACCCACTCGGAGAAAGTAGCGGCCCGCTCCACGCGCGTCGTCACAATTGATGACGGAAAAATCATCGGGGATATCCATCAAGGCGAGATCGCCTTGCACGACAATGCATTTGAACTGCAGCAAAAAAGTAAAAGCAAAAATCTCACGTTTTTTGCAGCAATCCGTTTGGCTCTTCTTAATATGAAGGAAAAACTGGCGAGGAATATCCTGATTGCTCTTGGCGGCAGCATCGGCATCATGAGCATCATCGTGATGCTCTCCCTTGGCGAAGGCGTCAATGACTACCTGACCGAAACGATGAACGCCAACGTCAATCCGTTGGTAAGTGAAGTGCGGATGCCCATCGTGATGGAAACCAACAACAGCGAAAACACTGACTCCTCTATGATGATCATGACTCCCGCCGGTGCAGAGATACCTGCCGGATCCGCGCCATCAGGTCCTCCTGCCGGGGTAACGCAGTCTGACCCGTTTGGAGAAGAAGATCTGGAAAAACTACGGAATATTCCGCATGTGGCAGAAGTCAATCTGGCCTACTCTTCGCTTACGATCGGCAGCGATAACGTCATCTATGAAGGCGAAAAATATGCCTTCATGAACTTTGGGACAACCTCCGGCATGACCGATTCCAACATCCTCTATGGTGCTTTCCCTGAAGCTGGCGAAATCCTGATCACAGAAGGTGTCGCCAATCAGATGGCTGGCACTGCCGAAGAAGCCATCGGAAAAGAAGTGACCGTGGATGTTACTATAGACGGTGAATCGCTGGAAAAAAATTATGTCATCAGCGGCATCTATTCAGCCGGCCAAGCTATCGGTGCATTTGAATCCGTCTATATGTCGGCGGAATCATTCGAAACCTTGACTGCGGAAAATAATCTGGAAGTAGAACCGAACGTTGTCTACTTGGTATCTGATGATCCGGAAAATACCCAAGCCATCAAAGATGAAGTGGCCGCCCTAGGTTACCGTGGTTCATCTGCGGATGCCCTGGCTTCCACGTTCACCCAAATGCTGGATATCTTCACTTACATCCTTTCCGGGGTTGCCGGTATCTCCTTGTTCGTGTCCGCCATCATGATTTTGACGGTACTCTACATCAGCGTAGTGGAACGGACACAAGAAATCGGTGTCATCAAAGCGATCGGTGGCCGCAAGAAAGATATCCGCCGCATCTTCGTTTCTGAGTCCTTCCTGATCGGTCTTTTCAGCGGCATTCTGGGTGTTGGTATCGCCTACCTCATCACCGTCGTCGGAAATATTGTTGTGGAGAACCTGTTTGATACTGCCATCCTGAATATGACACCGGCATTTGCGGCGTTCGGCATCGTCACCAGCGTGATCATCAGCATGGTAGCCGGCCTGATGCCAGCCCAAAAAGCAGCCCGCCTAGACCCAGTAGAAGCCCTAAGACACGATTAAAAAAAACAGGATGTGATGAATCCTAAGCTCAGAGTTTGAGCACTAACGAGGTTCAGGACCAAGCAGCCCGCTTTTGGCTGAGTGGGCCTGAACAGCGTTAGGCGGAGAACTCTAGGATTCAGAACTCAACTACCAGGATGTGATGATTCGCGTTTAGATACCCGGACGTTGGAGTACCCCACGAAGCGAACCTCTTTTGTTCACTCCGCGGGGTGCGAAACGGTAGTGGTATCTGCGAATCAGAACTCAACTACCAGGATGTGATGAATCTCGTTTAGAAATCGAGCCCAAAAAGAAGCAGTCCGACCTTCAAGTCGGCTGCTTCTTTTTATTTATTCTGCTAGGCGGATTTGCGCATAAAAGGCGTTCATCTGCTCGGCCAATTCATTTTCCTGCATTTCATGGAAGATGCTCATCACGTTGTACAGGTAACGCAACAACCAGTCAAAAGCATCCTTCTTCAAAGTAAGCCCGGCTTTCGCTTCTTCCTCTATCTCTTTATGCAACGCATCGACCCAATAATCTCCCAGAACAATGCGTACCCGTTGGAACTGTTCTCGGAAAAGCTGCTCCGTCGAAATTTCACCTTCTCCCGAAAACCACTCATTCTGGTTTGCACTACGGTAATACCGGGGTATAAAGTGCTTGAAATAAGGGTCGGATTGCTGCAGCAGGAAAAAAGCAGCTTCATATTTCTGATTGGCTATGTAGCTGTCCAATAAATAGGAAACCAAAATATCCCGGAAATCGATCGATAGTTTTCGGACAACCAAGTCCTTATAAGTATCATTGATAGGCACAAGGTCCAACTTGCTGTATAACGGCTGCCTGCTTGCACCAATCAACAATTCTTCACGTTCCAGCAGTTTATGCGCTTCTTCCATTGCCTTACCATGCATGCCACGGGAGCGGAAAACAACGAAACGGACCCACTTCAGCAACACACCTTCTTCGGCAGTCAGATGGATATCCGGCTTTCCGTCCAAAACCGTCGCAAAATTTTCCAGTTTTCGGACGGTATCCGCGTAAGCATGACGTTCCCACTGGATGTTACTCGCCTCATCATTTTCATAGCGGAAACTGATGAAAATCATCTGCAGCCATATTTTTTTGATGTCAGAATAACTGATGCGAAAATGCAACTGTTGCCGCAGCGCTTCTTCCATCTGCGTCTTGGTTTTGGCAGGCTCCCAACCCGATCCGATTGCCTCAGCTTCAAATAGTTGAACGAGTTCGATTGACTTCCTGACAGTGTGTTTTTTTTCTGTCATTAATTTATTTACAATAATTCTGAGAATGAGGTGCGATATTTTCTTCTGATTCCTGAAATAGGGGAAAATAAGATAGTCTTCACCCATTCTTTTACGCAAAATCCCCGCATGCAAAGGCTGGTGACCGAGAGGGCCGATTATCGGTGAAAATTCCTTTAGTTCATACTCCCCTTCCATGAATTCCAGATTCACATGACTGAAAGAATATCCCGTAGGAAAATTCTGCTTGTAATAGAACAGATACCACTCACGCGCTTCTGGTCCGCTCAGCAACAGCCGATCCACAGCGATGTCCTTTTCGGCAATCCGTTTCGCAAAACGTTGCGCTTCATGGGATAATCGATAATATTGTTGCGTATGCAAAAAATCATGCAGCGTACGCTCACACACTGTGGTTTTGGCAGTCAGTACATAGTCATAAATCGCGTAGTAATACTCAAAAAACAGACCGTAATCACCGTTCATCTTCTCTGCACCTCCGGACCGTAATCCTTTGCAATTCTAAGTCCATTTTACCATATCGCTCACAAAACGAAGAAAGAAAGCCTAACCAATTGATAAAAGTGACTGCCAAATACTGAAAATTGAACAATTACCCGAAAGCTGAAACAAACATCCTACATAGAATTTATTAAAATTTATACAAATTCCGGTCAGTTGATATAAAAATATTCAGTTATTTAATGACGTTTTCGCGCTAGGGTGCTATACTATACATGAAATGACGTTCGTCCTATTATCCTACAAACATGGCGCAGTATCCGAAGATTCCGACGCTACAAGGATTTTCCCGAAAAGCACCCATCCCTTCACGTCCCCGTCCATCACTTATTGATGAAAAGAAATCCTGATTTAAAAAAACAAATATCTTTACATCAGTTATATTGCCAATTTAATTTTCTCATTTCCTATGAAACATTGCTAAATAAACACTCAATTGCAAAGCACTATAGTTATTTTGTTTTTCATCTATTTTTAATGAACAAAAGCAAGCGTTATGTCCATTATGTTCCGGTACATTTTTTAATTGTCCCAAGACCAAAAAAATGTGTTGTACCGGCCATTAAATTGCATGCCAAAAATAGATAATGATTACTCTAGCCCGGCACTTTCCTGTAATCGGACTCGCTTGGGATGATCCGATCCGATTCCTTAATCCAGGTGTTTTGCTGGCGAAATATTTGTCCCATCTGCCGCATCAATAAATTGGTTTTGTTAACGACAACATACTACTCGCAATAAGTTTATTTTTCCTAGCCTATCATTTGTACATGTCGGATTAAATTACAGACAGATTACAACCCAGGCTTTTTGTGACAAGGATTAAATTTTATTATTTTTTTAAAATATACTAGACAAAAAAAAAAAATAGTATATTATTATTGTTATTGGCTCGCTCAAATGATATGGAATTTGAGTCAATTAATTTTCAAATTGTCGAACCGTTGCTATCAGATAGATTACGTCAGGAGGATTACTATGTACACAATGTCCAACATAAAAAACCTCTCCTTGAAGATTGTTCTTGCTGAAAAGAATACAATCACATCAGCCCAACCTACAAACTACCAAAAATTCCCTTATGTTAAACTTTTCTATGTTACAACAGGGGATGTTTCTTTAGTCATGAAAGAAACAACAGAAAAGCTTTCAAAAGATCAACTGATCTTATTGAACCCAAATGTAGAGTATTATTGGGACCTGACAGGAGATAAAGCAGCAGAGATTATCGAAGTCGGCATCCACGGGCTTGAATTCTCCAAAATCGGTGATGCAGAAAGCGATTTCTCTTACTACCGCCACAACGACGGTGAAAAAGAAACTGCGACTTTCTTGAATTTATTGCTGGATGAAATGAGCACACGCAGCCAGGGATACGAAGAGGTCAGCAAACGTTTCGTCGAGATCATCCTGATCCACTTGTTGCGTCTGGAAGAATTTTCGATCCGGAACTCACTGAACAAAAAGAACCACAAAGAAATCCAAACGGTCAAGAATTACATGAAAGTGAACTACCACAAGAACATCACGTTGGATGACTTAGTGGATCTGGTCCACATCAACAAATTCTACTTGATCCGTATCTTCAAGCAAGAAGTCGGCATGTCGCCGATCGACTACTTGATCCATATCCGTATCGACGAAGCGCAAAAAATGTTACGCAACACCAATATCGCCATCGCCGATATCGCGCACTTGGTCGGCTTCCAGTCTCCGTCACACTTCTCGAAAACATTCCGGGAATTGTCGAACTGCACGCCTTCACAGTATCGTCGTCAAGGAAACCAATAATACAACAAAAAGAAGAAGAAGCCGCTGTTTTAAGCGACTTCTTCTTCTTTTTGTTCCTCCAATGCCCGCAAATAGTCTCTTGCTTCGCGCGGTTTGCGGAAATGTTGAATTTCGATGCCGGCCGGCGCCTGATCCAGTAAAGCAATCAAACCCGGGCGGTTGTTTTTGTTGAAGTTCCAGATGAATTTCATAAATTCCCAATCGAATCGCTCCGGGCAGCCTTCCCCCATATCAGGACGGGTCCTTTTGCGGTTCAAAACAATCCGCTTCAACGCGCGATAGAGACACAAACTCCTTGGATAGTCGAAAAAGAAAACTGTATCCGCACGCTCCAACCGAATCGGCAGGCTCCGTTGGTAATTGCCGTCGATTATCCATTTTTCGTCTTTGATCCGTTCTTTTTGGATCCGATCCTGTTCTTCAGCAGCGCGGAGATTCCAATCAGGAAGCCAATACAGTTTATCGAGGTGATGCAACGGATTGCCCGTCACTTGCTTTAACTTGCGCGAAAAAGTAGACTTTCCCGATCCGCTGCATCCGATGACGACGATCCGTTTCATTGCCTTCCCACTCCCGCTGTCCTTCATTATTGCCAAAGCGATTCCTCCTATCGAACGAGACATTCTCTTCTGTTGAACAGTTTACCACAGCGCAATTACGGTGGACAGTACCTGCTATGTCCCCGCAACTAATGGTATACTTGGACTACAGAACTTGAAAGGAACGATGCGGAATGATACGCAAAGCACGAAAAGAGGACTGTCCGGAATTGTATGATCTGATCCACGAAATCTTAGTGGACATGGAATTGCCACTGCTCACCCTGTTGGAACCGGATGTCCTGAAAGCCGCAGTGGTCCGGGCTATGCAGGAGGACGTCTACCGGTTCAGTTACCGGAATGGCCTTGTCTATGAAGAAAATGGCGAAATTCTCGGCTGTTGTTTCGGCTATCCGGGAGCGTCCGAACCTATCATCGATGCCGCACTCCAGACCGCTTTTAAGGAAATGCACGTCACGGCGCCTAGTCTTTTCCCCGACAGCGAAACGTTTGCCGGAGAATGGTATTTGGATTCCATCGTGACGAAGCAGGCAGCGCGGGGAAAAGGTGTCGCCTTCCAACTGCTGCAAGCACTGCCGACACTCGCCTCAGATGCGGGTGAAACCATCATCGGCCTGAATTGCGAAAAAGACAATCTGCAGGCAAAAAAACTTTACGAAAAAGTTGGCTTCCGGACCGTTTCCGAGCGAACGCTGAGCGGGCATGTCTATGATCATATGCAGTGGGAACTCGAAAGAATTGCCGATATCAAAGAAAAAATCAGTAGCCGTCTGTAAAGTAGTCACGCTATTTATTTAAAAATAATGAAAAAAATATTATAAATAAAGCACAGCATAGCGTCACTGATAACCTTAACTTTTTTCGTCTGTTCTCCATTCTAATCTTTTTCTCCATCTACATTGTATTGAGATTTTGCTTTTGATTTAAGTTTATTCCGTTCACGTCTAACTCTTAACAACTCAAGCAACGTTAAAAATGATGCTGTATAGAATCCAGAGCCAATGAAATCTCTATTAATAAAATATTCTATAGCAATCCCTATTAGACTTGCCATAATTAGACTTATTAGGACATTAAGATACGGATGTTTCTGATAAAATTTCTTATAAAAATTCATGATGTTTAAACCTCAAATCTGTCTATTTATAAAGTTTTTTATCTTGTTGCTACAGCTCTTTTAGCACCATCGTATCCAGTGCTCTTATAAAAACCTACCCATCCATTTCCATTTTTATCCCAGTTATTAGCAACGGCTACTCCTGGAGCATCTCCTAGTTTTGTCCAACTACTAGCCGTCAACAAGCCACCCAACTATAAACAGCTGTGCTTGCGAGGTAATTGAGTTTGATTTTGAAATATGTCCATTATCTTCATAAACAGTTACAATGGCTCCTTCATCTGTATATTCTATAACTACATTTTCTGAGAGCGTGTCAATTAATGGTTGTTTAATATCGTATGCTGGATTTGTTTCATTCTCAATAACCCACAAAGGGGTTTAACCTTCATTATTTGATTCTGAGGCACTAGCTGTCGTTCCTAGAATAACTGTCCCCAAAACTAGTGCTGTTAATAATGAAAATTTAAAAACTTTTAGACTCTTTTTCATCTTAATTCTTCATTCTATCATTTTTTCAATACCATTAGAAGATTGACCGTATCCACATTAAACCTCATTTTCTTCATTCAAAGCGTTCTTCTCATTTATAAGTTTCATATTAGTCATACCTTCTTTGTGTGATATCAATACAGAATTTTATTAACTGTTGTAATGAAAAAAATATTATAAATAAAGCACAGCATAGCGTCACTGATAACCTTAACTTTTTTCGTCTGTTCTCCATGTATCTATACTCTTTTTTTTACTATTCTAATAAACATATACCAGTTAAACGCTATTCCCAGCATTAATAGTATTCCTCCAAAAATGTAAGTATTCTTACTTACGTTCTCAAGGTAACCTAATAAGAAAATAAAAACTAAAGAAATGAGCACTATTCCAAACATCAAATTAACAAATATATAAAGTGATTTTTTCATACGTCCTACCTCCAAATATTCAGTGTCACCTAAAATGGCACCTCTTGGATTATCTTAATGTTTCAATCAGGTCTTTTTTAGCAGCTGCTGAAGCAGGCATGACAGAAAAAATCAAACCGATCCCAGTCGATACACTTATGGCTAAAAACACAGTGAAAAATTCAATTGAAATTGGAATATCAATGATGGATCCAATGATGTAAGCCAAACTGATCCCTACAATATAGCCCACAACCCCTCCAAACAAGGTCAGTGTGACGCCCTCCAAAAGAAATTGCATCCGAATGGAATTTTGGGTCGCTCCCAGCGCACGCCGAATCCCAATCTCCTTTGTCCTTTCTGAAACAGAAATGTACATCATATTCATTACGCCTACACCTGCAATAAAAAGTGATATTCCGGCAACAGCGGAAATAAATACGGTGATTGTGCGGAGGATTTTACTGATCCCGTCAGTTAATAAGGCGGTGTCGAATACTTGATACTCACCAAAGGCTTTCATTGCGCCCTTTTCCTTGAGTTGTTCAATCACATCCGTCGTCACGGAACTAGGAGACACCCCTTTTTCTAAGGTTACGGTCAAGGAAGATTTTTCAGCCGTATCATTGAAATAGTGCAGATAAGTTTTTTTGGGAATTTGAATGTTGCTTTCTGGCATAGAAAACAGACTTTCTGACTCCGAGCCTTGATAAATCCCGATTATTTTAAATAGCTGGCTATCTAATTCAATGCCACGATCCAATGCGTTCTCAGCACTTCCATACATCTCTTTTGCGGTAACGGAATCTATCATTGCTACTTTATCCAGTGTTTCATTTTCATAAGCGGTCAGCTGGCGTCCGATAACGGGATCCTTACCCAGATCATTTATTAAAGAAACCTGCTTATTTTGTTTTTTACCCTTGATGTAAATGCCTTTATAAATGTTCGAATAATCGGGGTCAGGGTAATTTGCGGATTTCACTCCCTCAACTTGCTTTACGGTTGCAATGTCCACATCAGTGAAATAATCCAAACTGCTGTAGCTCAGACTATCGTTACTTGGGGCATAATTTACTTGTATGTTCACTTCATCCGATTCACCATTGGTTAAATTCCTTAACGTTTCTTTCTCAAATCCGCGGCCGATTGATAAAATAGTGATGACGGAGGCAATCCCAATCACAATGCCAAATATGGTTAACAGGCTTCGTTTTCTGTTTTTTAAGATTGCTTTAGTAGCGGTTCGCCAATTAACATATATGTTCATGGGCGTAACGCCTTATCTTCAATAATCTCACCATCCCGAATACTTATTAATCTTGAACAATACGGGACCATATCAGGGTTATGTGTAACGAGAATAATCGTAACCTGATCTTGGGTATTCAAATCCACAAATAACTTCATAATCTCCTCAGAAGTATGCGAATCCAATGCCCCCGTCGGTTCGTCTGCGATGAGGAATTTAGGTTGGTTAATTAACGCTCTGGCAATTGCCACGCGCTGCTGTTGGCCGCCTGATAACTGTTTCAGGTGTTTATCCGCCTTATCGGCTAGGCCAACTTTTTTCAAAACAGCCATTACCTTTTCTTCTGTTTGATGAAATTTATAGCCATTATAAAGCAAGGGTAATTCAACATTTTCAAAAACAGTATTATTTTCGATCAAGCTGAAATTTTGAAACACAAAGCCCACAGTTTGATTCCGGATTTTTGAGAGGGTTTCATCGGAAGAAGTCAATAACGTCTTTCCCTCAAATAAGTATTGCCCTTCGAATTGTTTATCGATGAATCCCAGTAAATTAATTAAGGTTGATTTGCCCGATCCCGATGGACCCATAATGGCAATCATTTCACCTGGAGCAATCGCCAGATTAATATTTTTTAGGACATGCAGGCTTTCTTCATCGTTCTTATAGTATTTATTCACATTAACCAAACTGATCATCTAATTCACCATCACTTCTTGGCCGTCTTTTAAATCTTGGGACGGATTGGAAATAATTCGATCCTTTTCTTTTAATCCCTCTGTGACAACAAAAACACCGTCTCTATTTTCTGACAGGATTGGCTGTTTTTTGACAGTTCCTTTGGAATAGACAAAAACATACTGCTTATCCTCTTCGTTCAGGATTGCCTTTTCGGGTATACGCAGTTCATTAACGGGTACATAAATTTGGCAACTATACCCATATTGTAAATTTTCTGATGGTTTTACTTTGAAGGAATAATTTGCCACATTAGATTGTGCAGTTGCAGTCCCCTCAGTAGCCGTAGATTCCGGCAATATACTGACTTCTGTGATCGTACCTGCGATTTTTTTATTACTGTTCAGCAATTGGATTTCCACAGCTTGATCTGTTGCTAAGTGTCTGTAATCATACTCGGAAACTAATGCTTTTATGATTGTGTCTTTGCCTAAAATTTTAATAACGGGAACACTCGCATTTGTTTTCCCTTTCGGTTCCACAATGGCGGTTCCGTCAGTTGTTGCTGCTACATTTGTTGTAATTTTATTCTTGGCAAGTTCGATATTTTGAGTGGCAGTGGATAAATCTAAATTTGCGGAATCTAGTGCTTGCTGGGCTTGTGAGATGACTTCTTCCTGGGAAGAGATAGCTTCTTTATACTGATCCATTTTAGCTTGTTCTTCTTGGCGAATGGCTTGCCCTTCCATTGAATCGGCATCTGCATTATTGAATTTACTTAATGCTTCATTCAAACTATTCTGGATATTTTGTTTTTTCACATAAGTATTGTCTAGATTTTCTTGTGCATTGTTCACCGCTAAAGTTAGTTTGTCGAGCGTTTGTTGCTGTTCCGTTATTTGATCTTGTACGGTTTCGTTTTGATAAACCAAAACCACCGTGTCTGCACTGACTTCTTGATTGTTTGTTACTAAAATATCGGAAACCTGACCCTTTGTCTGATCAAAATAGAATTCCTCAACATTTTGAGCCGCAACGGATCCATTAAAAATTAAATCATCGGCTTTTTTTATTGTTACCGCGTCATAGGAGGCCACTGCAGGTTCTTGTTGTTGTTTTTGTTTGAAAAAAAATGCCGTACTGATCGCTAAAATGGCGATCACTCCCCATACGGCACTAAAGATTATGCGCTTCTTTTTGGATAGTGGTTTCATGTTAAAGCCTTTTTTATTCGTTTGTTCTTCCTTTGCCTTGTTTCTCTTCATTCCTTACGCCTCTGTTTCGGCTTTAAACAGGTAGATTATGGCCAAAATAGCCGGTATGGAAACCAGCGCTTGAAGACCCATACTGACCACAGAAACCATCTTGGTAATGTCAGTAAATCCTTGAATTTCTATTTCGGGAGTGAACAGTAAGGAGTAGATAATCCCGGTTACTATCCAAAATATATGGAGGTAGTACGGTGTTTTTGTAGTTGAGACGCCTTCTTTCAGTTTTTTATGTGCAGATATAAGCATAATCAGGATTGTAATCGAGATGCTTACGCCGATAACAGCATAAGCTTTTGTCCCTATACTATTTGCTTGTTCATATAATTGCGTGGCTGAAGATCCGTAGACGGCTTCTGTGTAGAGCGATTTGTCAGGATTTAAGACTCCCCTTAGCCCTACAATTGATGTGAGCAGCCCCAGAGCTTTCAAAACTAATAACACCATATTCCAATTTTTAGCCTTTTTAAGGTAATTCTTTTTGTCTTTTGTCTTCATTTTAGATTACACATCTTTTCATCAAGAATTTTTATTATCGGTTGAACTTTATAAAATCGGTTAAAAAGTTCGTTCTCTATATTTCCCTCAACTTTAACTTTACTCTCGAAATTTTTTTGAAAAGGTTAAAAAGACTGATTAATAGTAACAGTAAAAGTAAAATTGAAGGTGTTGCACTGATACTGTATATAAAGAATGCCACTATTATAAAGTCGGTAAATATAAAAAATAAATCTTTTAGATACAGATGTATATTGTCGAAAAGATGTTTAATCAATGTTTTCCCTCCCACACACATCCAGATTAGAGTTGCTAATAATCCTATTTTTTTGCCCGTTCTTCATGTGTCAGTGACTGAAAAAGATATGTTGTCTAGTACTACGACATTATTGTATTTTTTTGTTAGATTAGACACTTCAATCATGTAAATCTCTCCTCTTTCCTTATCTAATCACGGTTAAGTTTCTTTAAAAAAATTTAAGTAGCAATAATACAATTATTACAGAAATTAAACAGCCTCTTGCTCTTGCTAGCTACACATTTAATTTCTTTTTTTTCTTAAATTTTCCCCACTTTTGTAAATCATAATTGAAACTATTATAATGTACACTGTACAGACTCCGATAAAAAATGAAGAACTGATTTTATCTTTTGCCAAAATAATTATAAACATGCATCCCGCTAATATTGGAATGTATCTATGAAAGTCTTTAATCATTTTATTTTTTTCTCCTTTTTAACAAGATTTCTTTTCGCTTTGCTCTCAACTATCATTTGCTTTATTCCATTAAAAAACTGAGCTACTATAAACTCAACTTTCGCACCTTGAGAATGAGTTCGAAAAATTGATATAACAACGTTTCTGTTTATAGATTTATGTAGTAACGCCAAGGTGGAACTACTATTGACCGAATTAAAAGCGCATTTGAGAAAATATTTTACGCCAGTTATAGGTAATATTGTTGAGCAGACGAAAAACATCATCCATGTAACATGGATTCCCGCTAAAACATAACTAGGAACAAGTGAAAAACCCGCTAAATCCACGCTTGGATAGTATTTAGAGGCTTAATGCATCTAGTTGTGTATTTTATGTATAACTAAGATAAAACACATTCATATCAATGGTTTAGCCGACCTGGTTACGACTTTTCCGGGAATATAGGTTATATGTATGGCTATTTTTATTGATAAGCTTCCTATAAATCGGAGTTGATATTTTTCATTACATACTCAAATAGAGTCAGGATGAATACTAATATAATTGCAGAAAACCAAAATATAATAGTTTGTCGTTCATATATTTTACATATTCTGATATACTGATAAAGTCACACGCTCCCAATATATCATGACAAAAGAATGGAACGCTGACAGACTGTTGGAAACCTACAATTGTACTCTTTTCTGCCACGCCATAAATTTCTTTTTCAGATCTGTGTGTACCCATTCACAAGAAATTATAAAATTAAGAAAATCAAAAACCCCCACATAGAAATGCCTCCTAAATAATATTGTTATAAGGAGTATATTTTTATATGGGTGATTAACGGCAAAATGACACGAACAAGAAACTTTAGTTGCAAAGATGAGACATTTCCCAGTGCTGATAAAAGGAGTTCTTATGGAAATTTATGAAGCAGTCGCAACTCTTAGAAAAGATAAGAATATAAAAATTGAAGAAGCGATTGGCAACAGTATGTCCAGAGCCAGCTTTAATCGTTATATTAACGGGAAAACTGATTTGTATACCTCGCATTTTTTGGAACTATTGGAAAAATTACATGTAAGCTTGGAAGAAATTGAATTTATGTGTAATGGGTATACAGATAACGTTGAAAAACAATTAATGAAAGAATTGAAGCATGCGTTTGAAGATCAGAATATTCATGAGCTTAATTTTATACTGCAGCATTGCCGGAACGAATACACCATCGACAAAAATGTATTACATAATCATTTGGCTTCACTGACAGAGATCCTGCTGGCAAGGCTTGAACATAAAAATATAGATCTTAAAGAGAATGAATTATATAAATACCTAGTCAAAACTGAAACATGGACGCGTTACGAACTTGTCATGTTCAATAATTCTATGTTCTATTTTGATGCCGAAGCTTTAAAACAAATATTGCCAAAAGCAATCAACAAGTTAGCTTACTATAAAGAAATAAATCCTTATGCAAATGAAGGATTCAGACTACTAATAAACGCCATCATTGCATTCATCAGTAAAAATGAAATTCATCAGGCGCTGATATATATTCGTATATTGGAAAAACATCCTTTGAATGAAGATCAAGCTTATGAAGCTCTCTTACAGAAATTTTTGATTGGGGTTAAACTCATTTTGATTGATGACTCTAAGGGTGATGAAGTCGTTAAGGATTGTATTCAGACCATGCAATTCTTAAATATGGAAAAGATGGCAATTATGTCTACTGGGCTCATAGAACATATATTAGAAAACAAACAAAAAAATCAGCTGCAGTGATTAAACGCTGCAGCTGATTTTTTTTATTGTTTCAGATCAAAAAGAAAGGTGGAGCCTTTTCCCGGTGTGCTTTCGACCGACAAAACGATGCCGTGGCGATCGGCTATCTGCTTGGCGACGGCCAAACCCAGACCTGTGCCTTGCTTGTTGCTTTCTTCGTTTGATTTGAAGAACTTTTCGAAGATGTACGGTTGATCCTTTTCCGGGATTCCTGGCCCGTTGTCAGTGATAGCCAATCGGCAGCCCTCACCTGCGCCAGTCAACGTGATCCGGATTTCGCTCTTTTCGGCTGAAAATTTGACGGCATTTTCCATCACGGCAAGCAGCATCTGCCGCAGCCGGGTATAATCCCCCATCAGCATGAACGCCAACGGCTCTTTCGAGAAAGTCAGCGTAATCCCCTTTTCCCTGGCGATATAGCGCACGGAACGGATGGCATTCTCCACGACATCCACAAAATTCAAGGAGCTCATCTCCATTTGATAGTCCGGATTCTGCAGCCGTGACAGTTCCAGCAGATCGTTGATCATCCGCTCCAGATGGATGCTTTCGGTCAACATCTGTTGGTAGTATTCATCGATTTTGGCGGGATCCTCGACGACATGATCGTTCAAGGCCTCCAGCGAGCCGCGGATGACCGTGACCGGCGTGCGCAATTCATGGGAAATGCTCGTGATAAAATCCTTGCGCATCTTATCCAGTTTGGCGCTTTCTTGCGCGGCTTCCGCCAACTTTTCCGCCAGAATATCGATGTTGGCCGCAAGTGAACCCATTTCATCGTTTTGGACAATCCCCGTATGGGCTTCGTAATGGTTATCCGCCAACTGCTGTGTCGTTTCTTCCATCTTTTTCAACGGCTGGATGAACCGTTTCGCCAACAGGACCGCTATCCCGACGGCAGCGATCAAAGCCAAAGCCAAGCTGATTCCCAAAGTCGAAAATCCCGACCGCACGGCAGCCTGCATGTTTGCGATATAGTCGTGCAAAAGGACCGCAGCGATGACCTCCCCTTCTGAGGAGAGCACCGGCGCCCCTACCGTGATGGAGGTATCCTCCAATAACGGGCTGAAGCCTTCGCTGAAGGCGACTTCCCCTTCAAATACCTCATCAACAAGCGCAAGCGCGGCGCTTGGTAGTTCGGCATAGGTGATCTCTTTTTTGCCGGTCCCGACACTGATCGTCTCCGCGGATTGATCGACAATCCACACCTCGCCCATCGCGATATCCTGAATGGCCGTGATATAGGCGTTGTATCCGTTCACATTTTTGCGCCCGGTCGTACCCGTGGCACCACTTTGTACGAGCAGGCTACTATTTTCGATTTGCTTGCCGGTAGCATTACCATTCGCAGTGGGCGCAGCCGAATCTAAAGCGGGACTACCGTCTTCCAGATAATCCGCCACACCGGCCGCAATCGCCTCAGCCCGTTCCTGCATATCCGCCCGGTAAATTTGTTCGGTATGCCGGGTGAACAGCAGCAGGAAGGCCCCTCCGACAACCAAGGAAAACAGTAAGATGACGGAAGTGAAATAGAGGACCAGTTTGCGGGTGATCTTATACTTCATCTGGGTTCACCTCAAACTTATAGCCGATGCCCCAGACCGTTTTGATGTCCCACGACGGATGGGGAATTTGATCGACCTTTGCCCGCAGGCGCTTGATGTGCGAGTCGACCGTCCGATTATCGCCGAAATAGTCGTAGCCCCAGACACTATCCAACAGATTGTCGCGGCTGAACACCTTGTTCTTGTTTGTCGCCAAAATCCAAAGCAGCTCGATCTCTTTTTTCGTGAGATGGACTTGGTGCCCGGCGACCTTTACGATGAATTCGTCCAATCGGATCTCCAGATTTTCATGGACGTAGAGTTTATGGTGATCCTTGTTGTCCGATGTCTGATCCAACCGCCGTAGGATTGCCCGAATGCGCGCCATCACTTCACCCGGCGAAAAAGGCTTGACGATGTAGTCGTCCGCTCCGATATCCAAGCCCATGATCCGTTCAAAATCTTCCCCTCTGGCGGTCACCATGATGATGGGAATCGAGGAAACTTTCCGGATTTCCCTGCACACTTCGAAGCCATCCTTTTTCGGCATCATCACATCCAGCAAAATCAAATCGAATTTGTCTTTCCCGAATTCCTGCAGCGCCTGTTCGCCATCATAGGCGACGACCGCCTCGTAGCCATCCTTTTCTGAATACTCCTTCAGGATGGATGTTATTTGTTTGTTGTCATCCGCAATCAATAGCTTTACCATCGTACTCCCTCCTCGGGGAAATCATACTGCAAAAATATGGCAAGATTATGTTTTCACCCCGATAATACCACACAAATGTGCCTTTAAAAACACGCTTCTGCCATACTTTTTGATTATTCTTAGGTCAGTAAGAAATAACAAAAAATCATACCAGGGGGAAACAAAAATGAACAAGACAAGAATCATGACCATCCTATCCGTTGCAGGCTTATTTGTTGGAGGTGCAGCACCGGTACTGGCAGCGAGCGACACGGCAGCCCAGAACGGCATGATGACCCAAGAGCAAATCAAGTCAGGCGAATGCACAAATGAAGGAGCAAAAAAACAAGGCAATGAAGAGGCAACCATGAAACGTGCCCGCGAGAAAAGCGGCACGTGCGATGGAACGGGTACGCAAGCCAATCAGAACGGCAACCAAAACGCTACGGGCGAAATGGATGGCGACGGCAACCAATACGGTACGGCTGAAACGGACAATGACGGCAAAAACGGTGTCCGCGATCAATCTTGCCAAACTGAATAACAGTCCATCACATTAGAGTGAAGACTATAAGACAAGAAGGGGCGGTCTCGCAATGAGATCGCCCCTTTTTGTGCGTATTCCACTTTTGCAGCTGAAATCCCACAGATCGAGAGAACAAGACTGCAAAAACATACCCGCCAGCTCCGGCCAGGCTTTCGTTCGCCGGAGGAGCCGGTAAATAGATGGGCTCTTCTCCGATGTAGCTTCAGCTGGTCGGAAGACGGCATCTGAATGTGGTGTCAACTCCAGCGAAGCCTCCTTAACCGGAGCTGGGTAGCCCCACAACTTCTCCATGCAAAAACTCCTCAACCTATCCAATGCTTCGCCCATAACTCATGACCGCAAGCAGCACCATGTACGCGAGGAAAACAAAGTCGTTGCCGGAAAAGCCGATCTCATAGTAATAGGTTCGCTTCACATGGCCGGAAAACCGTTTCGCTTCCATTGCCACGGCGATGCGATGCGCGCGCCGGATGCTCCCTGACAAGAGCGGGATGGTGTAGACCTTCATCCTGAGGAGAATACCCTGCAAGCCTTTCACCTTTTCGCTTCCGCGCACCTTGCGAGCATTGCGGATCGTTTCGAATTCTTCCGTCATGATCGGGATCAACCGCAGCGCAGCCATGAAGCTGTAGGCATATTTAGGATTCAGCCGAAGCTGTTGCATCAACGAATAAAACAAGTTGACCGGCCTCGTCGTCAATGCGAAGGTCAAGCCCAAAACAGCGAAGACCAATGCGCGCAGGCCGATCAGCATCCCCCGCAAGAAACTTTCCTCGGTGATGCGGATCAGCCCCCATTCGAACCAAAGCGTTTCGCCTTTTCCGAACAGGATCATGGCGCTGGCTGTCGACACGAAAATGGCGCAGAAAGGGATCAATAGCAACAAAATCCGCTTCAACGGCTGTCCCGTAAACAGCAGGAACAGGATCAAAAGCCCGCTGCCGATGAAGGCCATGATTTCAAGGTTGCGGACAAACATAATTGCGATGCAGAGCAGCAGCGACATGCCCAATTTCAGGCTGGGGTTGACACGGTGGAGCCAGGTTTCTTTCGCTTGTTCCCATTCCTTCATCTGCACAGTCCCCCTTCCAAGCGCAAATCAGCGGAGAATGCAGTCCGCATGTCCGTAGCCGATCCGGTGGTGTCCCGGATTTCGCCGTCGACAACCGTCCAAAACGTTGTTCCGTAGTTCCGGGAGAGTGTTTCATCGTGGGTCACCATCAGGATGACGGCGCCCTTTTTCCGGTAACTCTCCAAAAATTCCAGCAAGGCAAAGGTGTTTTTGGAATCCAACCCGAAAGTCGGTTCATCCAAAAGGATCAGCCGCTGACCTTGGATGATCGTCGCAGCGACGCTCAGACGCCGCTTTTGCCCCATCGAAAGTTGGAAAGGATTTTTCTCCCGCTGCCCGCTCAACTGGAAGAGTTCTAGGTATTCCTCCACCAGCTTCTCGATTTCCGAATTCCCCTTGCCGTCCAACCGGAGCGAATAAGCCATCTCTTCGTAGACCGTGTTCGCCACAAACTGGTACTCCGGATTCTGGAAAACGAAAGCCACCCGTTCGGCTAGCTTCTTCAATTTTCTGATTGGCTTTCCCTCCAACTCGTAGTGCCCGCTCGTTTTGATGAACTGCATGACGGCATGGAGGAAGGTGCTTTTTCCGGCTCCGTTTTGGCCGCGGATGATGACCCATTCACCCGGATAGGCCGCCAGCCCGGCCCCTTGAATTTTTATTTCCCCATTGCGCAAGCCTTTAAAATCGCGCAGTTCCAGCAGCGGACTCTGCAATCTAAAGGACTTCTGCTTTCGTTGCAAGGGCGTTTCCGCCAGATGTTGGTCCCATACCCCCGGAAACCAGATGCCCTGCTCCTTCATCTCGTCCTTGTGGGCCGAGAAGATTTCTTCGTTCGGTCCATCGGCGATGATGCGGCCGGATGCATCGAACAACACGAGCCGTTCGGCGAATGCCAGCACATGATCGATTTTGTGTTCCACAATGATGACCGTTTTGTCCTTGCAGACATCCTGCAGGACCTCCCAGATCGCTTCCGTTCCTTCCGGATCCAGCATGGCGGAGGGCTCATCCAAAAAGAGCACTTCCGGATCCAACACCAATACCGAGGCGATCGCCAGCCGTTGCTTCATCCCTCCGGAAAGGCTTTCGATGGGGATATGGCTGTCCGCCAGCTCCAAACCCACTTGCCGGAGCGCAACGTCTATTCTGGCAGTCATCTCTTCGCGCGGAACCGCCAGATTTTCGAGCACAAAAGCGAGTTCTTCATCGACATAGGGCATGCAGAATTGGCTGTCCGGGTCCTGAAAAACATAGCCCCAGGAAGCCGGCGTCACGAGCTTTTCGGCCTTCATCGGCACTTCGATCGATTGCGGAATCAGCCCGCTCAACACCTGCAGCAGCGTGGATTTGCCGCAGCCGGACGGCCCCAAAAGCAGCACTTTTTCGCCTTCAGCCACCGAAAAGGAAAGATCCTTGAACAACAAATCGGCGTCGCCGGGAAACTTCAACTTCAGCTTTTCCACATACGCTCGCTGCTCCATTTCCGCCATCCTCCTTAATCCATATCTGTGAAATCTTCAGTCGAAAGCGGACGGACAAGGTTCGTCACGCCGGTATCCTCCAGGACTTCCGCCAAGTAGTAGGCCAGCACCCCGGCAAAGAAAATCGAGCCGGCAAAACGGGCCAACAAATACAGCGCCAAGTTCCAAGCAGCCAACTCAGCAATCTGCCCGTTCAACGCATCCACCACTAGCGAACCCACGCAAGATGCCGAAGCTGCCAAAGCGGCAACCTTCAGGTCAAAACGTTTGTAACGGAAGGCCATGAACACCAATTCCGCAAACAATCCTTGCACCACGCCGGAAAGCAAGACGGTCAGACCCCATGGCGACCCCAAAAGGAATTCACCTGAAGCCGCAGCGATTTCCGCCAACAGCGCCACACCCGGTTTGCGGATGATGAAATAGGCGACGGTACCGGCGATGAACCACATGCCGTACAGCAGCTGATCAAGATGCAGACCCAACGGCTGCACCGCGTAATAAACCGTTCCCCACAGGATGTAGACGATCCCGAAAGCGATGGCGATGACGATCGTCACCAAAATATCTGTAAGCTTCAATTCTTTTTTCATTTTCTCTGTCTCCTCATTGTGTTTTATTTTGTCTCTTATTGCTCCAACGGTACCGGCCACGTTTCCATGCGATAGGCCATTTCCCAAAATGCGTATTCGTACTGACTGCTGATGATGAAATGCTCTTTCATCCTTTCGCGGTCGGCTTCACTCACGGCTGCGGCAATCTTATCCAGATGCTCAATCTGCTCATCCACCCGGTCCTGAAAATCCTTCCCGCCATAGGTAGCGATCCATTCCTGATAGATCGGTTCTTCCGGTGCTGCATTAATGAAGGCGTCGCCGATTTCGGCGTAGAGCCAGTAGCAAGGCAGAACGGCGGCGATCACATCCCCCAAATGCCCCGAGTGGCCGGCATGATAGAGATGGGACGTGTAGGCGTATGTTGTGGGCGCGGGTTTGAAACACTCTTTTTCTTCCGCGGTGATGCCCATCCTTTTCGAAAATTGTTCATGCAGGCCGATTTCGGCGCTGTACGTATGCTTCGCGAAGTCGGCGAACTGGTTGGTCGTCGCAATATCCGGTGCTTTGGCTGCGCCGAGCGCCAAAATTTTGGCGAAGCGCGTCAGGTAATAGGAATCCTGCTGGATGTAAAAACGGAAATTCTCCAACGGCAAGGTGCCGTCCCCGATCCCTTTCACAAACGGATGCTCCATGCTGGCTGCCCAGATCGGTTCTACCGCTTGGCGGATTTGTGCTGAAAATGTCATTGCTTTCCCTCCATATGCTGTGAGCGCTCCGCAAGGGTCCCGACTTATCCGAACGGCCGCTCTTGATTTTTGCAAACAAAAAAACCACTCTCTTCCCAACGGAAAAAAGTGGTTGTATGTTCCTTATGCAATAGGGACTTACTTAGCCAAAAGAGGCCGCCACTTCCCTACGCTGGTACAAACCAGATCAGGTTCTAAGGGTCTCGAAGTCCTACTTCGATCTCAGCTTTTTGGCGGACAGTCATCCGCCGGTAAAGCACCCCTAGTGGTAAAAAGAATATTCAGTTCATTTGCTATTGTTCTAATCGTATCATAATTTTTCCGGAAGTCAACTCGTTCTGTTGCACTAAACGTTACCGTTTCTTGTATTTATTCACCATATGCAGCCAACAACGCTTGTCCGTCTGCTTCAAAAACCTGCAATGCCTGCAGCGCCAAATCCTTGTTCATCATGTTATTCAGGACATCCGGAGGGATCGTGGCAGTATGCGCGCCCGACTCCAATGAATCGATGACTTGTTGGGAATTTTTGAAGCTCGCTGCCATGATTTTGGTCTTGTAGCCTCTGGCATCGATGAACGTCCGCATGGAACGGATCGCCTTGAAGGGATCGATCGCATTGTTCAGCATCCTGTTCACATACGGTGCCAGATAATCGCATCCGGCTGCGGCGGCCAGGATCCCCTGGTCCGCAGAATAGATCAGTGTCCCCAGGATCGCTCTTTCCGGATCGTCCTCTTTCACTTTTTTGATTGTTTCCAAGCCTGCTTGTGTAACGGGAATCTTTATCGAAAGTCGGTGATTTGCATCAAATGTCTTTATTGCTTCATAATCGGCAAACATTTCTTCAGAAGTCGTACCCAGCAATTGTACAAAAAGTTCCGTCGGCTCCAAAGCCAATAAATCTTGTAATTGTTTGAAGCGACTGCCGGAACCAGTCGACAAAATCGTCGGGTTGGTGGTGACTCCTTTCAGAAATCCGCTTTTCAAAAAACTTCCGATTGCTTTGATGTCGTTCGAATCTATGTACATACGCTACTACCCCACAGTTTCAGTGATTTTGATGATGGTGCCTTCCGCGATTTCGTTCACTGTTTTGTGTTCAACATACAGAGAGCCTGCCAATTCAGCGACTGTTTCTCCGCTGAAGTTAATGGTGATGTGCCCCAGATCCCTGAGGTTTTTGTTGACCACATCACCCACTGCTGTGACGCGATAACTATCGTCGCCGATAACCAACGCGTGTCCTAGTTGAATATCCTGCTCCAGTGCATTTTGTTCGATCAGGAAGCAATATGGCCGCAATGCTTCCGGAGCATCGTCTCCGAACAATACCATCATATCCTCAGCTAAAAACTCCTTAGCATTAGGTCCGATTTCTGTGACTACCGTTGAATAAATTGACATTTTTCTTCACCTTTTCCGATTATTAGTTTTTAACCATTGGCTGAACGAACCCGTTCAGCTTTTCTGAATTTTTAATACAATCCGAAGCTTGCTAACCAAGCGACGAATACGCGGGGCACACCGTTCAGGAATCGAGAATAAAGAACGGATGGTACGCCGACTTCTACTGTTTTAGCTTCTGCTTCCTGCAAGCCTAACCCGACTGGAATGAAATCGCAAGCATTTTGTGTGTTGATGGCGAATAAAGCCGGTAAAGCTAAGCTTGGTTCGATATTGCCTTTACCGATCTCAACACCGATCAATGTTCCGATAACTTGCGCGATTACGGCGCCAGGTCCCAATAGCGGAGAAAGGAAAGGCAAGGAGCAGATGAACCCTATGACCATCAAGCCCCAGACATTACCTGCCAATGGAATCATCATTTTCGCGAACAGATTGCCGATTCCGCTGCCTTGGATAATACCGATCAGCATCGCTACAAAGGCCATGAACGGGATGATTGTCTGCAAGACTGTCTGCACCGCTTCACGGGCTGATTGCAGCATGATAGCGATCCCTTTACCTGCAGCCAAACCGATTTTTGCCACTACGCTGCCTTTTTCGGCATTTTGTTGCGTCAGTTTTTTGTCTGTAGTGTAAGCGACTTTCTCTTCTGCCACTGGTTCTGCAGTTGCTACGCTTGCTGCCGCTACATTTGCTGTCTCGCCAGTTACTTGGATCTGATTCAAGCCAACATTTGAAACGTAAATGTCTTCGGTGATGTATTTAGCCAAAGGACCAGATTTACCGGTGGCAACAACGTTGATTGTCGGGATGCCTTTTTGAGGATAGATGCCGCATCTCAATGTTCCGCCGCAGTCGATGATAGCCAAGGCTGTTTCATCATCCGGAATGGATGTTTTGAATCCGTTTACGGCTTCCATACCTGTAAGTTCAGCGATTCTGTCGACGATGGCAGGTTTTTCTCCGCCGCCTACGATGTAGATGAATTTATGTTTTTGCTCTGTTGGTGTGATGATCAGTGGTCCGCCCCAGCCGCCGGAACCTTTTTCGACTTTGATGCTGTTATATTTTGTCATAATGAATACCCCTCTCGTTCTCATGCATTCTATTTGTTTAATGCAACATCTTCTTGGTCGTTATTATTGAACTTTCGCTGTTTTGCTCAATTGGATTCCGGATTTTTTGCAGACATAAGCCGTTGTGAAGTCGGTTACATATGCGCCTACAGCATTCATCACAAGCCCGACAAGCAGATAACGGATAGCCAGTGGCGTGGTGCTCAATCCTAACGTTTCAACACCCGAAGCGATTCCTAGGAATACGAACAATTCGCCTGCATTGATGTGCGGGAAAAGGCCGTTACTCGTATGGTTGTATTGCGCAAGCGCCGCATAGAAACTTGGCTTGTAGAACTCCGGCAAAAATCTTCCTAACGTGAATGATGCGGGATTCCCCAACATGAAGGCTGCCAAGAAAGGCAGGATACAGTTTCTGACCAAGGAATATTTAGAGAAGCGTTGTGCGAGGCCGTTGATTTTTTCCTCACCGATCAGCTTGATTACGACATTCATGAATACCATCAGCATCAATACGATTGGGACGATGCCGGTCATCCAGCTCATAAATGTATTTGCACCTAATTGAAATAATCCGATAAAGCTTTCTGCACCTTTAACTAGAAAGTCCATATTTAACACTCCTTATTATATGTATTATTTCTGACACAATTTAACCGAACTTAATGTTTGTAATTTTTTTGGTCAATTCCTTAAAGGGAGATTCTTTCTCCGGAATGATTTCTCCGTTTATGAACATCCGGTAATTAGCGACCGCATTCATGATGGTTTTGCGGGTGATCTTGATTTCAGCCAGCACATCCGGATCCTCTGCCTTGATGGCTTCGATCAGTCTGCCGTTGAACTTGTTGTACGGTTTGAACCTGGCCAAGATTGTGGTCCCTTGCAGCTTTTTGCCTCTGACGATGACGCCTTTTTCATCCAGTTGGAACATGATGATCGTTCCGGAAGTCAGCTTCCCTGCCCGTTTGCCTATCGCAACTCTGCCGTCCGCCTTCAACTCGTTGTATTCATTGCCGAAATGTCTGATCTGAAAAAAGCCCAGTGCGCTTTGGATCAAAAAAGCGCCGACAACCAGAATACCCAATGCAAGCATATTATTCATCTATTTCGTACCTCTTTTCTCCAGCATCTCAATAAGTCCTTGTGCATCATCCACTTTTTTCAGATCATTGATCAGAGTTGGATCATTGATGACCTTAAAGACAAAATCATATACCTGCATCAAGATTCTCTCTTGCTGCTCAGAAATTTTCTCGGGTGTCACTAGAAATAACATCAAGGAAAACGCGTCGTTGCGGTTGGCCATCGTGATGTTTCCCAGGACAAACACCAACTTGTTGATGTTTGGGTCGGTCAAATGCGGGAAAGCTACCTTGTTTTCATAAATCATTGTGTGTCTTTCTTCTTTTTCCACGAACCGGTCCAGGATATCTTCGGACAGACGGTATCTTCTGGAAAGGTAGGACATGATTTCTTCCACATAATCGAAGTAACCCATTTGACCCTTCAGATTGACGAGGTGATAACTGATGTCCTCGTTTGTCAGGTATTTGATGTTATATTGATCTTTTTCCACGGCATAGATCTTTTGGGCTAAGTCGTCCGGGCTGACTAATCTGTCGATTTTGATGACAGGGACTTCGGTGTCCACAGAAATCTCTTCGGTTGTGAAAAGCAGTCGGAACCGCTTCAGTTTTTCTTTCGGCAGGCTATCGGTGTTGAGGTGGACAATATTCATCTCATTCCCGACGATCTCTTTGATCTGTCTGCTGATCAGCTCAAAACTCCCTCTCCCAAGGTTCGTGATGATGCCGACATCCTTTGTGCTTTTCCCTGTGGAATCGTTCGCTTGCCTTTCGTCCAACATCAGTGCGTAATAGACAGCCAGATAGCTGATGTCGTCCGCGCTGGCTCTCAATTGGTAAAGGCGATTCAGTTCCGAAAGCGAAATCTTCGCCAGCTCGAAGGCCAAAGGATACTTGAGCTTGATCTGCTCCAGATACAGATCCGTGTTCGGGATCCGGAAGACCAGCCTGTTTATCAAGAACAGCAGATGGTATTTGACTTTATCGAAGAAGGCTTCTTCATCGATTTCGATCATGACTTGATCGCGCACCGTCTTCAGCATGCTGGAGACGACTTGTCTGAGGACCTCTTCGTTTTCGGCGTTTTCGGTCCCTTTTACGTAAGCGGAGTTCCTTGTATTGATCGGGAAGGCAAGAAAAGCAATTTCATGCTCATTCAAGGCAACCGCAAATTTGTTTTGCAGCAGTTGGATATAGGCGATGATATTCGCCGAATCCGCCTCAAAGTTTTTGTACATCGGAATCTCGGAAGCTATCGTATGCCCTTGCGAGACCCGGTGAACGCTTACGGCCAGCGCCTTATGAAGCAGTTCTTTCGCCTGCTCATCCAGCTTGTAGTCCCGGACGAGTCCGTCAAGTGCAGCCTGGATTTCTTGGTCCGGCAGGAAGGTCATCTGCAGCAGCTCGAAGACTTCATAGATGAGAACCAAGCGGGTGCCGAATTCGCTGCACTGGAAGGTGATGCCTTTGTTCGGGATTCCGACGACTTTCGCATTGTATTTCTCCAAAAGCTGCTTCAGCTTTTTAAGGTCATTATTCACCGTACTCCTGCTTACGCTCATTTCTTCGGAGAGGTCGCCGATATTCAGATACTCCTCTGTGCATATCAAGCGGTACAGCAGATAGGCGACCCTGCATTCTACCTTATTGAAGTCTTGATGGGTATTGTACTGAAGTGTGTTGAATATGTTCGCCCCCTCCTTTCTGACGATGCCAGCTTGTGATTCATCCTTGTACCGGATTGTTAAGAACCCTTCGTAGACATCGTTCAATTCCGAAATGATCGCTTTGATTTGGTATCTATTTTTTCCCGTTGCTTCCTCGAGACTCTGAAGATCTGTTTCTTTATTTGAGAGTAAACTTCTCAGCAAAACTTCTCTATCGCTTGCCGTTGACATGTTAATGCCCCCATACTATCCTCTAGATTTCCCGCCTGTAATGTTGATTGTTGTTCCAGTGATATAAGCGGATTTATTGGAAGATAAGAATGCCACTAAGTAGCCGATTTCATCCAATTTTCCGACGCGTCCCAGTGGAATGCTCTTTTCATACCCTGTGTCCAATTGCTCAACCGGTATGTTTCTTGTGTAAGCCAATGCTTCATTGTAGGCAGGAGTTGTCAATCCTGTTTTTTCGTTGATCCCCGGTGCGATACCGACGACTTTGATGCCAAATTTACCCAGTTCTTTTGCCCATGAACGCGTGTAAGAATTCGTAGCGCCTTTTGTTGCTGAATAGATGCTTTGGCCGACCGAACCTTCCATGCCGGATTCGGAAGAGATATTGATGATCGTGCCTTCCACTTTGTTCTTCAGCATGTTTCTGACGACGGCTTGGGTAGTGAATACCATTCCTTTTTGATTGACTGCTGTCATTTTGTTGAATGAGTCTTCATCGATTTCGTATTTTCTTTCATCACTGTAGACATCCACCAATAAACGCGGCAAGTTCATACCTGCATTATTGACCAAAACGTCGATTTTTCCAAATTTCTCAACAGCTTTTTCGACCATTGCCTCGATGCTCTCGATGGAAGTCACATCTGTCTTCACATTCAGTTTACCATATACACTAGTTCCCGTTTCAACACTTAAATCAGCTACAACGACGTTTGCGCCTTGTTCTTTCAAGTGATCCGCGATGTGTAAGCCGATCCCTGAATTTCCTCCTGTAACGATAACCGTTTTTCCGTCTAATTCCAACCAGTTGTTTGCCATAATTTTTTGTATCCCCTTTCAATCTCTATAGTCCAGAGTATAGACCAAATAAAAAATAAATTAATACAGTCCTCGAACCGGAAAAGGAGTCCAATTTTTGAACTAATTCAATTGTTGGAATTTAGAAGGGGAGGGTGAAAATCATATTTGATGGTCTGATTCCTGGAAAAGCGCGCCACGAATGGGGAAAATTGATTTTTTACGCCTGCGGTTTCCAGCGCAGCAAAACTTTTTCCAGTGAAAACAGCGAATTAGTGCAACTATTGCTTCACTGCAGTGCTATTATCTTTGAACTAATCAGACCCTGCAAAGTCGAAAAAATACATCAGGAGAACCATAAACTGCGCAACTTCTCAGCAATTCATTTCGGCACGCCTTTTTACGTACTTAATTAAGTACGCTATAATGATGCAAGAAACTAAAAAGGGGGGAGATCCTATGTCGATCGTAAATCCAAGCCAAGCCCGCAAAATCTTTTATCAATTACTGAAAGATGTCAACGAAACCCATGAACCCGTCTACATATCAGGCAAAAAGGAAGAAAGCGAAGCGGTTATGGTCAGCAAAAAAGATTGGGATGCTATTCAAGAAACGCTGTACCTTCAATCTTCCGGAGTAGCTGATGTCATCCACCAGCGTGAACAAGAACATGAATTTGTTGCACTGGGGGATATCGATTGGGATACTCTGTAAAAATAGCAAAATCCGCTATGAAAGACCTAAAAAATTTAAAATCCGCTCATTTAGATCAAAAATTCATCGGATTAATGGAGATTTTAAAAGTAAACCCTTCTCAGAATCCACTGCCTTATGAAAAATTGGTCGGAAATCTGAATGATAAATATTCACGACGGTTAAATATCCAACATCGGGTAGTCTATTCTGTTGACATTGCCACAAAAGAAGTCATTATCTGGTCTGCTTGGACACATTACGAAAGATAGTAGCTACCGCATCAAGGCAGCTACTATCTTTTTTTCTGAAACTTCTCTCCGGGATTGGATTAGCGGACGTTCCGGCACGTTCCTCCGGTGAACGGAGGCTTCGCCGGAGTTCCAATCGTATTTTCTTACCTTATCCGATAAGAAGAGCTTCGTCGGAGTTGCGGTTGAAATTACCGGTGTTCTCCGGTAGCCGTCCACCTTACCGGAGCTGAGGACCGCTTCCGCGCTGCTCCGGTAAGCACAAGCACCCCCAAACAAGAAACGCAAAAAAACAGCATGGAATCCCTGAAGGATCCCATACTGCTCATATATGTTTTTTAAACAAGATGCTGTTTACTCAACCGTAACGGATTTAGCCAAGTTTCTTGGTTTGTCGACGTCATAGCCACGGTGAAGCGTTGCGTAGTAAGCCATCAGTTGGGTCGGAACGACTGTCATCAGTGGAGCCAAGGCTGGGTGAACAGCCGGCAAGATGATTTGGTCGTTCTCATTAGCCAAACCTTCCATTGCAAATACGCAAGTGTTTGCTCCGCGCGAACGCACTTCTTCGACGTTTCCGCGGGTGTGGCTGGCAACATCAGCTTGGGTAATGATAGCCAAGACCGGAGTTCCTTCTTCGATCAAGGCGATCGTGCCGTGCTTCAATTCTCCGGCAGCAAAACCTTCTGTTTGGATGTAAGAAATTTCTTTCAGTTTCAAAGCAGCTTCCATCGATACGAAGTAATCCAAACCGCGGCCGATGTAGAAAGCATTGCGGGTGTTCGGCAAGTAGATGTCAGCCAATGCAGCGATGCGCTCTTTGTCATCGATGACCGCTTCCATCGCATTTGCGACGATCCCTAATTCATGGACCATGTCGATTCCCATATCATGACCCGTTCTCGCGCCTAACGCATCCGACAAGACAGCCAAGACAGCGATTTGTGCCGTGTAAGCTTTCGTTGAAGCGACTGCGATCTCTGGACCTGCATGCAACAGCAATGTGTAGTCCGCTTCACGCGACAAGGTTGAACCAGCCACGTTTGTGATCGTCAAAGCTGGGTATCCCCATTCTTTTACTTTCACCAATACTTGGCGGCTATCCGCAGTCTCCCCACTTTGGGTAAGGAAGATAAAGAACGGATTACCTTTCAATAGCGGCGGGTTGTAGGAGAATTCGCTGGCGACATGCACTTCTGTCGGAATCTGTGCAATTTTTTCCAGATAATGTTTGCCTACCCAACCGGAATGGTAGCTCGTTCCGCAAGCCACGATGTGGATGCGGTCAGACTCCAACATAGCAGTGACCAATTCTTCTGGAACAGTCAAGCGACCTTCTGCGTTTTGGTATTTTTGGATGATGTTACGCATAACAGCAGGCTGTTCATCGATCTCTTTCAACATGTAGTAAGGGTATGTCCCTTTTTCCAAGTCGCTGGCATCGATTTGAGCCGTATACGGATTACGTGTTACCGCTTTTCCGTCTAATTTTTCGATTGTGACGCCATCAGCGGTCAATGTGATCATTTCACCGTCGTGGATTTCGACATATTGGTTTGTGATCTGAACAGTAGCCATTGCATCACTGGCAACGACGTTGAAGTCATCACCCAAGCCGATCAACAACGGGCTTTTGTTTTTAGCTGCATAAAGGACATTCGGAGCTTGTGCATCGACTAAAGCGAAAGCGTAAGAACCCCTTACGATCGACAAAGCGCGGCGTAAAGCTTCTTTTCCGTCCAGATTTCCTTCGGCAGCGATTTTTTCGATCAACTGCACAACGATTTCCGTATCTGTTTGGCTGACAAAATTAACGCCCTGCAGATACTCGTCTTTGATTTCTTTGAAGTTTTCGATGACACCGTTATGAACCAAAGTGAAGCGTCCATCCGCAGATTGGTGCGGATGCGCGTTCTCTGCGCTCGGCACGCCATGTGTTGCCCATCTCGTGTGTCCGATTCCTGTATGCGCATCCACCTGTCTGTCGACGATTGCACGCAAATCAGCGATGCGGCCTTTTTCTTTGAATACATGACCTTGGTTTTCAGCGTCTACTACAAAAATACCGGCTGAATCATAACCACGGTATTCCAATTTTTCTAATCCATGCAACAATACCTCTTGTACATTGCCTTGTCCTACATATCCAACTATTCCACACATAAGCGTAAAAATCCCCTTTGTTATCTCGATTTTTTCTGGGTGTGGGGATTGATCTCTGTAAGACCGTTCTGGGCTCTGCAGCCGCAAAAGGGTCTTTTTTACCTCAATCCTGTAGACTACACTTGCCTTGGGTCATCCGCCGAATCTTTCGATAAACCCAATCCTCGTCACTTCAGGGCCAATTTACCTGTGCTCCCTGAAGTCTGGCGCTATCCATTTGCTTCTTCCTCTATCCTCCTAGCTTTGTATTTTCCAGAATATATGCATTTTATCCTACAATCAGTGATATTGTCAAAAAAATTTCGTCCGATTTCACTTGTAATGCTGATTTAAAGCATTATTTAAGAAAAACTTATACGCCTTGTGCCGTTTGATTTCATCAAGATGTCTCAAATGACTCCTTGACCGGCACAACGCGTATAGTTGAAAGTTACTGATTGAACCGCAGTGATTAAGCCACCTTATAAGCGTACTTCTCGACGTTCTGTTTGATGCTGCCCAAGATTTTTTGATTGTCTATCCCGGTTACTTCCGGAATGATTTTATCCAAGCCTTTTTGCAGGATCATTTCTTTCAGTTCTTGGCACTGCTCATCTTCCGGGTCGAAATAATTGAAGACCATGCCGATCGTTTCCAGCAAATGGAAAGGCATCTCATCGATTTGGGTCAATTCAACCATCGGACGGATGAAGCGCTCATGATTGCCTAATTTTCTTAAAGGCGTGCGCGCCACACGGGAAATCGCGTCGGAAATGTATTTGTTCTGGAAACGGCCGATGATTTTTTCGATATATTTCTCGTGTTCGGCTGCGTCGAATCCCCATTTAGCGATCAACAATTTGCCTGTCTCATGCAATACCGAGCGCAGTTGGATGACGACAAGATTATCCTGCATCGCTTCATCGATGGTTTCATAGCCCTGCAGAGCTCCTGTATAGGCTACCGTAGCGTGTCCTGTATTGACGCTGAACAATTTGCGTTCGATATAAGGCTCCAGATCGTTCACATAGGCAACGCCTTCCAGTCGGATCGGGCTTTTGCAGGCTGTCCCTTGTACAACCCACTCGCTGAAGGGCTCCACTTGCACAAAGAGCGGATCCGCATGTTGTTGCATCGGAACGATCCGGTCCACCGCTGCATCCGGGAAGCCGACATACGCATCAAGGTAAGCCGTGTCCGTGAAATATTTCTTGACTTCACCCGCCAGGAATGTCGATCCGCCGATCATGTTTTCGCAGGCGATGATGTCGACGGGCTGCTGGATGTTCCGGGCTGCACGTGCCTTGATCCCTTCTGCAATCAATTGCGCGATTCTAGGCAGAATATTCGGTCCGATGGCAGTCGTTAAGATATCCGCTTCAACGATCGCTTCCACAACTTTTTCTGCCTCTTTGGCATTATTGAGACCAGTGACGTTCTCGATCTGGATCTGTTTGCGTGACTCGTCCGCCAACTCGATCGTATAGCCGCCACGTGTTTTTAAAGCTTCGATGATTGTATCGTTCACATCCACAAAAGTGATTGCGTACCCGTTGTGATTCAAAATTTCCCCGATAAAGCCGCGGCCGATATTTCCGGCACCAAAATGTACTGCTTTCATTTTCATCTCTCCTTATGCAATGGCTAAGCTGCCAGTGATTTCATCTTTTGTCAAAGCGTCCGCCAAAGTAACGACGTTATCCACGTCGCTGCAATACAGCGCGATTTTTTGGATCAATTCCAAGTGGTCATCGCCGACTCCTGCGATGCCGAACAAAACGGTTGCCACTTTTTCTTCCTGCTCGTCGCCGAAATCGACCCCGTCAGGCACTTGCACCACACAGATGCCTGATTTTTTCACGTGCTCCTTGGCTGCATCGGTACCATGGGGAATCGCGATGAAATTCCCCATATACACTGACAACATCCGATCGCGTTGCACCATAGCCTCCACATAATCCGAATCCACACAGCCTGCGTCCACTAATTTTTGGCCGCAGAAACGAATAGCTTCTTCTTTTGAAGCGAACGCTTTATTCAAAACGATCATTTCTTTATCTAAATTATTCATCTTATTCTTCCTCTCTTTACGCTATTTGCTTCAAGTTGGCGACGACGCTCTCGTATTTCGATGTCGTGATCAAACTGTCCACTGACAGATGAACCGCTGCAGGAACTTTTTGCTGGGCCGCTTGCGTCAGACTGTTTTTGCTGATCACCAATGTTTGCGGAGATGCCTTCAGCTCGTCAATGTGCATTTTTCTTAAAGGTATATCCAGCGCTTCCCTCTCCAAAATCCGTTCCACTACTTTTTGTCCCATCGTGGCGGAGCCTTTGCGGTCATCATGGACCAAGACGATTTCATTGATGTTCGCCAAGTCAACGTCAAGGCGTGATGCTGCAGGTGCAACGGCTGTTTCTTTCAGATCGGTTCCGGACAGCGTAGCTACGATTTCATCGTATTTTGGCGAGTTCAGGAAATTCTCGATCGCTACAAACGTTGCATTCGGTGCTTTCTGTTGGGCCCGATTCTTCAGTTCTTCCTGGGTTACGATCAACGTGTTGGCTGCATCCGTCAGATTATTGATGGCGCGGTTGGTGACGTCTTGGGGTAACCCGGCTGCAATTATTTTTTTGCGCAGGATAGAAGCGCCCATTGCGCTTGATCCCATCCCTGCATCGCAAGCAAAAATGATGTGTTGGATGCCCGACATATTTGTCAGACTTGTTTGTCCAGCTGAGCCTTTTGCGCTTAATTTTGCGGCTTGGGTCGCTTTGACGCTTTCTTCAAAATTATCGGCTGCTTCTTTGGAGTCTGCCTTCAAAATGACCGTTGCTACCGCAAATGATGCTGCCGCACCGGCGACGACCCCTAAAATGACTGGCAAGTAAGAACCCATCGGTGTCATAGCCAAAATCGCAATGATCGAACCAGGTGAAGCCGGAGCCCGCAAACCAGCGCCTAAAAGTTGGAACACAAAGCTGCCGGAAACGCCGCCCGAGATGACTGCCAGGAATAACAGCGGTTTCATCATGACGTAAGGGAAATAGATTTCGTGGATCCCACCCAAGAAGTGGATGATCATCGCGCCCGGTGCTGTTGATTTCGCTGAGCCTTTGCCGAATAGAGTGAAAGCCAACAACACGCCCAAACCAGGGCCAGGATTTGCTTCAAGCAGGAAGAGGATCGAACGTCCTGTTTCGCTGACTTGTTCCGTTCCTAACGGTGTCAAAATGCCGTGGTTGATTGCATTGTTCAGGAAAAGAATTTTTGCTGGTTCGATGAAGATATTCGTTAAAGGAATCAATTGTGCGTTCAGGATCGTTTCAACCCCGGCTGCCATTGCTTGCGTCAAACGGTCAACCACAGGTCCGATCGCTTGGAACCCTACAAGTGCCAAAGCGAATCCGATCAAGCCGGCCGAGAAATTGTTGACCAGCATTTCAAAACCGGTCTTGATTTTGTTCTGAAACATCGCATCAAATTTCTTGATCGTGAAACCGCCCAACGGTCCCATGATCATGGCACCCATGATCATCGGGATCTCCGTCCCTACAATCACGCCCATTGTGGCGATGGCGCCGACAACCGCACCACGTTCGCCTGCAATCACTTTACCTCCCGTGTAACCGACCAACAAAGGAATGAGATACGTAAGCATCGGGCCGACCATCGAAGCGAAGGATTCATTCGGCAAGTAACCATCCGGGATGAATAGTGCCGTCAAAACTCCCCAGGCGATCAGCGCCCCTATATTCGGCATCACCATGCTTGAAAGCGTGCTGCCTAACTTTTGAACCTTTGCCTTCAGCGAGGCTTGTTGTGTCTGTTCCATTTTTTGTTTCTCCCTTCAAACTGTTTCTTTTGATGTCTTTATTGTATGCGCTTCCTCAATTGGTTTATAGTCGTGCTTTGGCACGTTTATTTGTGCCAGGACTTGATACATGTATCCGGAGCGCATCGTTGCTGAGATCTGTTTCACTCTTCTCCGGGGAACGGAGGCTTCGCCGGAGTTCGGCCCACATTCTGCTCGTATTCTCCGATTAGCGGGCGCACGAAAATAAGAAAAGCATCGGGGAAAACCACCCCGATGCCTTTTTTTGTGTAGTTGTATTATTTTTTTTGATAATCTGAGAGCTTGTATTCCAAACCGTGGATACTTTTATAGTGCTCAGGATACATTTCTCCACCGCAATTCTCACAAGTGAAGCGGGGAGCATCCAACAGATCCCCTTCGTCCATCTGATCGAATTCATCCACCACTTCCTTCGGAATGGCTTCATTGATTCCGCATTGAAGACATATATAATTGACGCTGTTTTTCCCAGTCGAAGCGATTTGCTTCAAATATTTTTTCTTTAGCTTGTTTTTGGTTAATTTTGAATTCTTCTGACTCAATGTTTCTAATCTCCTCTCGCAGATATCACCTCGCCGCTGCATCGTTCGCAAATTGGATTCTTAGCTTCCCATTTTTGGACACAACAATCCCGCGGAACACAAAGAGGTTTCCGCAACTGGAACATTTTAAAGGATTCTCTCCAAAACATTCGGTAATTCTGTCTGCCCATTTCATGGGTTTTAAAGCAGTCGAAACGTTTAACAATAGTCGCTTGATCTTGGACTGGATCTCCTTGACGACTTCTTTCACAACCTTCTTTATTCTCCTGCTGTATAACCCATATCTACGGATTGTTTTAAAGTTTTTATCGGGGATGTGTCTTATTAAAGCTGCTATAAACTCTTTCGCAAGCATAATCTCTTTTTCTTCTGTATTCGTCCGTTTATCATGATAACGAAACATCACGATATCACCGTCGTACATGATAATACGGTTCAATGCGATCGGCCCGCGTTTCATGTAGCGGCTAATATACTGCAGAATCTTTTTGACATTCGTTCGGCTTCTCTTCGGAGCATTCACGTAAAAACCTTCAGCATTTCTTGTATAGGCTCTCTGAAGCTGTGGCTGTACTTCCTTTTTCTCCTCCGGAGAAAGCACGCGTCTAATCAGCTTTAGCACTGCATTCTGCCAGTTTACCCGCAGCATTTTGTATGGGATATAATCGTAATCTTTCCACTCGCCACCTTCTGTCAAGCCACCCATCGTTACGATCATATGCACATGGGGGTTAAACTCGAGTTTCGATCCGAAAGTGTGCAGAGCCAAAATGATACCAGGCCGAATTTTCTGTTTATTAAAATAATCCAAAATCACTTGCGCAGCGTCATCCATTAGTCCTTTCAAAAGTATTTCCCGATGATACTTTAAAAAGATGGTCCTCAGGCCTTCATCGATGGTAAAAACAATATGTCTGTGGGTGGTGTGGAACATATCCTGAGACACAATTTCACTCCACCGCTCACTTTCACCGACAGAACATGTCGGGCAAAATTTGCCTTTACACCGAATCGGAACTTTTTTTACCGCATGGCAACCTTCACAAACATATAACCGAAAGCCTTTCGAAATATCCCCACAGTATCTAAATTTTTCAACCTCTTTAAAGACCACAGGTCTTATCTTCAGTTTGAATCTTTTAGAGAACTGGTCCCAATGGTTATTCTTATCAAAGAAAATGGTATGGAGAATATTCTGATTCATACCTCTATTTTACCACTGTGAAACCAAAACAAAAACTGTGGAACATGTGCTATCACCACATTCCACAGCTGAAAAATTTTATACTTTCCTACAATACAAAAAAAGCAAGCAACCTCCCACCAGGTGGGATGCTGCTTGCTTTTTGAATTTAATTCGATTTATGCCTATTAGCTGTTTTGGAGAATGGTTTGGACTGCCTGAAGATCTTTGGCATCGCTCAATGCCATCACGTTTTCGATATCCGAGCAGAAAAAAGCGATGTCCTGTAATGCTTCCAATTGTTTTTCCTTCAGGGCCACCACAAAAAGGATAGTCGCGATTTGCGCTTTCTGTCCACTGCCGAAGTTGACGCCGTCCGGCACTTGGATCAAACAGATGCCTTCTTCTTCAATATGTGGGTGTCCGTCACTGTCACCGTGAGGCAAGGCGACAAAATTACCGACGTAAACACTCACTTTGCGGTGGCGCGCCAGCATCGATTGGATGTAAGGCGGAGATACCAAGCCTTGCGCCACCAAAAATCCCCCGGCGGCAACGATCGCGGCTTCGGCGTTGCTGTACGTTTGATCCAACAGAATATGCTCATCTTTAATCGTAATCATACGAACTCCTCACTTCCTCACTTCTTTACTTCTTCGATCAAGAGGGCGGACAACAATTGGTAGATGATCGCTTCATTGCCGGAATTGAAAATCTCCATCCCCAGATCGTTCATGATGATCGCTCCACTGATTTTCCCCAGCATCTTTGCGACATTCTCTTCGATCGGATCGGGGGCCAGCATGACCAGCATCCGCGTTAAAGTCATCATCTCTTTGTCCATCCCGACTATTTCCAGTGGCGTCTGCAGATCAAAGACACAAAAACAAGGCTCTAGGACAGCTGCGTGGGAGGCGTGGAACAAAGCAAAATGGGTATTTGGTATCCCAATCGGCGCTTGCTGATAGCGGTTCATCAATTTATCCCGGACTTTTGCCGGATCCGAGACGATTTCAGTTGAAATATTGTTTACAGCCAAAGCGACGGTTTCGGCAATACTGGAGCTGTTTTCCAGCGGCTTGACGAAAAAGTGCTTCAGCAACTGGTTGATTTCATCGATGAACGTCATGACCTCCTGATAGTCATCATTTTCGGGCAGACTCGGCTTCGCTGCGGGTTGAATATGCCGCTTCGTATGATCGATTGCGCGGAACGCTTCTTTGAGTTGCTTGATTTCGTCCTCCAAGAGCAACGGGGAGACCAGTAAATATTTCCCGCTGTATCCCGGCAACAGTGAAGTGGAGATGGTCAAATCAAACTTCTCTTCCAGATTCAGTTTCCCGAGGTCGGCTATCCGGAAAAAGACGATTTCATTGATGAAAGGAAAATGTTTCCGCAAACGCATTTCCAGCATACGCGTCGAAGCCAAGCCGCTTGGGGAAATGCCGGCAATATCCACCGCAATGACTTTCGGGCTGCGCTCCAGGTAATTGGCGAAATGCAGCACCATATAGGCGATCTCCTCTTCGGAAAATTCCTGCTGCGGGAACACCTTCGGCAAGGCCTTGCGGATCGCACCGGCAACTTCCGAGTATTGCGCCATGATCCGCTCCAGGATGGGATTATTGAGGTTTCCTTGATTCAGGATGGCGCGGCTCAACGCTGCGGAAAGATGCGTCAAGAGCATTTTGTAAAGATTGCTGTCCTCAAAGAAATTGACTTCGGCATCGCGGCTGACGTTTTCGATCAATTGCTTCACTTGATAAGCCAAGCGCGGATCAAAGCTTTCGTTAAAAAAATCGCTGTCCAAGTCACTGAAGAAATCACCCAACAGATTAGCGAAGAAGACGACTTCGCTGACCGCGTACAATTGCTTCATGTGCGCCGCTATTTTGGCAAAAATTTGCTTCGCCAAATCCAAAAGTTCCTTATTGATTTGACCCGCATAGGAATCCTCCACCAGTTGGCAGCCTCGCGGGACGCGATCCATGGAAATCGTCAGCATCAAAATCAAAAACTCCAGTTTCCGGTCACTCAAATCGGAAAAGCGCGGCTCGACGATTTCCCGCACCAATTTTTGAGCAAACAGCAGCTGCTCCTGGTTGACGAATTGCAGAAAGAAACTTTCTTTATCCTCCAATTCCGAAAAGTGGAAGAAGTGGTACTCGTTGATCTCTATTCCCAAAATATTGGCCAATAGGAGCCGACGATATTTTTCGCTGCCGTCAAGTTCATAGCCGCGGTTTCTCGTGATCGTCAAGGGCAAGCGCGCCAAACGAAGCTCCAACTGTTTGATGTCGGCAAAGAACGTGGTGTTGCTGATCAAGTATTCATCCAGGAACGTCTGCATGCTGATCGGCTCGTCGCTGTTCAACAGCTGCAGCAAAATGGCATGTTGGCGTTCCGTGGCGGATAATTCAGAAGGTTCATCCTCAGACACGATGGAAAGGATTTTTGCTTTGGCGGCATCCTCCGCAATCAAGCGGAAACGGCCCCGGCTTTCTTTCTCCAGCTTTGCCCCGATGGCTTCCAAAGAAAGCTCGAGATTTGCCAACTCGCGGTAAACCGTACGCTTGCTGACTTTCAGCAGGCTCATCAAGCGTTCCACGGTAACCGGCGAGGCGGAATGCAGCAATTCTTTTAAAATGATGGTCTCTCTAGGAGTTAGAAACATCTGACAAATCTCCCCTTAATAGTTTCTCGTATTTATTCGTAGCGATAAGATGCCCGACGACCAGCAGCGGACACTCCGGCAGGACATTCTCAGCTGCAAAAGCTTCAGTGACGATGTACAGATTCCTTTTGTCCGCAATCAGCTGTTCCAATGGCTGCTTTTCGATGTCGACCCTCACATTATGCTTTTCCGCTAAGTTCCGAAATGCTTGCATGGCCATCGTCTGCGAACCACGCACGCCATCCGCATACAAAAAGACGACTTTCTGGTACGGCAGTTTTTCTCCAATCGCTTGCGGAATCACTTCAATTTTTTGTTCATCGGTCAGCAGCGCGACAACTTTCGTGTACTCTGTCTGATCCAAAAAATTTCCGATTGTGACAATTTGCGCGTGCGGGGCTTGGACTTCAGCCAGATGCTTCAACTCACTTTGGGTAATCAGCAACAGATGCGGATCATCCTGCACGCGGTAAATGGATGTGTAATCCACGGGAATCGATACGCCGCTCTCTTTCAATTGCCGTCGCATAATGCTGGCCCCCATGGCACTTGAACCCATTCCCGCATCGCAAGCGAATAAAATTTTCTGAATTCCCGTCACTTTCGTCACCTTTTCTGAAATTTCTTTTTTTGTCTGATCTTTCCTGATTACGAAGGCAGCCAGCAAAAAACTCACCAGCGTGCTTACCACAATGCCGCATGCAACCCCCAACAGCATATCCTGCGGTGTGTTCGCCAAAATCGTCACGATTGATCCAGGGGAGGCTGGTGCTTTCAAGCCCACTTGAAACAACTCAAAAATCAGCGTGCCGCTGATCCCGCTCAAAATTACTGCGGCAAACAACCTGGTATTCAACAAAACAAACGGGAAGTAAATCTCATGGATCCCGCCGATCAGATGAATCATAAAGGCCCCACTGGCACTGGCCTTCAGTTCTTTCCGGCTGAACATTATGAAAGCCAATAGCACCCCCAAGCCCGGACCGGGATTTGTTTCGATCAGAAACAGCAGCGACGTTCCCGCAGCCTCCGTCTGTTCGATGCCCAATGGCGTCAAAATGCCGTGGTTAAGCGTATTGTTCAAGAACAAGACCTTCAGCGGCTCTATGAAAATGTTCGTCAACAAGAGCAGGTTCCGCTGGATCAACCAGCCCACAAGCAAACTGATTTGCTGCGTGACGCCCGCAATGAACGGACCGATGAACACCAAACTCAGATACCCAAGCAGCATGCCGATGATGCCTGCCGAAAAATTACGGACCAGCATTTCATAACCTGCTTTGACCCTCGGAAAAATATATTTATCGAAGAGAAAAACGTTCCAGCCCGTCAGCGGACCGATCACCATGGCTCCCAATATCTGTGGGTCTTCAGAATCCACGAGCATGCCGATCACCGCAACGGCCGCAACGACTCCAGCCCGTTTTTCGATCAATCTACCTCCGGTATAGGCAATCAGAACAGGTAGGAGAAATTGAATCATGAGCTGATCCATTTCGATAAAGGATTGTTGGAGCGGACCCTTAAGATACTGGATAAACGTCGTAATGATTCCCCAAGTAATGAAGACGCTGACGTTCGGCATGATCATTCCGCTGAGGTAATGACCAAACCGCCTTATTTTCAGTAAATCAAACGATGCTTCCTTCGCATAGGATCGCTTTGGTCTTCTCATGATCACACCTCCCTTTCTTTTTTTTGGGCCACACCCGCCCTGTGTTGGTTTCGCTTACATTATCGTGGATATTTCTAATTCATTATACATATAATCATGCGGTTGTGTACATTTGCAATCATTATCCTAGATGACGGATGCAGTCACCCCATGAGGTTCAGGAATCACTGACAGCAAAAAAAAAAAAAGCCGTGGAGCACCCCAACTGCAGTGTTCCACGACCATAAAATCATTTACAGGCTCTATCTCTTAGATGCCGATTTCGGCTTTTACGACATCTACGATGCGCATAACGTACTCATGGCATTTTTCATCCGTTTCAGCTTCAGCCATAACGCGCAACAACGGTTCTGTTCCGCTCGGACGAACCAAAATGCGGCCTTTGCCTGCCATTTCGGCTTCAACTTCTTCGATGACAGCTTTCACAGCCGGAATCTCCATTACGCCGTCTTTTTCGGAAACGCGTACGTTCACCAATTCTTGCGGGTAAAGCGTCACTTCATCAGCCAATTCGGAAAGTTTTTTGCCGGTCTGTTTCATGACGTTCAACAATTGAATACCCGTCAAAAGACCATCCCCGGTCGTGTTCATATCCAGGAAGACAACGTGTCCGGACTGCTCGCCGCCCAAATTGTAGCTATTTTTGCGCATCTCTTCCACGACATAACGGTCGCCGACTTGCGTCTTCAAAGCCGTCATGCCTTCAGCTTCCACAGCCAAATGGAAACCCAGGTTGCTCATGACTGTCGAGACGATTGTGTTTTGTTTCAATTTGTTGCGCTCTTTCAAATACTTACCGCAGATGAACATGATGCGGTCGCCGTCAATGATGCGCCCATCTTCATCCACAGCGATACAGCGGTCGGCGTCGCCATCGAATGCCAAGCCGACATCCGCTTTTTTCTCAACGACAAATTTACCTAGGACATCCGGATGCGTGGAACCGACGCCTTTGTTGATGTTGATGCCGTCCGGATTTGCACCCATTGTATAGAAGTCTGTTTCCAAGTCCGCGAATAAACGATTGACGACCGGTGATGCTGCCCCGTTTGCCGCATCCAGGCAGACTGTGATGCCGGAAAGATCATCCGGGATGGTCGTCTGCAGGTATTGTGCGTATTTCAGTACGCCTTCCGGATATTCATCCACCGTACCCAAACCGTCTGCGGAAGGTCTCGGCAAATCGTCCCCTTCTTGATCCAAATAGGCTTCGATTTCGTATTCCTGTTCATCCGACAATTTGAAACCGTCAGCTCCGAAGAATTTGATGCCGTTATCGCCTGCAGGGTTATGGGATGCAGAGATCATGACTCCAGCAACGGCACCTTGAATGCGTGTCAGATAAGCGACGCCGGGTGTTGGGATGACTCCCAATTGCAATACTTCGATGCCGACTGACAATAAGCCGGAAACCAATGCGTATTCCAACAATTGACCGGAAATCCTCGTATCACGCGCAACCAACACAAGCGGATGTGCGATATCTTTAGCATGCTGTCTTAGGACATATCCTCCAAAACGGCCTAATTTGAAAGCTAATTCCGGCGTCAATTCGCTGTTCGCAACGCCTCTGACACCGTCTGTTCCAAAATATTTACCCATTACCTGTAATCTCCTTTAGATTTTTCATTTATTTTCCTTGCATGGATTTGTTTGATTTTTGATTTTATGAGCTGCTATCCGATTGACTCGCTTCGCTGTCCAGACTGTCCGAAGATGCGATGGCGCTGCTTTCGTCGGCGGAAGAGGAGGATTCCCCTTCATCAGTGGTGGCCTCCGAATCGGCTGCGGCCTCGGCAGCATCCGACACGCGGATATTGACCTTGATTGTGGTCGGCGTAGCCGTCAAAGTGTCATTCGGAACCGGAATCGTAAGTGTTTGGGTGGTGTTGCTCTCTACACCTGTTACACTGACCGGCAGAATCACTTCATCAATATCGGCAAGCGCAGACCTATCGCCTGTCAAGGTCACACTGGATTCCCCATCCACTTCAATCGTATAGATTTTACCCTCAAGCGGAACACCGATCTGCTGGATGACCAACGGCACTTCTTTCCCGTATAGAGAAATCGGAATCCTGACGGAAATTTCCTGTGGATCGACGGAAACATTCAACTTATTCCCACCCGAGTCCACTACTTGTACTACAGTATTCATATTCACGGTGTTTGTCAAGCCATTTTCAGCTGCGACTGTTACATAAACACTATCCACACGGCTTATGGTCGAAGCCGGACCAGTCAACGTCACAGTATCCACACTCAGTTCCGGAACGCCTGCCAAATATTTAGGATCTACCAAAGACTCATCGAAGCGGACTTCCACCGGGCTCTCGATGGCAACCCGCTCTTCAATGACGACGTTCACTCGTGATGGCGTAATCGCATAATCGATTTCATTCGATAGATTCTCGGCCGTCAATTGGATCGTATGCGTCCCTGGCCCCAATTCATCCAAATTCTCCGTAACGATGCGGTAATCCGCAGCCGAAATCGTCTGCACGAGCACGCTCTCCGGCCCATTCAATGTCAAAACCACCGTTTCCGGCAATCCTGAAATAAAATATTCGTCTGTATCGATATTCACCTGGATCGGGACATTCGAAATGGTTTCCCGCTTGCTGGTGCTGATGGAGCTATTGCTGGTGCTCGTGGACCAGCCGTAGTTTTCTGAGTAGACATAGGTGAACAACAATAAGGAAATCAAGAAAGACAGGCCTCTGACGACCCATTTGTTTTCCAAAAACTTATCATCCTGCTGTTTTCTCATTCAGAACCACCCCATTTCGTATTGTCAAAGAAATCTTGTATGAAATTGGTAGTTTTTTCTTCCTCTTCTTCCACGACCAGTTGATCAGTCAGATAGGCGACAAAATCCTCACGGTTCATTTCGCGCAAAAGGCTCGTCTTATGTGCAATGCTTACGCCCCCGGTCTCTTCCGAAACGATGATGGTGATGGCATCGCTGACTTCACAGAGTCCGATTGCGGCCCGGTGCCGCGTTCCCAACTCCTTCGGGATGAAGGAACTTTCTGATAACGGCAGATAACTGGCTGCGGTCGCGATTTTGTAGTCTTGGATGATGACCGCTCCATCGTGCAAAGGCGTGTTGGGGATAAAAATATTGATCAGCAACTGGTTGGTTACCTCTCCGCCGATCCTTATCCCCGTGGCAGCGTACTCATCCAGCTGATCTTGCTGCTCGATGGATATCAATGCTCCGATTTTTCGTTTTGCCATATATTGGACAGCCTTGTCCAACTCCGTTACCAAGCGTTCGCTCTTATTGACCGACCGTTTGGCTTTCTTTCTGAACCCTGTCTTTCCCAGATGCTCCAATCCTTTTCGGATTTCCGGCTGAAATACGACAATGACCGCCACGACACCCCATTGGATGACGCGGTTCATAATCCAATCTATGGTCTGCAACTGAAGCGTGACTGCAGCCAGTTTGATCAGCACGATGATTCCGATCCCTTTCAGCAATTGAATGGAACGCGTACCTTTTAAAATCATGATCAACTTGTAGACCAGATACCATACCAACAGGATATCCACTATATCAAAGGCATTGCTCCAGGTGATCACTTCTCCCCAATCGATTGACACATGCGCACCTCCACGTTCAAAGTTATATCGTCAATTATATCACAAATAATCTGACCGAACGGCATTGTTTCCTTGAGAAAGCGCTTCAGGAGCGTTACAATGGAAGCAGATGGGCGATCGATCACGCATGAAGCATATCGTTTGCAAATGCGGCTCATTTTGCTATACTTAGTTTATAATGATTACAATGAAATAATTAATTTAAATTAGGAGGAATTCAAATGAGTATCGATTTTAAAGATCATGGCAAGAAACCTTACGTAGTGAACATCGAAGACGCAACCCTGCAGAACGAGAATTACCGCACAACAATCTGGACCGGTGAAAAATTACAGGTGACCGTGATGACGATCCAACCGAACGATGATATCGGATTGGAAGTTCACCATGGCATAGACCAATTCATCCGCATTGAAGAAGGAGATGGCCTTTGCGTGATGGGCGACTCAGAGGATGATCTGTATTTCGAACAAAAAGTTTCCGACGATGACGCTGTCTTTGTGCCTGCCGACAAATGGCACAACATCACCAACACAGGCGATAAGCCACTCAAGCTATATACGATCTATGCAGGCCCTGACCACGTGCCCGGAACCGTCCACCCGACCCATGAAGATGCAAAAAACGATCCAAACGAACATTAAATACGAAATCAAGCAAAACGAGCCCAGGAGAAATTAATCCCGGGCTCGTTTTTTTCGTGATGATAACAATCAGTCGACCAGTTTCGCCAATTGTTCTTCTGGCAAGTAGAACGATACTTTGCCGCATTGTGGGCATGCTGCTGCTTCCAAAGCCGCTTTTGTATGTCCGTTCAATGTTTTTTCCTTCGCCAACTCGACAAGATAAACCCCTTGCGAATACAAACCTAAGCCTTCAATCAAATCAACGTTGCAATCTGTGCATTTAGCCATTGTATTTCCCCTGCTTTCTCTTCGATAATTGTCTATTATTTTGGAACAACCACTTCATCCATCATATCACGTTTTTCTGATGAAACATTTTTCCAAATTATGAACTTTTATCTCAAAAGCAGGGAAGCCGATTAGATCGACCTAGGAGACTTGCCGAAGCGTATTATTCCGTTACTTCTGTCACATCGACGCCATAGTATTTTTCAGACAAGGCTTTGATTGTACCGTCAGCAAGCAGGTTCTGTAATTCTTCATCAAACTCTTTACGCAATTTTTCGCCTGCTTCATCTTTAGCAAAGGGCAAAGCCACTTCGCCGATCGCAATATTTTCTGGTAAAACGCGCAATTCCAGATCATCTTTTTTGATTGTTGCAGCCAACACTGCCTTATCTTGGGCATATCCAGCGACTTGGCCTTTCAGTGTGTCTTCTTGCGGGCCTTCACGCGTATCGTATTGACGGATTTCGATGCCTAAACCTGTTTCGGCAAAAAAACCGGCAATAAGAAAGAGGCTAGGCAACCCGCCCAACCTCTTCCTTATTGCCGCTGTGGAATCACAATGTGCCGATCATCCAGATTTTTATCCTGCAGCAATTGGTTCGTGTATTTCTTAAGAAAATTATCACTGTTTTGTTGAATGATTTGATAGCCGGCATGGCTGGTCCATTCTCCCAGAGAACGCTCATCCTCGACGTAATCCTCCCCGGAAAAAAAGCGGACATTCATCTTTCCGACATAATCCATGACAGCTTCTTCATAGATTTCTTCATGCCACTGTTCTTCGAACATCATCTGCAAAGCCAGATTCTCGCCATCGCGCTTGAACAAGTCATGGGAAGTCTGCTTGTAGGCAAGCAATTCAGGCGCTTCAACCCCTGTAGCTTCCGCCCAACCTTCAATGTCCAAGGTTTTGCGCTGATAAGCTAATTCTTCATTTGTTAATGTAATTTCTCCGATCGCGTTGGGGAATATCGAAAGTGCACCGGTTACGACTTCATAGAAAGGAGCCTCCCGATCCGTCGCCTCGGAAATATCTTGTGCATGGATGTGCCCCGCAAAGCTCGTTTGGACGCCTTTTCCGGCAAAATAGTCGGTTGCATCTTCCGCATTTTCCAAAATAAACCCTCCGCCTAATCTGCCGGTATGGTTCAGCAGCGGATGATGCCCGACCAACTGGATCGTCTGCAGGTGCTCTTCCTGCAGCGCAAAATATTCATCCAACCAGGCGTATGTCTCTTCCTTGATTCTTCCCTCCGTTTTCGGGGCTTTTGTGCTCTTCGTTTCGCTGTATATATTGGTGTCGATCATCAAAAAAGGAAATCCGGCTTTCGGCTCCATCACATAGCTCAAGGACTCCGGGTCTTTGCTGATGGCGAGATCATAGCCATAGTCCGCATAAATTTGTTGGAAGTCCTCTGGTGTTGCTTGCTCAACGACAGCCATTTCTTCGCCTTTGAATTTCCGGGCCCAGCCGCTGTGGATATCGTGGTTTCCGGGTATCACACTGACCTGCGTCCCATTTTTTTCGATTCTTTCAAAAAATGCAGCAAGCTCCACCAGGCTTTGGTATTCACCGTTGAAGGTCAAATCACCACTGACGATCAACAGATCCGGCTGTTCTTTCGCTGCTTCCCACACAAGCGCCTCCATCATATCCGGGACGTGCTCCAAGTCTTTACCGGCAGAAGTTGCCTTCATTCGAGCAAATGCTTCGCCGTCATCGAACAGATCCGGAGAGAGGTAGTGGATATCCGTCACCATCCAAATCTTTAAATTTTCGTCTTTCCCAACTAAAGGTGCGATCGACTGCACCGTGCGTTCCTCATCTTTTTGATTGTTCAAACCAAAGAGAAAAAGACCCGTCAGCAATACAGTCAGTGCCCTGAATATTCTTTTCATAAATTTCTGTCCCCTTGTGGATCATTTGGACTCATTATAGTTGTTCTGCTTGCCGCTTGTCGAGTTGTTCCCTAATAAAAAAGAAACGTTCCGGAAATCATCGGTATGATTCCGGAACGCTTCTTCATTTTTATGACTGGGCTAGCTGGATTCGAACCAACGAATGACAGAGTCAAAGTCTGTTGCCTTACCACTTGGCGATAGCCCAATGGTGGAGGGAGGCAGATTCGAACTGCCGAACCCGAAGGAGCGGATTTACAGTCCGCCGCGTTTAGCCACTTCGCTATCCCTCCGTTAGCTTTCCTGAAAAAGCTGACCAATATATGATATAACAGCGGCAATCGATTTTCAAGAGGTTCTTTTCAATTTTTAAGATATTTTAATGCAGTCGCAACTCCTTAAAAGCATAAGCCCTTAAGCTTACAGGTTCCCCGAACGGAAAATGGAAATCAGCAACCAGATGCTGAACAGACCTGCGATCACAAAGCCCGCTTGTCCTAGAAATTGCCCTCCTGGCGTACCGGACATGATGGCGGATGACAGCAGCAATCCGGCAACAATCAAGGAGATGACGACGCGGTTGGACATCTTTTTGACGTCCTTCCACTTATCGTCCAGCTGATCGACATCGATGCGCAACATGGTCCTGCCGCTTGCCGTTTGCTTCAGCAGAGCCAGCAGACTGCTTGGGATCTCGCTGCTGTCCTTGATGAAGGCATAGCCCCGCAAAGCCAACTTTTCCGCAGAAAATTTCTGCATCAGCGTCGTCAGCGTAAAACTTTCCTTCAGATAGTCCTTCGCGATCGAAATCAGGTTCAGTTCAGGAGAAATTTCCAGAAAAACACCTTCCAGTATCGACAAAGACTTCGCGAGGATCGTCAGCTCGCTCGGAATGGCGATGTTATGCCGTTTGAACATTCTGATGAAATCGGTGATGAACGTCCCAAGGTTCACGTTCAGCATATTGTTCGAAAGGTACATATCAAACAGCATCTCGACGTCGGCGTACAGATTGCGTTTATCAACCCGTCCTTTCGGCGTCCCCAATTCCAGACAGACTTTCACCATCCGATCCAGATCTTTCGAGGCCAAGCCCTGGAGAATATCATTCAGCGATTGTTTTGTGCTCTCCGACAGATCTCCCATAATGCCGAAATCGATGAAATAGATTTTGCCTTCTTTGATAATCAGGTTTCCTGGATGGGGATCTCCGTGGAAAAAGCCGTCGTGGAAAACTTGTTTCAGATAGGCCAGCATCAATTTGCGGCTGATATCATCCAAATCATAGCCCAACAAGTCCAACTGTTCCCGATTGGTGATTTTGGTGCCTTCGATGTACTCTTCCACCAATACTCTGCGCGTCGTAAGCCCGGAATAGATCTTCGGAACGCCGATGCAGGCGATGTTGGCATTGAGGTCCCTAAAGCGCTGCAGAAGCTGGGCTTCGTTGCGGAAATCCAGTTCGATCAAGGTGTTCGCTTTCACCTGCTCCAAAGCTTCTTTCGGATCGACTACCTCAACCAGTTCCTTCGGGATCTTTCCGCTGAGCCGTATCAGGATATCCAAGTCGCGGATCAACAGATCATCGATGATCGGGCGCTGCACTTTCACAACCACTTCTTCCCCTGTGCGCAGAACCGCCCGATGGACCTGGGCTATCGACGCACTGGCGAGCGGTTTTTCATCGATGGACAGGAAGGCTTCGCCTAATGACAGTTTGGTTTCTTCCATAAAGATGCGTTCGACTTCCGCAAACGGAAACTCCGGCGCTTTGTCCTGCAGATGCGCCAGCTCTTCTACAAAGGCCTGCGGAAGAATATCGATACGGGTGGAAAGGATTTGGCCGATTTTGATGAAGCTCGGCCCCAGTTTCTCGAAAGCAAGGCGAAGGTTCTCAGGATCTTGATCTTTTCGGCTCGGCTTTACCTGGTTGTGGTAAAGGAATTGCAGCCCGTAAGAGGACAGGATTCGGACTATTTCATGTAAACGCTCATCTCTTGCCATCCTGCCCCCTCCTTCAACTTTTACGATTCCTTATTTGCTCAACAATTGATCCAATTTGGCGTTGATTGCGTCCATCTTAGCTTCCAACGCTTCCACATCCTCTTTTTTGGCGAACGGCAGATTATCGAGTTCCGCTTTCGTCGCCGGCACGATGCCGGATGCTTTCCGGGTCAACTCCGTCTGCAGTTCTTTGCCTTCCTGGACCGTAACGCGCCCTTTTTCGACCATCTCATTGATCAGCTTTTCAGCCTTCTCGATCGAAGTGGAGGTCATGCCGACACCTGCTAAGAAAATCTTCTTTAATTCATCCATTTTACTCGCTCCTTTGATTGTTGGAATGGGAAAATCCGAAAAATCTTAGTGCTCATGGGAATGTTCATGCTCCGAATGATTGTGTTCGTCTTCTTTGTTGTTGCGGCGGATGCTGAATTTTTCCGGCACCGGATCGTAGCCGCCTTTGACAAAAGGATGACATCTGAGAATGCGTGAGATGCCCATTATACTGCCCTTGATTGCGCCATGTTTTTGGATGGCTTGGACCGAATAATTCGAGCAGGTCGGATAGTACCGGCAACTCGGCGGAAACAGTGGCGATATAAATCTCTGGTAACCACGTATCAAACCTATAAAAAATTTTTTCATGGCGGCTTCCTTTCTGGCTCTATACTGCTATTTTACCCTTTTTCTCCCTAAAATAAAATAATTGCGCATCATAATAAAAAGGACTTCTGCTGCCGCTATTTTTTTTTGGAACAATTTGGTAGAATACCTATATATCGGCGCTTGCCGAAATGCAAACACAAAAGAGGTTGAGCCTTCATGAATACACAAAAAAATAAAACGTACCGCATCGCCATTCTCGGCATTCTGTCCGCGTTCATCATCATCCAGACGTTCGTTCCCTTCTTGGGCAATATCCCGATTCCGCCACTGAATCCGACCATCATCCACATCACCGTCATCGTGGCCGCTTTCGTCCTGAGCACGAAGGATGGCATGCTTGTTGGGCTTGTCTGGGGCCTGGCGCGCATGGTCAAAGCTTACACACTGCCCGCTTCCCCGTTGGATCTGCTGCTCTGGACCAATCCGATCATCGCGGTCGTTCCGCGTGTCATGGTAGGGCTTGTCGCAGGACTTGTTTTCCATGCTTTCCTGAAACGCAAACAGGAGAAAGTCGGGATGGTCACCGCTGCCGTTTTGGGATCTTTGACCAATACCGTGCTTGTCCTGGGATTCATCGCCCTTTTCTATGGCAATGAATACGCCACAGCACTGAATGTCGATCCCTCCAACCTGTTGAAGGTATTGGCCGGCATCGTCGCAACCAACGGACTCGGCGAAGCCGTCGCCGCCGGTCTGATCGCTCCATTCATCGCCAAGGCATTGATGAAAGTCAGAAGAAAATAAGCATAAAAAACGATGAGCCTCCGAGGCTCATCGTTTTTATTTTGGATTTCACTGCAACACGGGTTGGATGGCTAGCCACCCTTTGATGAATGTCGGCATATTCAGGAACACCCATGTCACAATCGATGCCCCGCCGATGCCGTAGAAGTACAGGGTGATCGGTTTGAACAGGAGGAAGATGGCCATGAAACGTTTCATTGACATTTCCGTCAGACCGGCGACCATGCAAAGGAAATCATCCGGGAAGCCGGGGAGAGCAAAAGCTGAAGCCATCAGCCATTCGAAACGTTTGCCTTTCGTCAGCCAGCCATAGTATTTTCTGTATGTTTCTTCCGAAACGAATGCTCTGACGAATGTCTTCCCGTATTTGCGGGCGAGGATGAAATTGATGCTCGAACCGATCAGCACACCAATAAAGCTGTATATGAACCCCCAAAGCGGACCGAACACGAGCGGCGCTACTACGACCGTCACTCCGCCCGGAATGATGGGGTAGACAACCTGGATAATTTGGATCAGCAAGAAAGTGAGAGGAGCATAGATACCCATTCCATCCAACAACGCTTTAAAACTGCCTTCAGCTTCAAAGAAGCCTGTCCGATAGATCCAAATGCCTAAGATGAGTGTCGCGACTGTCCCCACTACCGTCAAAAACTGGACGATTTTGCGGTTCAATGTAATCCCTTGATGGGTGGTGTTCTCCAATTCCACTTCTTCACCTCTTATTCTTTTTTTCGCTGCTCCTATTTCCGATTATACCTGACGAAAATAAACTTTCTGTGAATTTACCTTATCGGTTCAGTGAAGCTCAAAATTTGATAGCGCTTCCCTTTTTGTGTGTCTCCACTATAACGCAAACGCCCGATGTATGCCTCGGACAAAAGTCGGATTTTCTTAACCGATTATAAACACTTACCGGTATTTTGTCCATAAAAAGAAAGTTAAGATTTTATAAGCGTTAAAAATAAGGACATCTTGCGCTAAAAGGCGCCTCCGGCTGGAAAAATACCGGCAGCTGTGATACTTTCAGTGTATAGAAACTTTAATAAGATAGGTGATTTATGGCAACTACATTTTCAAAGAACATCCGATCGACTTTGGCCAGTTCTTTCATAAACAGTTTGATCTATTCCTGCACGATTCCTTTTCTGGTCATCTATCTGGCCGGCGTCTTCAATCAACAACTGACTGGCTTGCTCGTCATGACAAATGTGGTCGTATGCTTCTTGGCCGGCATCATCGGCGGTTATCTTGCCGATAATTTCCAAAGAAAAAAAATCCTGTATATTTTCCAGAGCCTGTACGGAGGATCCCTATTATTGATCGCCTTCAGATTTTCAGGCCTGCTTTCGGCAGATGGTTGGTTGATTCTCGGTTACCTTGTCTGCGGCATTTCCTTCAATCTGTATTCGCCGGCATACGATGCCGTACTGATGGACTGCACTACCATCGAAAATAGGAAACAAGCCTACCAATGGCAATATTGGACCTTCAATTTGTCGATGGCTCTGGGTTTTTCACTTGGCGGCTTCCTGTTTCAGCACTACCTTTTCCAGCTCTTCCTGGTGGCCGGGATAGCGCAATTGGCAATGGCCTTATTGTTTCGGAGTCAGTTGGACTACACGAACGCCACCACGAAGAAACGCCATAGTAACAGGCTAAAAGATCTATTATCGAACTACCGGATCGCCGCGAAAGATACACGATGGCTCTTTTTGATTCTGGGTATGGCGTTGTTCAATACGGCCGAGTTCTCGCTGAAGACCTACACCGCTGTCCGGCTTTCAAAAGAGTTCGAAACGCTGACACTCTTCACGGTTCCGATCGACGGCGTCCGGATGCTCAGTCTGCTGCAGGTCCTCAACACATTGCTTGTTGTTGGCTTCACTTTCTTGGTATCGCGCTTCACTGATAAGCGATCCGAAAAGGCGACCATTCTTTACGGTCTTGTGATCTATGTCGTCAGCTATGGATTGATTGCTGTCATGAACAACATCTACGTTCTGATTCAGTTGATGATTTTGGCGACCATCGGCGAACTGGCTTCCGCCCCGAACATCAATGCCCGCAAAGTCGATCTCGTGCCGGAAGATAAGCAAGCTTCCTATTTGGCCTTCAGCTCCCTATCTTACCAAGGTGCTGACCTGTTGGCGGCTTTTGCATTGACGCTCAGCGGATACATCTCGGCTGGGTTCATTGCCGGTTACATCATCATTTTAGGCTTGATCGGAACGTCGCTCACCGTCAGCAGTCTTTATGGGCGCAACAATAAAGACATATGAATTAGCCACCTTCCATGCATTCAGTGGTACCGTACAGCATAAAGAAGAGGAACTCGAGCGAGCTCGAATTTCTCTTCTTTATTTTTCTTCGTCGCAGACGATTCCCAGAATGCGCTGCTGCCTCTCCTCGATATTTTGCCGGTCCAATCTTTCCGTGAAGTTAGGACTCGTCAGATTGGACAAATAATTGCTGTAATCCTTTATATAGCTCAATTTCTTCGGATGAGCCGCATAAGCGACAGTCAGCAACGAATCAAACAGGGCCACTACTCCGGAAATATCCGTCTTCATGTAGTGGATCAGCTGCCCATAGCTTTCATATAGGTCTTTGGAGAAATTATTGAAGTCATAAAATACGCAGCCGCTGTAACGTAATGCTTCCTCGTCGAAGTCCTTCTTTTCCTCTCCCATCAAAACGAATCTTCCAGGCAGACGGGCAAACTTGGCATCCAACAAGGCCTTGTAATGCAGGATGTGAATCGCCGTGTTCGGATCGTTGATTCCCGGCGAAACTGCCCGCAGCGCAATCTCAATCAATTTTTTACGGGCAAAATTCGGATCGAACATCGTGGAGGGTTCCGTTTCGTAAGTCAAGCTACGGTTCAGCACTTCCTGCAGCCGCGGCTCATCCTCCAATTTCCGGTTCGTGTAAAAAATGGCCAACGGTTCATTGCCGGAAAGAAATTCCCCAATCCTGAAGCGCAATACCGTAATCCCCTCAAATTCTGTACTCAGCTCCACCAAACGATCGAAGTTGATATATTCCACATAACCATTCCTATCAGCATGGACCGTGTACTGATGCAAAGTCTCTAATTGGGGAAGATGGTCAAATACCGGTTTCTCCTGAAAGTACGCGATCGTCTCATCGACTATCGTATCCGCCTCTTGGTAAATTTTAATCACCAGTTTTTCCAACTGCACGGACGTTGCGACATTATAGACGAACTTTATGAAGTAGACGACACAGGCGAGGGCATAGACGAGGGCGACCGTCGCGGAAATGACCAGTTGTTCATTTTCCGAACTGCGCATAAAGAACAAGGACGAGAGACAGTAAATGAATCCCCCCAGAAAAATGCCCAACGTCTGCATAGAGGTCTTGTGCAAAAGAAAATTTTCGACTGTACGCGGGCTGAAGTTGGAGGAGTAGAAGGAAATGACGGACAGCATCGTAGCAAACGTAAAGGTGGCCACCGAGAAAAGCGACCCCGCCAATAGGCTCAGTATCGATTTGGCCAAGTTGACGCTCGTCAGCAAAAAAGCCGGAAAATAATCAAGCGCCGTGACCAATCGCGTATCGAGCAGAATGACCGCGATGGCCAGCACGAACGCAAAGAGAACACTGCCGCCCAAAGTCATCCACATGCGCTTTTCTTCAAAAGTTAATCGGAATGCCTGCAGCACATCCCTCACCCCTTTCAGTAAAAATCCTGCTTGTTTTATTTCTTTCATCATACCATATGCCCCTTCCATTGAAAAAAATATGGTATGCAAAGAAGGATATCCTTCCGCAAAAAGCACATAAACATTTCAAGCGCTTCCATTGAATGATATGATGGACCTATCAAAAAAAATGGAGGAAGTCATATGGTCCATATCCTGTTATGCTGCGGCGGCGGATTTTCATCCAGCGCGCTGGCAGCAAAAGTTAAAAAAGACATCCAGCAATACCAGTTGGAAGACCAATTTGAAATCGAATTCTCTCCGTTCATGATCGCCCAAGAAAAAATGGACCGATTCGATATCGTCGTCTGTTGCCCGCACCTGACTTACGACGTCAAAAGGATGGTCAAAAACGCCAGTCCAGATAAACCCATCTACATCCTGCCGCCGCGCATGTATGGACTGATCGATATCCGTGAATTGTCGACCGATGTCCTGGATGTACTCGAAATGTACAGCCAGAGCCCAATCAACCCTGTCCATTTCCCGGGTGAAGAAAACATCATGCGTGTGACGCGATCCGTGGCCTACCGGCGCAGCAAAGTACTCCAAAAAGAAGCGAAAAAAGCCACTTCATTATAGTGGCTTTGTATTTTCTAGTTCATCCCGCCATGGCGCCGATGAAAATCTTCGACACCCAGTTGGCAAGCTGATTTGTCCCCTATCATCCGGAACATTTCAAAATAGACATCATTGTCAAACGTATCCGTATCGATCGGCTCAATCCCGATCCTGTTCCCGGCCCAACTGCCGTTACTCTCGGCTTGCTCTTCCGCTTGCGCCAGAACAAAATAGGGCATCAAATTTTTCGTGCGCTTGAACAACCGACGATCAATAGTCATGAATAGGTGCGAGTCATAATTGATCAGCACGTATTGGTTGATGAACTCCCCCCACTGTTTCTTCCAGCGGATAACTTCGGATGGATCAATCGAGACAACATCTATCCCCGCTTCTTTCCGGCTCCGGCGCAATAATTTTTTCTTGTATCCTGCATAGAACGCATACTCCTCTTCCTTCAACAAGTAATCTCTCACTTCTTTGGAATCTACAACCAAAGTGATCCTGTCGCCTTTCCATTCGTCCATCAACAATTGGAACACCACATATTGAAAAGGATTGCCCAACTGCGGATGCGTTGCAGCTATCCCTGTAATCGTGCTATCCCCTGCCCAAGTCAGTCGGGCCGGTTCCATGATTTTTTTCTTGTCCATGTTAACCACTGACTGCTCCCCATGGATAAATCCAGGGGGTTCCAAGGGCTGTTGGGACGTCACGGACCGTACTGGCGATATTTCCAAAAAAGTGGAGATGTCGTTTTTCTATTTCCGTTCTATTCCCAAAAGCCCTTAGACTTTCTCAACAAGGCGCCCGATGGCACCATTCGCGTTGAAGGCTCACAGCTGAACCTTTTGGTTGCTCTATCCATTTGTTAAGCTAATTGAAAATCTCGCAGTCCGAAATTGCAGGACTGGTGTCCGGTTGATTGGCAGAGCGTCTGGATGCAGGTGTCGTGGTGCGCCATGAAGGTAGCAAACGTCGCGCTACATTTTGTGCGGTCAGTCTCGTTACGTGTCGGTTGGCTGTTTTTCAGGAGGAATGCACTGTACAGATCCCGTTGGACAAGCTGCCCGGCAACAAAGGTCGTACGTTCATCACGTGTCTTTTTGATATACGTATCATTTATGTGGTTATATTGGCTGGCACGAAATTTAAAGGTATCCACCTCGTACAGCGCACCCCCTTCTTGGGATGCTTTTTGCTTCACGATGCCGACCAACATGGCCGGCGCATGATAACCGATGGACTTGCCATAGCGCCCCTTGCGATTGAATCGCCCGTCCTTATTGACAGTGGTCTCTTTGGCCCGCTTCATCAATGCGCGGAAATCCATGGCCTCCACATAAACCTGATTACCCAGTGCCAGGATGGCATTGGCGGTTTTGTTGTGGGCTTCTTTTAATGCCACCGCCCGACGACGGTAGAGGTCCTTCAAGCGAAACATTATTTTCATGTAGTTCTTGCTCCGTACCCAAGTCAACTTGACACCCTGCTTGACGGT
>NZ_FJND01000007.1:115898-120741 GCF_900067165.1 Trichococcus sp. ES5
ACCAGTTCCGCTTCCTGTTCATCTGTCAGCCGTGAAGGTCGTCCGCTTTGTTTTTTGGAGACTAAACCTTGGATTCCATTATGGCAGTAATTTTTCACATAGTGGCTGACAGTATGCTCGTCGCGGCCGATGGTGTGCCCGGCTTCTTTCCGGGTGTGGCCTTCGAGAACCTACTTGACTGCCAGGCAACGCTCGTACAACCGGCGGTTGTCTGTCGTAGTCATCGCTTTTTCCAATTCACGGATTTGGCGTTCTGTTTCCATGTTCCCCACTCCTCAAGTGTTTTCTTTAGTATACGCCTACAGGAGGAAAAACGAATGCAATTTAACTCAATTTATATAGTCAGCTTTTGCTGCTCTCTTCATTCCCCTGTGGACTATAACGTAGCAAAGCGTTATTCTATGAATCTTAAATACACCTAATGGCTATTGTACAATAGACCCCTCAGCCTCATTTTGGGCAATCCCTTCAAAAAGGAATCCTAGCCAATAATCCTGCCTTGTGAACATTGAAACCAAGTATGTTCTCAAGATGCAGATTGTTTCCCTAAATTGGGCACATTAATTAATAGTTTAAGTACACATAAAGCGAATAAAATGTTTCTTAAAATACATAAAGGCAAAAAAGTGCCCATTGATTCATAACGGTCATGTGACGGATAATACACACATGTACCATATGATTTAGGAGGTTATATTATGTATAAAATAGTTACTGATTCATGTTGTGATTTATCGTATCAATTTTTTGAAAAAGACAATCTAGAATTTCTTCCAACGGAAGTGATGTTAGATGGGAAAACTCTGCGTGATGACCTGGGATTGACGTTTGATATAGATTCTTTTTACACAGCCTTAAAAAATGGCTCTATGCCCTCCACAAGTCAAATCAGTATAGGTAGGTATCTAGAATTTTTCAAAAGTTGTGCAAAACAAAATATCCCAATCATTTATATCAGTTTGTCCTCGGGAATGAGTGAATCTTACCAAAGTGCCCTCCAAGCAGTAGATCTATTGAAAGAAGAATACCCTGATGCCGAAATAGCTATTGTGGATTCCTTATCAGCAAGTGCTGGGCAAGGCTTAATGGTCTATAATGCGGTGCAAAAGCAAAAAGAAGGGTATAATTTTCTTGAGTTAGTGAGTTGGTTAGAAGCTAATAAACGATCTTATCAGCATTGGTTCACAGTTGAAGATTTAAACCATCTATACAATGGAGGTAGGATTTCAAAGGGTGCTGCAGCAATCGGTGAACTATTAAGCATTAAGCCCATTCTTTCAGTAAATAAAGAAGGAAAGTTAGAAGTTGTTGAAAAAGTAAGAACAAGAAAAAGAGCCTTTCAAAGAATGACTGATCAAGTAGTGCAGGCATTAGAGGCTGCTGACGACAAGACCGTTTTCATTGCAACCAGCGGTGATAGAGCCGGCGCCGAATGGTTGAAGGAATCTATTTTAGCGAAGTCCCATCCAAAATCAATCGAAGTCTTAAATATGGGACCTACGATTTCAAGTCACACAGGCTACGGCTGTGTTGGCGTTTTTATCAAAGGGATTGATAGTGGTGTATAAATTTATTAGGGCGAGAGTTCTGGGCAACTCTTGGATGGGTTCCCGTAGAGTAAAAATAATATAATGAAGGAGTTCGGAGTATGGATCCAGAAATAAAAATCGATCGCAGAATTCGAAAAACAAAACAAGCAATACAGCAAGCAGTAGTTAAGCTCTTATCAGACCAAAATTTAGAATCCATCACAATTACACAAGTCGCAGCAACGGCCGATGTGAATCGGAAAACATTTTACAACTATTATGAGAGCACTAACCAAGTACTTGAGGAGATTGAAAATGACATTGTTCAATCATTTGACGAAGTTATTTCTACCATAAATATGAAAAAAGACTTTAAGTCTCCAACCTGGATCTTTGAATCTCTGACAAACATCATACAACAGGATTTTGAATTTTATAGTGATTTAATGCAGTCAAATAAAGTCGGGGATATCAACTTGATTGCAAAAATATCTCAAACGTTAAAACAACGAGTGATAGCCAATTTACATTTAGATATATTTGAAGATGATTTTACTAGAGATTTGACTATTAATTATGTAATAGCCGGAATGATGGAGGTTTATCAAGAGTGGTTACGCGATCCGAAGAAAATCCCTTTAGATGAATTGTCAAAAAAAATGAGCCTCATAACTTTTTCAGGTGTTAATGGGATTTTAGGTGATGGAAAAAATGAGTAATATTATTGACTATGTAAGAAGAATGAAAGATGTGCCCTTTGAAATAGCGCCACTAAACGAAATTGACAGCCTCATTTTCTCACAGTTAGCGTATTTGGATTATAGTTTGTTACCCACGAAAGAAAGCTATTCTTTTCTTGAAATTTACAATTCCAATTTGGTACCGCTTCTGGTAAAAAGAACTTGGAATGCAGAAAACAATAGCCTATTATTTTCTGAGATTTCTACAAGTACTCGTTTTAGATCAATAAAAGTTCATGAGGTCATCAATTTAATAAGTGAATCAGAAGAAACGCAGTTTTCTGCCGTTACGTTTGAATTGTCTAATAATCACTATTTCCTTTCTTTCCGGGGTACCACATCCACTTTTGTTGGTTGGAAAGAAGATTTGAATATGTCTTATTTAACAATAATTCCATCACAGAAATCAGCCGCTGACTACTTGGAAAGGATACACGATAAATTTGGGGGTAAATACTACCTAGGTGGACATTCAAAAGGGGGAACATTGGCAGTATTCGCAGCCGTATTTACTAAACGTGAAATAAATGAAAATATCATAAAAGTTTTTAATCATGATGGTCCAGGGATACATAGTTCGTTACGTTCTTCAGATCAATTCAGAAAGACTAGAAACAGAATACAGAAAATTGTTCCAGAAGCTTCTGTTGTAGGAATAATGTTAGAAGAAGAACGGGATTTCTCCATAATAAAAAGTAGCGCATGGTCCATCCTACAGCACGACCCTTACACATGGTTAATAAATGAAGATAAATTTCTTAGAACGCCCTCTACCACAAGATTTTCCAATTACACACAAAGAACTATTTCCTCATGGGTAAGCGCTATCGATGAAGAAACCAAGAGAAATAGCTTAGCTTCCCTTTATGAAATCACCAAATCTATGGAAACGACGTATCTAGCCGATGCGGTTGAACAATGGCCTAAAAATATTAAAATTTTAATAACCGGCGTAAAATATGCTGATAAAGGTATACGGAAAGATTGGGGTATTGTCACAAAAACGCTCATTGAAGTTTCAATGAAGGAAGGAACGCAAAGTATAAAGAGGATTCATGGATAATATATTTTGACTAAACCTGCGCACCAAAAAAACTGTGACCAGCTCATTGCTATCCTCGGAAAAAGCAAACATATATCGCGGAATGCTCAGCCTTGCTTATTATACTTTAGTTCTACTTTCTCTACTTTATAAAAAAGTACGTACGTTAACTGCTTAGCCATGTACTCTGGCGATTGGCAATAAAAAAAAAACAGGCGGCAGCAAATAACCAAAGTTTTTTAGCCATATCTCTTTTCATAAAACCCAATCTTTCTGTTACGCCTAATATACACCTGTTAACTTTAAGTGGCCAATGAGCGTAATAAATCATCAATGTGCTCATTGATGACGACTAAACGATCTTTCAACAAGTTTCCTTTTTTGGTAAGCACCAAATTGCCACCCTGGTTCTGGAATAATTTAACCTCCAAATCCGTTTCGAGATATTGGATATGCTGCGTGACTGCTGGTTTGGACAAACAGAGTTCTTGCGCAGTCTTTGCATAATCCAAGCAATCAGCTAAAACCAGAAAAGTTTGGTAATGATAATCAATCATGAAATCACCCTTTCGTTTCTTATTGATGGCTTCCGGCAAATCAAATCTGAAATCGCCTCAAAATGTGTTATTTCGGACCTGTTTTTTCTGAGTAGAAGGAAAAGAAGTCCCCAAAACACCCTTTTGTCTGAATTAATGGAAGTATTTCTTACTTTACTTTACCTGAAGTCAGATAGTAAAGATAAAGGTTCGCGAAAACATCGGAAAGACTGGCACCTTCCAAATCCATCTCTTTCATGAAATCAGCCAATTCATCTTTACTGACGATCAGATTGGCCAGTTTATAATAATCTCCCAAAGGATAGACATAGATGACGTTCTCCGGTGTCTTCCGTCCGAATGGGTGAAAGAGATTTTTAATGGCGGTTTGGTAGAAGGGATTGTTCTTCCCGGTGCTGAAATTTCTTGCTGCCATTTCCTTGAAATCAGCTAAATGGATTGGGATACTGGCATTTTTCCTGAAAAGAAAAAGGTCTCCGGACCCGCTCACCATAGCTATCTCCAACAGATCTTTTATGGCTGCCTGGTAGCCTGCTCGATAGTCATTGGTTATCTGTTCGGCGGATTCGGTGCTTGTAGCGGCTTCTTTTTTCTTGGATATAAAGTCATCGAGGTCTGTTCGGTTAACTTGGTAGCCTGTTTTTCTGGATTCTTGTACAGCTGGCAAGTCTCCTTGACGGATCCAACGCAAGACCACTTGCCTAGAACTCGTAAGGCCTTCTTTTTCTAAGATCGTGAGCACTTCAGATACGTTTAACATGTGACTCCCCCTCTCTTTTATCTTTACTTTACTATATTATAAAGTAAAGTAAAGATAAAAGGAAGGCAAGAGACTTTTAAAAAGATTTATTTACCGATAATGGACAGGTGTCTATTATGAAGGTAGTAAAGACGCTCGTAGGTGTTGTAATGTAACTTTTACGAGCGTTGGAAAAGGAATAGCAGTGTCCAGAAAATGGTTCATTTCTGGACACT
>NZ_FJND01000008.1:0-111240 GCF_900067165.1 Trichococcus sp. ES5
CGCTCTGCCAATCAACCGGACGCCAGTCCTGCAATTTCGGACTGCGAGATTTTCAATTAGCTTAACAAATGGATAGAGCAACCAAAAGGTTCAGCTGTGAGCCTTCAACGCGAATGGTGCCATCGGGCGCCTTGTTGAGAAAGTCTAAGGGCTTTTGGGAATAGAACGGAAATAGAAAAACGACATCTCCACTTTTTTGGAAATATCGCCAGTACAGTCCGTGACGTCCCAACAGCCCTTGGAACCCCCTGGATTTATCCATGGGGAGCAGTCAGTCATTCACGAAGCAAAACGTCGAAATCGAAGTCGGTTATCCGATCGCAAAAATGTTGCCTCCGCAAGATGACATCCGTATGTCCATCATTCCGGCAGGGAAACGGATATCCTGTCTGAACATCGGTCCTTATAATGAAATTCCCAAGATTTATCAGGAAATGGACCAGTGGTTAGCGGTACATGATTTCGAAACGAACGGCATCTCCTATGAAACCTACTACAACGGCGGAGGCTTCACACCGCAAGAATACTTGACCAAAATCGAATTGCCTATCCAAGAGGCAGATGAACCATAAGAGTCAAGAAAAAATTATAGCTACAAAAAGGCGAGCCGTTGAATAGACGGCTCCACTTTTTTGGAAAGGAAACATTATGCAACAAAACAAACAGCCAGCGATGGCAGAAAACAAGATGGGGGTCATGCCCGTCAACAAATTACTGATTTCGATGTCTGTGCCGATGATGATCTCGATGCTGGTGCAGGCCTTATATAATGTCGTCGACAGCATCTTTGTGGCCCAGATCGGAGAAAAAGCCTTGACGGCAGTATCCTTGGCGTTTCCGGTTCAGAACTTGATGATCGCTTTGGCGGTCGGGACTGGGGTCGGGATCAATGCCTTGGTTTCCAGACGCCTGGGCGAAAAAAATTACGCGGCCGCAAACAGTACGGCCGATAACGGCATCTTTCTGAATGCCATGCATTTCCTGTTGTTTTTGGCATTGGGATTGTTTTTCATCCCGCTGTATTTCTCCTTCCAGACGAAGGATGCAGAAATCATCGCCTACGGAATCGATTATCTGCAAGTCATCAGTGTCTTCTCGTTCGGGATCTTTATGCAGGTCAGCATGGAACGCTTGCTGCAGTCGACGGGCAGAACCTTGTACACGATGACGACACAAGCTACAGGCGCGATCCTGAACATCATCTTGGATCCGATTTTCATCTTCGGCTGGTTCGGTGTTCCGGCAATGGGGACAAGGGGCGCTGCAATCGCAACTGTGATCGGGCAGATAGTCGCTGCTTCATTAGCCTTCTTTTTCAACGTTCGTTTCAACAAGGAAATCACTTTATCGTTTAAAGGATTCCGCCCGGATATGCAAACGATCAAAAAAATCTATTCCATCGGCGGCCCGTCGATTCTGATGCAGGCTGTCGGTTCCTTCCTGAATTTGAGCCTGAACAACATCCTGATCCGCTTCACACCGACAGCGACTGCTGTTTTCGGTGTCTACTTCAAACTTCAGAGTTTCATCTTCATGCCGGTTTTCGGCCTGAACAACGGAATGGTTCCGATCATCGCCTATAACTACGGTGCCGACCAAAAAGAACGGATCCAGCAGACCATCAGCTTGTCGAAAAGATATGCGATGGCAATCATGTTCATCGGTGCCGCCATTTTCTTACTGATTCCGGGTACGCTTCTGCAGTTATTCAATGCGTCCGATGAAATGCTGGAAATCGGGATACCAGCTTTACGGATCATCAGTCTGTGCTATGTTGCTGCAGGCTACAATATCGTTTCCGGTTCTGTGTTCCAAGCTTTTGGGAAAGGTGGACTGAGTTTGTGGGTTTCCATGATTCGCCAGGTCGTCGTACTGCTGCCGGCAGCCTACCTGCTTTCTTTGTTCGGGAACGTGTCATTTGTCTGGTGGGCGTTTCCGATTGCGGAAGTCTTTGCGCTGGTCATGAGCATCTATTTCAACAAGAAAATCGACCGAGAAGTTATCGCGAATATCTACCCACATAAAATTGGGGACTCTATTCCGGAATAATCAGAAAAACGAAGTCTTGCAGAGCCGAGAGGATTCTGCAGGGCTTTTTTTAACATACAGGAATTTATAAAATTTTCCAGAGTGAAAAGTGCATCACCGTAGGTGTTTCACAAGTTTGCAAAATGTTTCATGCATCTAAAATGATGTCCAGCTTCACGGGTTAGCCCTTCGGAAAGGATCAAGGAACCCCTTGTCTCTGCGAGCCAAGGATACTATTCGACTAACCTGCTGACGCAGGAAGTCTCTCAGCATATTGCGCTCTTCGATGCTCAGGCGGACAGATTTCCTAAATTGTCATGACTCTTGCGATTTCAATCGCTTAGAGGCATGATACACTTGACCGATTAGGTCACAGTGTTTCCTTAATCAGGGCTGAACGAACCCGTTCAGCTTTTCTTATCCTCGGAATCCTAAAATGAAGGAGACAGAGGGATGTTTGAGAACAGGACGGAGGGGTTTCAGTGAAGATCGGAATCATCGGAGCGACAGGCAGACAAGACAGGCTTATTTTGGAAGAAGCGCATGCCCGGGGACACGAGGTGACGGCTATCATCCGGAATCCCGCCAAGCTCGCCGATAAAGATGTAGCCATCATCGAGCGGGATATCTTCGATGTACAGGTGGAGGATCTGAAAGGGTTCGATGTGATTGTGGATGCTTTCAATGCGCCGGAGGGGATGGAAGAGGAGCATGTCACTTCGCTGCAGTCCTTGATCGATGAATTGAAGCACCTGCCGGAAACGCGTCTGATAGTCGTAGGCGGCGCCGGCAGCCTTTACGCAGATCCCGGAAAAACGATCCGGGTGATGGAAACAGCCAATTTCCCCGAGGCTTTCAAACCGACTGCGAAAAACATGGCCAAGGCCCTCAGCCTACTGAAGGAAAGCAAGGTCAATTGGACATATCTTTCGCCATCCGCTTATTTTGACCCGAACGGCAACCGGACCGGAAAATACGCTGAAGGGGCAGAAACGCTGCTGCTGAACAGCGAGGGTGAAAGTTACATCAGTTATGCGGATTACGCGATTGCACTGGTGGACGAAATCGAAAGACAACGGCATCTGAGACAACGCTACACAGTCGTCGGCGAGCGGCAGTAAGTTTTTGCGCTGACAGGCATGACGACGCAGATCAGGAGGGGAAATCATGGAAACATTGGATTTGATCATCGATTTTCACAAAAACAACCCGCGCCAAGGTCCCGGCAGCCAACAGAGCACCATCAAAGCGCTGCAGTTTCTGCCGCAATTGACCCCGCAAGCGCAACTTTTGGATGTAGGCTGCGGAACCGGCGCGCAGACCATGGTTCTGAGCGAACAGACGCCAGCCCACATCACTGCGGTCGACAGCAGCAAAGAATTTTTGAGCATATTGAAGCACAAAGCCTTGCAGCAAGGCATCATGAACCGCTTGACGGTAAAGGAAATGGATATGGAGCAGCTTGCCTTTTCTCCCGAATCATTGGACGTCATTTGGGCGGAAGGCGCCATCTACAACATCGGTTTTTCCAGAGGCATCCGGGAATGGCGTCCGTTGCTGAAAAAAGACGGTTACTTGGTCGTTTCCGAAATTTCCTGGCTGACGCCGCAACGTCCGCAGATTGTGGACAAATATTGGACCGAAGTCTATCCGGAAATGGGGACGATTGCGGAAAAGATTGCCCAAGTGGAGGATGCCGGCTACATCCCGGTGGCTCATTTCGTCCTGCCCGAATCGGACTGGACGAGCCATTACTATCATTACTACGAGACCAATGAAGCGGCATTCCTGGAAAGGCACGGCCACAGCGAGGACGCAAAAGCTTTGGTGGAAGAGAACCGTCAGGAAATGAAACATTTCGAAAAATACAGTGCGTACTACAACTATGTTTTCTACATCATGCAGAAACGTTGAAAAACTGAAAAATAGAGGCGCCCTGTCCATCCAACGGACAGGGCGCCTCGTTTTTTTATCAATAGGTCAGTCAGTTTTAGCCAGGAACGTCTTGTAAGTTCGGTCAATAAAGGTGGCTCCGATCGGCGCGGTCAAGATGATCGCCAAGACGGCGACGCTCAAAATGATGCTGCCCGCTTCGACTCCGGCAGCCAAAGGAATCGATCCGATGGCAGCTTGGACAGTGGCTTTCGGTATATACGCCATAGCGGAAAAAATGCGTTCCTTTGTATTCAGATTTGTACTTGAAACGGCCAGAATGACCGCCACCATCCGGAAAAATAAAGCCCCGAAAATCAAAGTAACCGCTGCGAAACCAACACCGCCCAAGGCCGAAATATCAACGGCTGATCCAACCAACACGAATAGGAAGATTTCGGCTGCAGACCAAATTTTGGCGAATTTATCATTCAGACGTTTGGCCAATTCCGGACGTCTTTTCAATAAAGTCGCTCCGACAGCCATGACGCCCAACAAGCCGGAAAACGGAATGAATTTTGCCAAGGAATCCTCAGCCGTCACCAACAGGAAGCTGGCGCTCAGTACCAGCATCACTTTCATCGTATCGCGGATGTGGAATGTTCTGAAGAGAAAGACCAATCCCAAGCCGACCAGTAGGCCACCGAGCAGACCCAACGCGATCGAAACCGGAACGGAAAGCAGCGTAATGGCCTGGAAGCCGCTGCCGGTGTACATGCCCATGAATGAGGTAAACAGCACGATGACATAAACATCATCAACGGAAGCACCCGCCAGAATCATCTGTGGAATCCCTTTAGCCTTGCCGTAGCCGCTTTCGATCAACATGATCATACGCGGGACAACGACAGCCGGTGATACTGCACCCAGAACAGTACCAAGGATGGCGGACTCCAATAATGTGATGCCCAATAATTTCGGCGCCAACAAGGTGACAGCCAAGATCTCGAAAGTTGCAGGCAAAAAGGTCATCAAGATAGCCGGGCGGCCGATTTTCTTGAGATCGCCCAGCTCCATGGTCAAACCTGCCCGGACGAGAATGACAATCAGAGCAATTTTTCGGATGTCCGCAGAAATGGCCAACAATTCCGGCGCCATAAGGTCCATGCCAAAAGGACCCAAGAGGATACCGGTCAAAATCAAGCCCAACAAGCCTGGCAGTTGCAATCGGATAAAGAGCGAACTGAACAGAAAACCGATTATGAGAATAAGAGCGATACTGTAGATCAAAACGTGCACCTCCAAATTTTTCCACTAAAAAAGCTGACGACGGACTGCGCCTATTGCGCAGAAGTCATCAGCTTATATAAGCGGTTTAAGCGATTTGCTTCGGGAGACATTCATTCCCATTAGTATAGGTAATATGATAGCATGTTTTCGGAAGACCGACAAGCTGAAAGAGGACGCCACATTCTTGTTTTGGCGCTATTCCCATAACTTATTATCCTGTTATGGGAGATAATGTCAAAATTGCGATAATTGTTAAAAACTGATATGATAAAAGCAATCAAATTGAACGCCTCGGGGTCATCGACTAATATTTATGGGCTAGTCGAATTTTCCAAACGGCCTTTCCGACAAGATTTTCCATCAGAAAAATGTGAGGTGGCATGCGTGGACCAAGTGAACAAAGACAAGATTGTGAGCGAACTGAAAAGCATTCCTGGGTTGAAGGGCGTCATGGTTTGCGAGGATGGGGACAATGGCGAAGGGTCAGATATCTTGCTGTACTACGGCGCTGAAGAGGGGTTCCATCCTGAATTGGATCAGGCAATTCACCGATTGGAAGAAGGCGGGTTACGGGTTGGATTTACTTTAAGAGATATTGGACTTGTGGATCTTGCCATCACGGATTGCCTTGACGGAAAGATTGCGATCAAGTACGAGACTGGTCATCCTTTCGGTGTCGTGAACAGCAACATGGCGGCTGAAATTCATTATGGTCGAATTCTTTGGGAATCAGTGGATCATCCGATCACAGCAGAAAAGGGAAAGCTAGTGATGCAAGGAACGTATCCGGAAACACTGCGTCAGTCAACGATTGCTTGTTTCATGAAGGAAACGACGTTACAGTTGGAAATTGTAAAGGAAGCCGCTTTTGAAGGGGATACCCATTTAGCCAGCGCTGGTTTTTCCCAAGCGATACATTCGTGGGTTCAAGTCATTCATACATTGAACCGACAATTTCTGTTGAACGGGAAGGGCGGCGTGAAGCGCGCGGGCCGATTGCCGATCAGCCCGAAACAATTCCGATTGCGTGTGAATCAAATCTATCGTTATTTCGCCTTCAACAATCCGAAGCTCGCCTATTGCGAAATTGATATGCTGAAAAATGAAATGAATGTGTTGGTAAAAACTTTTTCAGAAGCTAAGGAGGAATGAATGTGAAATTTTACGATGACAATCAAAAGAAGGTTCGCTACAGATTCGGCTTTTATAGTTTGTTGTTCATGACAGCGTTGCTTTTTATTTATATCTCATTGCCGATCGACAGCCTTGGCGGGATTTCATACCAAAATGCAATTATGATCATCATCATGGTCAGTGCTCTTTTCTTTCTGGTTAACATTGTTTATCGGAATGCCTTTTTCGACATCTATACGCGCAGTCCCTTTTGGAGCAATGTTTTCTTCTTGGTGATGGCCGGACTGCAGGCGCAGCGGTCTTATCAGTTGTATCATCTGGGCATGGATCTGCCTGTTCCGATCAATACGGTTGAATTTGTGATGCTTCACGGTCTGCAGGTAGTCTTGCATCTTTCGATACCGTTGACTTATGGCGTGCGTCTCTTTGTCAATCGGCAAACGAAAAAGGCGAAGGAACAGAATGCCCATGAAACTGGACAGTCTTCTTGAACAGTGGGCCTTCTTTCATGACTCTCTGTTTTTTTTTGCGTAACCGCTTTCTGCGTGATAGTCTTTCTTAATGAAGACAAGTTGATCTATTTAAAAAGGGGATAACCGAAATGGAAATTTCAAGAATGACTGTCAAAGGCAAAGGTTTCGCCAGCGCGTCGCCTGATGCAATCGCGATTTCGCTGCAGTTGGAGGACATCAAGGACACCTACGAATTGGCGATGCAACATGCCGCTTTGGCGTTGGAGCAAGTCCGGGAAACCTTGCTGCCACTCGGATTTTCTAAAAAGGAAATACGTTCCACACACTTTTCGATCGACAGCGCGTATGAGCACAGGAACGATTTCCGCGGCGAGAATAAGCGCTACTTCTTAGGTTACCGTTATCGGAATGACTTAAAGATCACCTTCGGAAACGACAGCAAACGCCTGGGTGAAATCCTCTTGGCACTGTCGGTCTGCGAAGCGGATCCGGAATTTTCGGTTTATTTTTTCCTCAAGGATCGCCGGGCAGTCGAACAAGCTCTGCTGGAGAGTGCTGTTCGAGATGCCAAGGAAAAATCACAAGTGCTGGCTAAGGCTAGCGGCGTCATGCTCGGGAAAATTTTGGCGATCGATTACGATTGGGGCGAAATCGAAGTGCGCTCCCGTGTCTATGCGGCCTCATCAAAAATGGCCTACGACAGCGCTCCGATGATCGATCTTGAGCCTGAAGACATCAGCAATAGTGACACCGTTACGGTCATCTGGGAAATCCTGCATCCGCAACAGGCCTGACCGACAAGTCTTTCGGAAGCGATAAGATAAACTTGAGGGCCGAATACCCGTCGTCGAATATGAAATACCGAATATAGACTTAAAAACACTGCATAAGCGGTGTTTTTAGGTCTTTTTTTTGTGGTCATATAGGAATTTATAAAATTTTCCAGAGTGAAAAGTGCATCACCGTAGGTGTTTCACAAGTTTTCAACATGTTTCATGCATCTAAAATGATGTCTAGCTTCACGGGTTAGCCCTTCGGAAAAAAGAATAAGGAACCTCTTGTCTCTGCGAGCCAAGACATACTGGTCGACTTGTCATGGTTCTTGCCATCTTTGATGGCTTAGAAACATGATACAACTGACCGGTACGGTCACGTTGATTCCTTTGTTTCGGAAGTCTCTCAGCAATTGCGCTCTTCGATGCTCAGGCGGACAGATTTCCTAAATTGTCATGACTCTTGCGATTTCAATCGCTTAGAGGCATGATACACTTGACCGATTAGGTCACAGTGTTTCCTTAATCAGGGCTGAACGAACCCGTTCAGCTTTTCCTACCATTTTACTCCGGAAAAAGGTGAGGGGTGTTCGTTTTTTTCTATCAAGCGTGTTCAGAAATGCAGAATATGCCGAGCCACTTTGAAATGGTAAGCTAACAGAAGTTGTTTTTGTTCATTTTGAATGGAAAGCAAGCAAGTGCGGACAAAAGAAGCCACGCGCAGTAAGGAAATACGGATATACGTTTTGGGGAGGAATCAGACAATGGCATCACATGTGATAGATATGATTATGATGAAGAATAATTTCGGAACGGAAGCGATGCGAGGAGTCTGGTCGGAGGACAATCGCCTGCAGAAGCATCTGGATGTCGAAGCGGCATTGGCGCTTGCTGAACGGGTTCGCCCAGCTTGGAATAATATAGTGAACCATCGAAAGGAAGAATGATACCATGACTGAAACGCAAACGGACACACAAACCAAAACGGGGTTCTACGAAAAGCTGGTCGCTTACCGGCGCGAACTGCATGCGTATCCGGAATTATCGGCAAAGGAATTTGCAACGACCGAGCGCATCCGCTACTGGTTGACGGAAGAAGGAGTCACTATCCTCGATTTCCCGCTGGAGACCGGTCTGATCGCGGAAATTGTGGGCGCATTGCCTGGTCCGACCATCGCGCTGCGTGCGGACATCGACGCTTTGCCGGTCAAAGAAGCGACAGGTCTGCCGTTCGCTTCCGAAACGGAAGGACTCATGCATGCCTGCGGTCATGATTATCATACGGCTTCCATGATCGGAGCTGCAATTCTGCTTCAGGGTAAAAAAGCATCGTTGAAAGGAACGGTCCGATTCATTTTCCAACCAGCCGAAGAAATCGCGCAAGGGGCGAAGTGGGTCGAAGAATCCGGTGCTCTGAAGGAGGTTTCCGCGATCTTCGGGATGCACAACAAGCCGGATCTTCCGGTAGGCACAATCGGGATCCGTGAGGGCGGGCTGATGGCCAGCGCGGATCGCTTCGAACTGGAGATTCACGGCGTCGGCGGGCATGCCGGCATTCCTGATTCCACCATCGATCCGATCGTCATCGCAAGCCAGATCATAACCGGACTACAGACGATCATCAGCCGCAACACGAGCCCATTCCATAATGCAGTCATCAGCGTTACCCAGATCCACGGTGGCAACTCTTGGAACGTCATTCCCGAGAAAGTCTATCTGGAAGGGACCGTCCGCGCTTTTCAAAAAGAAGATCGCGAAAAAATACCGGAATTGATGCGTCGGGCTGCTGAAGGGATCGCATCCGGTTTCGGAGCGGTTGCCGATTTCCGCTGGCACCCTTATGTTTCCATCGTGGACAACGATGTCCGATTCAAGGCAATCTTGGCAGAGACGGCTGAAGAGCAAGGCTATCGTTTCGTGGAGCCGAAACCGGTTGCCGGTGGAGAGGATTTTGCGCATTACCAAACACTCATACCCGGTTTCTTTGTGTTCATGGGCGTGGAAGGCACACGTGAGTGGCACCATCCTGAGTTCAATCTCAAGGAGGAAGCCTTGGCGGTCGCAGCGGATTATTTCGCAGCGTTGGCGATCAAGGTGCTGGATCAATGGAAGGCTTGACAGTATTTACTGAAATGCTGGCCGCTGAAGTTTTGAAGACAACCCCTACAAAAAATAAAGCTGCCTTGCGTGAAGCAAAACGCGGTATCCTCGACTATTTGGCCAGCGCTCTTGCTGGCCGGGAAGATGCCGGTGTGCTGAAGTTGCTACACGCCATCGAAGCGGAAGGCGGGCATCCTGTCGCGGCTTTGATCGGCCAAAATAAACGAGCAAACAGGCGGCAAGCGGCACTTGTGAACGGGTTTATGGGACATGCGCTTGATTATGACGATGTCCATTCCGACGTGCGCGGTCATCCTAGCTCGGTTATTTTGCCAGCGCTTTTTGCGTTGGCTGCCGGACGGGAAATTTCCGGCAAACAATTTTTGGATGCCTATATCATCGGCGTGGAAGTGATGGCAAGGCTCGGCCAGGCTTTTGGGACGATAAGTTATTTGCAAGGATGGCACAATACCTCGTTGCTCGGTGGCGTCGCGGCTACTTTTGCGGGAGCCCGATTGCTCGGATTCACTGTTGCCGAAACGCAGAATGCTGTCGGAATCGCCGCCAGTCAGGCTGCTGGTCTGCGCGTGCAGTTCGGAACGGAAATGAAGCCGTTGCATGCCGGTCTGGCAGCGCAACAAGCGGTCCAATCAATCGAATTGACTCAGCAAGGATTTCTTGGTTCTGCAGCGGCGCTTGATACTACAAGCGGCTATCTGGCTGCATACGGAGGGCAAGAAATCAGCGAGGCAACTCGTAAGGCATTGTTGGAAAACTGGGGGGATTCGTGGAGAATAGCAACGCCCGGTTTGTGGTTCAAACGTTTTCCCTTCTGCTCAGCCGCTTTACACGGTGCGGATGCAGCCCGGCAGCTGGCAAAATTGCAATTGCCTGTCGAAAATATAGCAAACATAGCTATCATATTTCCTCCTGACGGGGATGCTGCGCTGATCCACAAACACCCAGTGACTGGGGAACAAGGCCGATTCAGCATCGAATATGTAGTAGCTCTGGCTCTATTGGGCCAGGCCTACACACTGGAAAAATTTGAGGCCAAGGCTATTTCCGATCAGGCCCAGCAGCTCATGAAAGTAATGTCCAGAAAATATGACGTTCATCATCTACCCGACTCTCAAGCAATTCCGAAGGGTAGATTCACAATCATCCGGATTGCGATGGCAGACGGAACTGTCCACACTCGGGAGGTCAGCGTGCCAATAGGATCTCCCGGAATGCCGTTGACGGATGCTGAGCTGGAAGCGAAATGGCAGGATGCAGCCCCTGATAAAAATAATTTGGAGAAAGTACCTGCTACTATCCGGGTGCTAGAAAAAAGCAGTCTGAACGATCTGATGGCTCTGTTATGACAGTGATTATTTGACAGCGTGCGGTGGGGGAGGCGCGACGAATGAGTCCAGCGCGATGACAGAGAGCTCCTCTCAAACAGAAACGACGGATTTGCTGCAACAGGTTCAGGATGCCGGTGTCATCAAAGTAGGCTTGATGGGGACTTACCAGCCGTATAATTTTTTGAATGAAAATCAGGAGATGGACGGCTTCGATGCAGACATCGCCAAAGAAATTGCCAAAGGTTTGGATGTGGATATTGAGTTTGTCTCACAAGAGTTTTCGGGGATGATAGCGGGACTGAAAGCGAATAAATTCGATATGGTCGTCAGTCAGATGACAATCACCGAAGACCGCAAGAAGGAAATGCTGTTCTCCGATCCTTATATCACTAACCAGGTTAAGGTCATCGTCAGCGAAACGAACACGGATATATTGTCGGTCAATGATTTCCCAGGCAAACAGATCGGAGTTGGCCTAGGCACCAATGATGAAACCTATCTGCGGACCGTTCTGATGCCGGAAGTCGGCGATTTCGAAATCCGCACCTATGACGATGTGATTACTTCGTTGAAGGATCTGGATGCCGGCAGAATCGATGCGACCATCAACAACCTGTATGCGCTGAAGCCGGTCATCGTGACGCATGAGATGCAATTTGCCAGGAATGTTGCTGACCGGATCATTTTCATGGCAGACGGTGTAGTAGTGGAGGAGGGGCAGCCAAAGGATTTCTTTGCCGCTCCGAAAACAGAACGGGCCAGAAAATTCCTGAAAATGGAGGAAAAGAGCGAAAGAAATGAGGAGAAGCTATGATCGTGAAGACGATATGGGAAGGCGGCCGTAAATTCACCGCCCAGGGTGATTCAGGCTACGATATCAAGATGGATGCAACGCCAGCGTATGGCGGGATGGGCGAGGGTGCCACTCCTACCGAGATGCTGCTGGCAGCTTTGGCAGGCTGCATCGGCATAGACGTGACGATGATTTTGAACCGCTATTTGGATAAAATCAGCAAACTGGAGTTCATCACAGACGGAACCCGTAAAGAAGAAGCTCCTAAAGGTTTTGTCGCTATCACTATCACTTTCGTAGTGGACGGCGACATTGATGGCAAAAGAGTTTGGCGTGCAATCGACTTGAGTGAAGAAAAATATTGCAGCGTTTCTGATTCTTTGAATGCCGAAATCACCTATGACATTATTTTAAACGGCGTGAAGCTCACCAGAGAAGTGTAATGAAACAGAATGGAAAGAAATGGGATCGGGGCCTGATGGATAAAGGCTCCGTATTTTTGTCGAAAAACAGTTTGCTGTGAAATACTTTACCAAGAAATAGTCCTCTGATATATTAATAGACGATTGAATAAAGCGATGAGGCTTTATCATGAGAATGAGAAGGGATGGAAATGAAACATGGCAGACATCACATTTGAAATTGTCGAAGAACTCGGCGTCCTGTCCACCTCCGCAAAAGGCTGGACGAAAGAACTGAACCTGGTCAGCTGGAACGGCCGACCGCCAAAATACGATATCCGCGAATGGAGCCCCGATCACGAAAAGATGGGCAAAGGACTGACCTTCAGCGAAGAAGAAATGGCTGCTCTCGCCAAACTATTGAAATAACCGAAGAGGCTGCATCAATCCAGAACGCTCCTTACTGGGTTGATGCAGCTTCTTCAGTTTTGAGGTTGAATATACGTTATCCTTAGAAATAACCCGCCAAAACCTTATTGGCGGGCAAAATCAATTCGAATCCTATTCAGTTTCCCCTCCAAAATCGTCTTGGCGGGGAAGTACAACCACACACGACACAAGATTCCCCGTCAAAACCAGTTTGACGGGGAATTCCGCCGCTAACCCTATCCCTTAGAATGCAGCATTGCATCAAGAATGGCTTGTGCCGTGGCGTTTCCCGCGTTGATAGAAGAGGAACATCAAAAAAGCGGAAAGCAAGGCGGTGGCGGAACCGAAGTAGAAAGGCACTTGGTTATTGAAAGTATCGTATAACCATCCGCCGATCAGACTGGCCGGCAATAGGGTCATTCCCAGGAGCGCATTGTATAGCCCCAACCCGGTGCCTTTTTTCTCCTTGCCGATGATGTCGGATACCAACGCTTTCTGGATGCCGTCCGTCGCCGCGCTGTAGAGGCCGTAAAAGGCGAAGAGGCCGACGATGGCGAAAGGGGTAGCCGCCTTGCCGAATCCAAAATAGATCAGCGCGAACATCAGATAGCCGCCGATGATGATGCGTTTACGTCCAATCTTATCGGACAGTTTCCCGAGCGGAACGGCGAAGGCGACGGAAACCGCATTGAACACCAGATACATGATCGGGATGAAGGCATCGCTGACGCCGACGTCGCTCGCTTTGATCAAAAGCAGGGCATCCGTTGAATTCCCCAGCGTGAAAAGGAAAACGATTGCCAGAAAAAGGTAGAAATCCTTGGGAAAATCCCGGAAGGATATTTTTCCTAGCCGTTCCGATTTGGTGCGTTTGGCTTCCTTCACAAAAAAGAGGATCGACAGCAGTCCCAAAAATCCCGGAATGGCCGCAAACAGGAAGACGCGTCGGTAATCGCCAGGAAAAGCGGCCAGTACAGCGAAGGCGGTCAGCGGCCCGACGATGGCTCCGCTGTTGTCCATCGCTTTATGGAAACCGAAATTCAGACCGGCGTTGTTGTTTTCTTCAGAAGAACCGGCCACAAGACTGTCCCGGGGAGCGGTGCGGATGCCTTTGCCGACGCGTTCGACAAAACGGATCGACAGGACCTGCAAGGGCGTCGTCACGAATGCGAACAGCGGGGAAAGGAGCGCGGTGATGCCGTAACCGATGATCATGAAAGGCTTGTTGCGGCCGATTTTGTCGCTCCACCAACCGGAGAGGGATTTCAGTACGGAAGCCGTGCTTTCGGCAATCCCCTCAATCAGCGAGATTTCCGTTTTGGAGGCACCCAGTGTCGTCAGGAATAAAGGCAGGATGCTGTAGACCATTTTTGTCGTCGTATCCGTCAGGAAACTGGTCAAGCCGACAAAGAAAACATTACTTTCGACGCCGAGGATCTGCTTCTTTTTTTTCTGATTATCCGCCATTTTGAAAACCTTCTTTCGGTTATTTCTTCAATTCCATTTAATTCCTTTTCCGCCCAAATGTCTAGCAGAGTGCCCGCTCCGGATGGGTCTGCCAAATGGATAATCAACCGGATTTTTGAGTTAGCGGGAAGGAAACACGGGCTTTCAAACCCGTGATGAATTCCCGCTGTTTTATCTTTTTTTCGCACTCCTCCTACTGCGTATTGTCTGCCCTTAAATGGTACAATGAACACAAAGATAGCAAGGAAAAAGGAGGTGAATCACAATGACATTGAAAGGGATAAAAGTTAAATTGTACCCGACCGTCGCTCAGCAAGAAGCCATCGAAAACAATTTTAGGTTGAACCGATTCCTTTGGAATCAACTGCTCGGGATGCAGCTTGCGCGCCATGAAAATGGCGGCTCTTTCGTCACCAAATTCGGCATGAATTATCTGATTAAGGTAATGAAAATCGAATTTCCGTTCCTGAAAGAAGCCGAAAGCACCAGTTTGCTTTACACATCCGCGGATCTTGCGGATAGTTATGACCGCTTCTTCAAGAAACAGAACGGTTTCCCAAAATTCAAGTCGCGTCGGCGACCCAAAAACAGCTATAAATCGAATTTTGTGAACGGCAATATCCAGGTCGTGGATAATCATTATCTGAAATTGCCGAAAGTGGGCTTGGTGAAAGCCAATGGCCTGCATCGCGTCAAAGACAAAATCAAGAGTGTGGTCATACACAAGAAGGCGGACGGCACCTTTGAAGCGACGCTGCAGGTTGCGTTTGAGGCAACAACTTTTGAATCAACAGGCAAATCCGTTGGGATTGATCTCGGCATTGCCGACCTGGCCATCCAATCGGATGGTTACAAACTGCCGAACAAACAATTCGAGCGTTCATTGGCGAAACAAAAACGGCAATGGGAACGGAAATTGGCCCGGCGCCGTCAACAGGCGCTTGTCAAAATCGAACAATCGAAAGCGCAAGAAATCGAACTGGAGCTTTCTGATTTCAAAAATGTCCAAAAAGCCAAGGAACAAGTGGCGCGTATCAACAAAAAGATTGCCAATCAACGCAACAACTATCTGCAACAATACACAACCAGCCTGGTCAAAAAATACGACCTGATCGTCCTGGAAGATTTGAAAACCAAGAATCTTCTGCAGAACCGTCAGCTGGCGCGTTCCATTGCCGATGCCGCCTGGGCGAAAATCAAGTCCATGCTGGCGTACAAATGCGAGTGGTACGGCAAGGAACTGGTATTGGTGAACCCCGCTTATACGAGCCAAACGTGTTCGCATTGCGGGGAAAACACCGGCAAGAAACCGCTGCGGATCCGCACATTCGATTGCCCGCATTGTCATACCACAGGTATTGACCGCGATGTGAATGCGGCCATCAATATCCTCAACAAAGCGCTTGCCCAGCGTTAAAGGCACAGGTCAGGAACTGGCCTCGGTTAATAGGAGAAACCGCTGTTGCGTTGGATTTTCAACGCGGCAAGTCTGCTCTGTTCCCAGAAGCTCGGTCATTTATGCCCGAGTAGTTCACGGTAAAGTGTACATATTGATATGTCCGGACTGAACACAGGTTATGAGGGAGGAATCGGAATGAAGGAATTGCAGGTCAGTCACACAACGTTGCATGTGCTCAAAGGAGACATCACCCACTGCGAAGTCGCTGCCATCGTCAATGCCGCCAATGAAAGCCTGCTCGGCGGAGGCGGAGTCGACGGCGCTATCCACCGTGCTGCCGGGCCGGAACTGTTGGCTGCCTGTAGCCTTTTGAACGGGTGCCGGACCGGTGAAGCGAAGCTCACACCCGGCTTCCGGCTCAAAGCGGCTCATGTGATTCATACGGTCGGTCCGATTTGGCGGGGCGGGACGCAAGGCGAAGCGGATTTGCTGGCTTCTTGCTACCGAAAATCATTGGAATTGGCCGACGCCAACGGAATCCGCACGCTTGCCTTTCCGGCGATCAGCACCGGTATTTACGGATATCCACTAAGCCAGGCAACCAAGATTGCTGTTGGAACCGTCAAGACCTACCTGGAAAATCATCCGCAAACGCTCATCACTGAAATCATTTTTGTCTGCTTTGACGATGCGACAGTGCGCGTCTATGAGCAGGCATTTGAAGATTTGGAAAGGAGAACTGACTGATGTTTTTATTTTTTGACGTATTGCCGTTCCGCAAACAGCTTGAATACAACCAGACGATCACGTGCAGCCGTTGCGGTCATTTTGGCCGCTACGAGGTCTATCTCGTGGGCAATCGTTTCCGCCTGTTTTTCATCCCGGTCATCACCTTCGGGAAAAAATACCTTGTCCGCACAACCTGTTGCGACACATGGTACCTGCTGGATCCGCTTGTAGGAAAAGCGATTGAACGGAAAGAAACGGTTTCGATCCGCGACAGCGATCTGCAGATGTATCAAACAGGTGAACCGCTTGAAAGCAGATGCCCCAACTGCGGTGCCTCTTATCCTCATGGCTCCAATTATTGTCCAAATTGCGGAGCGAAAGTGGAGGGATAGGAAAGCGGACACATCATCAAGTGAATAAATGAAAGACAATCATCTGAAAGCGTTACAAATTGTACAACTATGGTATAATGACACTATCGCAAATTGTAAGGGGTGGTCATAGTTATATGTTAACAAACAAAGAAATCAGATCAACAGCTAGAGAATATTTACGCGGCAATTATAAAATGGCGGTCGTCAACTTGATCCTTATCACAATCGCGAACAGCGTCATGCAATCGGTAGTCCGGACGCTGACGGGCGAAAGTGCTCTGAATATGCAGATGACGGGGGAAACCTTGCCGAATTGGGATTCCGTCTTTTCAATGCAATCCTCACCTTTCCAAACGACTTTGAATGTCGTCCTTTCGATCATCGTGGCGTTGATCATCGGCTCCATGCAGATGGGGAACGAATGGGGTTATCTGGATATGCTGGACGGTACACCGCTTTCGTCGGGCCATCTGCTCAAACCGTTTGAAAACCAGTTGTTCAAAACCCTCGGCGTTCTGGTGCTGCAGGCGGTTTATGTCATTCTCTGGTCCGTATTGCTGATCATACCGGGTATCATGAAGCTTTACGCTTTGGCATTATCGAATTTCATTTATTTCGATAATCCGGACATGAAAACGACGGATATACTGCGACAAAGCGAAGCTTTCATGAAAGGCAAAAAGATGAGACTTTTCCAATTGGATCTGACTTATTTTGTTGTCTACCTGATTCCTGTGGTATTGTTCTTTGGTGTCGGGATAGCTGCATTCAACATATATGCCGGAGCAGCAACGGCTGATTCCGATGCGTTACTGTACCAAGCGTTGTTGTTGGTAGGCTTGATGCTTGCTGCATTCGCCATTTTCGGCATCCTTACCTTCATCGTTGAGCCGAGAAGAAAAGCAGCGCGTGCGGTGTTCTATTCGGAAGTCCTGAAGGAAGAAAACCTAATCATTGGTTGATCAGCCAAGATCATTTCATAAAAATCAACAGTAAAGGAGCGAAAGAATGGAACCAAGAATCAAACGAGAAGCGCCAAGCATCACAACCGATTTGCGCAGTGATACAGTCCAAGTCCCAAGTGTGATCCGGAATTGTTCCGGAATCCGGATTTTTGGGAAACGCATCAAATCGTTGATCTTTACTACGGATATTGCGATTATTCTGAATAACGATGCGGATGCCGTCATCGCGGTTTATCCTTTTACCCCGCATCCGGCGGTCATCCAAAGCATAGCCAATGTCTCGACCATTCCGATCCTTTCCGGTGTCGGAGGCGGGACGACGCAAGGCAAACGCAGTGCCAACATTTCTTTGTTTTCGGAAGCGCAAGGATCCTTGGCTGTAGTCGTGAACGCGCCGACACCGATCGATACGATCAAACAGATTGAAGAAGCTGTGGATATTCCGATCGTCTGCACCATCGTGACGGAATACATGGATATCCAGGAGCGTTTGGATGCTGGTGTTGACATCCTGAACGTCAGCGGTGGAAAAGACACAGCCTATATCGTAAGCCGCATCCGCGAAAAGTATCCGGATGTTCCGATTATCGCAACCGGAGGACCTACAGATGAGACGATATTGGCTGCAATCAATGCCGGCGCCAATGCCATCAGCTGGACGCCGCCCTCTAATGGTGAATTGTTCCGCCGCAAGATGGATAAATACCGCGACAAAGAGCGCGAAAAATTTATGCAGGAACATCAGGGCATGACGATCGAAGAAGTCGAAGATTTGGAAGAGCACAGAGATTAATCTATCGAAAAAACGCACAAGCAGCGGCCGGGACTGTCCCGGCCACTGTTTGTGCGTTTTTTTAGGTACAGTAAGGCTTCTGAGGATTCAGGTGCGACAACTGATCAATGGATGCGAATCAGGGTGGACCTTTTTCAGGTGTATTTTTTTTAAATTACCCGTCGATACTATATAATAAGAGTATGAAATGAAATCGATTTTCGGATTGTGGCAGCAGTCTGGGGTGGGTTGGCAGAACCAGAGCCTGCGATGCGAAAAATAGAATATTGGAGGTATTCGTATGAAATGGAAGGGTGGAAGAAGAAGTTCCAACGTGGAAGATCGACGCGGCAGTGGCGGCTTTTCAACGGGTGGCGGCGGACTGGGCATGAGTGGCATGGCCGGCGGCGGAATTTTTGGGATTATCATCATGATCATCATTGCCCTGTTCGGAGGGGGGGACCTGTTTGGCGGTGGCGGCAGCACGCCGACTGAAACGCCACAGACTGGCATCACTGAAACGAGCAACAAGACTGAGGACGAGATGGCTGAATTTGTATCCGTCGTATTGGCTTATACAGAAGATGCCTGGACACAAGAATTTGCCAACAACAATATGGAATATGTCGAACCGACACTGGTGCTCTTCAGCGGACAGGTGCAGTCAGCCTGCGGAGTAGCCGGTTCTCAAGTCGGACCGTTCTATTGTCCGGCCGATCAAAAATTATATATCGATTTGAGTTTCTATGATCAGCTTTCGCAAGAGTACGGCGCGTCCGGCGACTTTGCGATGGCCTATGTCGTCGCCCATGAAGTCGGACACCATGTCCAGAACTTGCTGGGCATCATGGATCAGGTGCAAGGCTACCGTGGACAAGTCAGCGAAACGGAATACAACGAGTTGAATGTGCGTTTGGAACTGCAGGCCGATTACTTGGCTGGGGTCTGGGCGAATTATGTCCAGGAGCAAGGTGTCTTGGAGGCGGGCGACTTCGAGGAAGCCTTAACAGCAGCCCATGCTGTAGGGGATGATACCTTGCAGAAGCAATACCAAGGCTATGTCGTACCCGACAGCTTTACGCACGGCACTTCCGAGCAACGGATGCGCTGGTTCACGAAAGGCTTTGAGACCGGTGATCTGAGTGGCGGAGATACATTCAACATTGGATATGACGAACTGTAATTTTGAATAGATTTCGATAGGCCTGTCGCTTTGCGGCAGGCTTTTTAGCATCCAACTGGGCAACAGCAACCCGCTTGCTGATCCGATTGACACAGGCAATCTATAGGATTATAATATGGATAACACATGAATGAGCACTCATATGTAATGCGGAATCATTCCGTTTTTGAATATATAATTAAGAATGATTAGGGCTAAGGAGGGATACAGATGTCTGAGAAAGTGAAGCAGATTGAATGGTATTTGGACGAATTGGACTGCGCCAATTGCGCAAGCAAAGTTGAGACCGGCATCGCGAAAATAGAAGGGATCCTGGAAAGCAATGTGAATTTCATGGCGAAGACATTGCGCATCGTAATCGCAGAGGATCAAGAGGCTGAAATTTTGCCGAAAGTGAAACAAAAGCTCAGTGTAATGGAGCCGGATATCCATCCGACTCTGAAAAAAAGCGGTGAACCGATCGGCTTAAATGGTCTGCCGCTAGTTGCGGCCCAAACGGCTGATGCAAAATATGCAGAAAATGTTCGCGACGATCGTGGCCCGACTTCCGATGATGCTGAAGTGCATAGCCATGGACATAGCCATGGACATAGCCATGGACATAGTCATGCGCATGGTGAAGGGGATAAGGCTGAAATCCGGAAAGCCGTTATCCGATTGATCGTCGGATTTGGGATCCTGCTGGCGGCAATTTTTGCACCCGTCAGCGGAACGGTTTCGTTGGCATTGTTTGTGACCGCGTACTTGGTTGCAGGCTACGACATCGTTTGGAGCGCGCTCCTGAACATCAAGCACGGCCAATTATTCGATGAGAACTTCCTGATGACGATCGCCACGCTGAGCGCTTTCTATATCCAGGAGTATCCGGAAGCGGTGGCTGTCATGCTTTTCTATCAACTGGGCGAACTGTTCCAGGATATCGCTGTCGACAAATCCCGCCGTTCGATCGCTGAACTGATGGATATCCGGCCTGATTACGCAAATGTGAAAACAGAATCCGGTATTGAAAAAGTCGCACCGGAAACCGTTAAAATCGGCGACATCATCCTGATCAAGCCGGGAGAAAAAGTACCATTGGACGGAAAAATTGTGAGCGGAACCTCGGCTGTGGACACCTCGGCATTGACCGGAGAGTCTGTTCCACGGGCTGTGAAAGCTTGTGATAGCATTTTGAGCGGTTTTATCAACAAAAACGGCGTCATCGAAGTCGCAGTCGAAAAGCCGTTTGCTGAGTCCACAGTCGTCAAGATTTTGGATTTGGTGCAGAACGCCAGCGGCCGAAAAGCGCCGACGGAAAACTTCATCACCAAATTCGCCCGCTACTACACACCGGTTGTTGTTATCGCAGCCGTTTTGTTGGCAGTGCTGCCGCCGCTTTTGTTACCGGGTGAAAGCTTCCAGGAATGGCTTTACCGGGCCAGCATCTTCCTGGTCATCTCCTGTCCATGCGCCTTGGTCGTTTCGATTCCGGTTGGCTTCTTCGGCGGCATCGGTTCAGCCTCGCGCAAAGGCATCCTCGTCAAAGGGAGCAACTTTCTGGAAGGCCTGAATGCGGTCAAAACGGTCGTGATGTACAAGACCGGAACGTTAACGGAAGGCAAGTTCGCCGTAACCCGGATCGAAAGCGCCGGTGATCTGACGGAGAATCGTTTACTGGAATTGACAGCCTATGCGGAAATGCATTCCAGCCACCCGATTGCTGATTCGATCAAGGAAGCTTACGGGAAAACGATAGCTGAAGAGAAGATTACTTCCACAAATGATATACCTGGTCACGGTCTGCAGGTCGTCGTTGATGGGCAAGAAATCCTTGTCGGCAATGTTAAAATGATGGAGAAATTCGGTATTGCACATGCGGCGACTCATGAAACCGGTACGGTTGTGCATATCGCTGTGGATAAACAATATGCGGGATACATCCTGATCGCTGATGCCATCAAAGCTGATGCGAAGGCCGCAATCTCCGGATTGAAAGCCAGAGGAATCCGCACGATCATGCTGACTGGAGATTCCCGCTCGGTAGGCGAAGCGGTCGCCGAAGAACTCGGCATTGATGAAGTCCATGCGGAATTGCTTCCGCAGGATAAAGTGACGAAGCTGGAGGAAGTGTTGGCACGCAAACGAAAAGGCGAAAAAGTCATCTTCGTGGGCGACGGTATCAACGATACGCCGGTACTGGCGCGTTCCGACATCGGGATGGCGATGGGTGGATTGGGATCCGACGCAGCCATCGAAGCGGCGGATATCGTCATCATGGATGACAAGCCATCCAAGATTTTGACGGCAATAGCCGTGGCTGAGGAAACACGTAAAATTGTTTGGCAGAACATTATTTTTGCAATGGCAGTGAAAGGTTTGTTTCTGATTCTGGGTGCTTTCGGCGTCGCCACGATGTGGGAAGCCGTCTTCGCGGATGTCGGCGTGACCGTTTTGGCCGTGTTGAACAGCATCCGGATCCTGAAGAAATAATCGTTCGTATTTGGGGGCCGCCAGCGGCCCCTATTTGTCTGCTCCGGAGTTCCCGCAAATCGGCCGCCTACGCTAGCTTCAGCATCGGCCGGAGCGTCCCAAACGGATTATCCACATAGCTGTGCTACAATGAAAAAAGAATAAAAAACGAAAAGTGAGTGATGAGATTGGAAAAAGGAATACGTAATTTTGAGTTTCAAAATCCTACAAAGATTGTTTTCGGCAAGGACCAGATCAAACGCATCGGGGATTTGATCCCGCAGGATGCGAAAGTATTGATTTTGTACGGCGGCGGCAGCGTCAAAAAATTCGGCACCTTCGATCGCGTAGTCGAAGCTTTGGGCAACCGCGAGTGGGCTGAATTCGGCGGCATCGAGGCGAATCCGACCTACGAAACGCTGATACAGGCAGTCGACAAAATTAAAGCGGAAGGCTATGACTACTTGTTGGCAGTCGGCGGCGGCAGCGTTATCGACGGTGTGAAATTCGTTGCGGCAGGTGCGGTGTTCGATGGCAATCCTATTGATATGTTCGGCAGCGGCGTAGGTAAGGGATTGCCAGTCACAAAAGCACTGCCTTTCGGGACTGTATTGACGTTGCCGGCTACGGCATCGGAAATGAACAACAATTCTGTTGTCACTTTTGTGGAAAAGCAAGCGAAAATCAGTTTCGCCAGCCCACATACTTATCCACAATTCTCGATCCTGGAACCGGAAGCGACCTACACGTTACCCAAACGCCAGCTGGCGAACGGTGTCATCGATTCCTTCATCCATGTGATGGAAGCCTATCTGACTTATCCAATCAATGCAAGGGTTCAGGACCGTTGGGCGGAAGGGTTACTGCAGACGTTGATCGAAATCGGCCCGGACGTAGTCGATGAGGACAACCACGACTATGCGATCCGCGCCAACTTCATGTGGACGGCCACGAATGCGCTCAATCGCTTCATTTCCCCAGGTGTTCCGCAAGATTGGTCTACGCACGCTTTGGGACATGAGATGACGTTGGCGTTCGGGATTGACCATGCGCGCACGCTAGCGATTGTGCTTCCGGCGATGATGAAGGTACGCAAGCAGCAGAAGTGGGAAAAATTGCTTCAGTACGCGGAACGGGTGTGGGATATCCGCAGCGATTCCGATCTGACAAGCGATGAAGAAAAAATCGATCTGGCGATCAAAAAGACCGAAGACTTTTTTGTAAGCCTTGGCGCGCCGATCCGTTTCTCTGATGTTGAGCTGGGTGAGAGCGACATTCCCGGTCTTGTGGAAGCACTCGTCCGCCACGAAAAAGAGAATATTTCCGAGCGTGGGGACTTCACAAGTGAAGATGCAAGAGCCGTATATACAGCTGCGCTTTAAAATTATATTTATCCTGTATCAAACTCCCTTTAACCGGGGAGTTTTTTTGTGCATTTTGCTTCTGTTAATTTAACAATTTTAAAAACTAACATAGTGACACTCTGTAATATATGGTAAGATTAAAGAAATAGAGTATCGGAGTGAACAGGAAAGAAGGGTTGCCATTTGGAAAATAACCAGAGCATTTTCGAGACAATCTGCCGGCTGCGTGAAGAAGAGCCCGGTCTGCCTTATCGATTCCAGGATGAGCGGATGGCTGGGCAAAAAGATGTACTGTACGTCCTTGCATCCGAAGGGATTCCTTTTTGGCGCAAAGAGGATTTGGCGAAGGAATGCTGCGGCATCCTGAAAGACCTTGTCAATAAAGAAGACACCATATTGACAGATCCTGTCCTGCGTCATTTTCTGGAGCATTATCCAATCTGCAGTTACTTCATTGAATTGCGCGAAAGAGTACGGATTACTTTGGAAGCGGAAACAAGTTCGCGGGAGCGGTTGTTCCACCTCGGCATGCGCCTGGCCCGTAGCGGCACCGATCCGGAACAGGTGAAGTTGGGCATCATTCTTTTGGGCTTCTTTCCATATGATACAACCAAGCAGATTATGCGCGTCTTGGGTTATCACAGTGAGTACACCCTTTACGTGCTCGAGAGCATCCAATACGTTTTTCCCATGCAGAACAATTTCATTTTCGAATTGGCTAAGCACACAGTCGGTTACGGGAAGCTAGCAGCCATGTTCTTGCTGAAGCCAGTCAGATGGGAGCAGCAGCATTGGATGATGCACGAAGGTATCAAGAGCGATTTCCTCGCCAACATCTATACCAATCTCTGCATCCAGAAAACCGATATGCGCGCCTATTTCAAAAAGACGGAAATCACGGCCGCCAATTTCACGGATTTCGCCTACCTCATCTGTTATGCCGACTACAACAATGATAGTTTGACCATCGATGCCCAACTTGATTTCCTATATAAGTTCATCGAAAAGCGTGATTTTGCGAAAAACTTCATCGATCTTGGCGCGCTCGTCAGCATCTGGTATCAAGTCGTCGACTTTTGGCAACAGGATTACGACTTCATCAGTCAAAACGAGACGAAGTACCGCCGCACCAAAACCATGTGGGATACCCGCATCGCCCGTTACGAAAAGTTGGTGCATAAAGTGGAGAGTTTCCTTCATCAACCAAAATGGCGCCATATCGTCTACCAGGAAATTTCCGCTCCGAACGAATCGGATAACCTGATCATGAAGGTACTCGTCTATCTGAATATGCATCCCGATTTTCCGGCTTTCATGGAAGTGTTGAGCCGGCAACCGTTGGGATTCAACATGCTTGATTTCTTTCTGAAAATCAATCCCGAATTCTATTTCGACGATGTCTGCGAATACTTAGAAGCGATCCTGAATCCGGATATTTACGCGCTTCCCTTAGAGATCGAAGAACCGGAAAATCCGAGCGTTACGGATCTGATGCGCGCCGACGAATGGTTGCTGCGCCTATTCGAAGTGATGAGCGAGAAACGCAAATACAATGAAGTCTGGTGTATCCGCGGTATCCATTACCGCCATGCCGGTGTACGCAAAAAAGCGGTCCAAGTATTGCTGCAGAACCGAAAAAAATGGTCTGACCAGGTGGAACGCGAACTACAGATTGCACTTGAGAAGGAGCCGAACAGCAATCTGAAGAGGCAAATCAACAGACTGCTGCAACCTGAAAATCAGAAAGACAAAAAGGAAAGCCGATATCTGAAGTCGAAGCAGCCGCCATTGAGCTATGCCCATACGGATAAGGAATTGGTGCATACCTACATCGCCGGCACGCAGTTTCATGAACTGAGCGGCGTCGCTGATTTCCTGAAACCGGGAGACCTGCTGCAACTCGTCCGCGAGACCGATAATGCTTATGATGCGAATGCCATCGCCGTTGCGACGCAAGCCGGCTACATGTTGGGTTACGTGCCACGATCAGAGAATGCTGTTCTGGCGAATCTGATCGATGCCGAGGAGCGTCTTTACGCAATCCTTGAATCACCGACAGTTGAGATGGAACGGCCGAAAATCACGATTGTCCTGAAACGTACTTTTTTCCAAGCGCAACCGAACGGGGAAGGCCAAGGCATCATCCTGCCGTTCCCACCACCCAAGAAAAAGAAATACGAATAAGAAAAAGAAAAGCGGAACGAAGAGGAACACCGAAAGAACAGGGTGTTCCTCTTTTTGCGCGGAAATGAACTTGACTATTTCGCGGGAAAGTCGAAAATGGGAAGAGAGCATTAAATTGACAGAAGGGGGAGCAAATATATGAATTTTGGGAAACTGTTGGGGACTTTGATTGTGGCATTCATCGGAGGCTGGGCTGGGATCCGTTTCCGCGTGCCGGCCGGAGGGATGATCGGTTCGCTGATCGCAGTCGCCATCTACAATTATTTTTCGCAGATGGGCTATATGCCGGCCAATCTGAAGATCATCGGTCAGATCATCATCGGCGGGACCATCGGCATGAACTTCACGAAAAGCAGCTTGGCCGAAATGAAACAGGTGTTTTTCCCTGCCGTTACTTCCGTACTGATTTTGTTGACGGTCGGAGTGATTGCGGGCTACATCCTGCACAAAGTGGCTGGAATCGATCTGATCACGGCCTTGCTTGGGACTTCACCGGGCGGATTGACGGATATGACCATCCTGGCGGCGGCTTTTGAGGCGGACACGATCGTCGTCTCCTCCATCCATCTCGTCCGGCTATTCTCTGTCATACTGTTGATGCCGATCTTTGTCCGATTCATCAGCACGTACATAAATAAATAAAAGTGGCCGTTTCGAAGAATCGGACAAGCGCAACAAAAAAGCGACGCCGTTTGTCCGATAACCGTGAAGAATCGGACAACTACACGCCAATTGGATCATTGTTTGTCCGATAACCGGAAAGAATCCGACAACCAAATGCCGACTGGACCACTGCTTGTCCGATAAGCGCGAAGAATCGGACAACTACACGCCAATTGGATCATTGTTTGTCCGATAACCGGAAAGAATCGGACAACCAAATGCCGACTGGCTCATTGCTTGTCCGATAAGCGCGAAGAATCGGACAACCGCAACAAAAAAGCGACTGTCTCCAAGAGACGGCCGCTTTTTTTGACTGAAGCAACTATTGTTATTCGTATTTCTTCAGGAAGAACAATCCCAGCGTACCCAGACCGGTATGTGAGCTGATTGTGGAACCGATTGTGTTCACATAGATGCGGCGCGGATGGAAATGCTCTTCGATGTATTGACGCATTTCCTCTATTGCTTCAGCATCGTCGCTATGGCAAAGAAAGACGTTCTGTTCCTGGATCATATCCGCTTCATCGTGCAAGCGTTCGTACATCCGATTCATGACTTTTTTGCGTCCGCGTAGTTTTTCGACGGGAACCAATTCACCGTTGATGACTTCCAATAAAGGTTGGATATTCAGCAATCCTCCAAAAAAGGCGCTGGACTTCGAAAGCCGCCCGCCATCAGCAAGGTAGTTCAGATCCTTGACGGTGAAAAGGGATACGACATTGGCAGCCGTGAAACGGACACGTGATTCGATCTCATCCAAAGTAAAACCTGCTTCGCGCATTTCGATTGCTTCGACGACCGACAAGCCTTCACCGGCAGAAGCGCTCATGGAGTCGACCAACCTCAGATCAAAGTCCGGGAACTCCTCTTTCAGTTGCTGATAAGCCAAGTTGGCTGCTTGGTAGGTGCCGGAAAGTTTAGCCGAAAGGGAGATGTAGATGCCTGATTCGCCGGCTTCGGCCGCTTTCCGGAAACCGGAAAGGAATTTTTCCAAGGACACTTGACTCGTTTTCGGGTGGCCGCCGCGTCCAATCATTTCATAGACTTTGTCGGCTTGTATTTCGATCATATCTTCGTATTCGCCTGTATCCAGCAGAGTGGTCAACGGGAAGACTTCCACATCATTTTCCTGCAGATAAGCATAAGCCAGATCACAAGCACTATCGGTAAATATTTTCATCAGTAACGCCTCCTCTAGCGCGAGTTTCATCACGGGATATTCCGTGGACTACTCTACATTATAACATGTTTCATCCGTTTGGAAAATGTCAGCGCTACGACTTCGTGAAGCGGACTGGAGCCGCTGCAAAAACAAAGGCTCAACCATTCTCTTCGCCCAGTTCCTCTTTGATCAGCAGCGCCGTCTTTTCCGGAATACCCAACGCTTTGATGTCTTCATAGCTGGCTTCGCGGATGCTCTTCATCGTTTTGAAATGCTTCAGGATCTTCGTGCGGGTTTTCGGTCCGACACCTTCAATCTGGTCCAATTGCGAAGCGATGCTGTTCTTGGCGCGCACTTGGCGATGGAAAGTGATCGCGAAGCGGTGGACCTCTTCTTGGATCCGCTGCACGAGATGGAAAGCCTGACTGTTCGGATTGAGTTCAACGATTTCATCCTTCTCGCCGAAGATGAGCGAAGAAGTCTTGTGCTTCGTGTCCTTGACCATGCCCGCTATCGGGATGTCCAATCCGAGCTCATCCTCCAGCACTTCCTTGGCGGCATGCACCTGGACTTTGCCGCCGTCCATCAGGATCAGATCCGGCATGGCGCGGCCTTCGCGCAGCAAACGGCTATAGCGGCGGCGGATGACTTCCTGCGTCGTCGCGAATTCATTGCTGCCTTCGACCGTCTTGATTTTGTATTTCCGGTAGTTTTTGCGTTCAGGTTTGCCGTCCCGGTAGACGACCATCGCCGAGACCGGATTGGTTCCCTGGATGTTCGAATGGTCGAACGACTCGATAACCTCCAGATATTCGATGCCGAGCGCCTCGGAAAGTTCCTGAATGGCGCCGACCGTCTTGTGGGTGTCGCGTTCGATCAGCATGAACTTCTCAGTCAGCGCCAGTTCGCTGTTCGTGATCGCCAGTTCAAGGATACTGCGCTTGCTGCCGCGGACAGGGGTGTGCACTTTTGTTCCCAGCGCTTCCTGCAGCAATTCCGTGTCGACGCCTTTCGGTACGAGGACTTCCTGCGGCAAAATATGGTTGGGATCCTGATAGAACTGCATGATGAAGGAAGCCAGCTCTTCTTCAGGCGTGTCGTAGCAAGGGAAGAGGGCGGCTTCGCGTTTGATGATCGAGGATTGGCGCAGCAGGAAAACCTGGATCGACAGCCAGCCTTTGTCCATATGGAAGGCGAAGACGTCGCGGTTCGTGTAGTCGCGGGACATGACCGTCTGTTTCTCGACAGTCGCCTCGATGTAGCTGATCTGGTCGCGGTAATCGGCAGCCTGTTCGAAATTCAGACTGTCGGCGGCACGGTGCATTTTTTCGCGCAGATCCTTTTTGATTTCCTTGACATCGCCGTTCAGGAATGCGGCGATGCGTTTGATCTGGGCATTGTATTCCTCTTTTGACACCTCGTGGTCGCAGCAGCCGATGCATTGGCCCATATGGTAATACAGGCAGGCGCGTTTGGAATTCTTGGCGCACTTGCGCAGCGGATAGATCTTCTGGATGAATTCCTGCGTTTCGGTCGCAGCGTAGACGTGCGGATAGGGACCAAAGTAGATACCGCCGTCATCCTCGACCGTCGAAGTGATGAGAAGCTGCGGATCTTTTTCGTTCGTGACCTTCAGATAAGGATACATCGTCCCTTGCTTCAGCTTGATATTGTATTTGGGCTGGTAACGCTTGATCAGGTTGATCTCCAGCAGCAGCGATTCCTTGTTCGTTTTGGTTACGATCGTTTCGAAACGGTCAATGTCCGCGACCAGCAGCTGCGTCTTACCTTCATGCTTGCTGTGGAAGTACGATTTTACGCGGTTCTTCAGATTTTTGGCCTTGCCGATGTAGATGATTTCGTCATCCTTGTCCCGCATGATGTAGCAGCCGGGCAAGTCGGGCAGCAGCGCTAATTTTTGGTTGATTTCTTCTCTGCTCATCCGTTTCAATCCTTTTACTTTTCGTTGAGAATAGTATACCATGAATGGAAACATACGTTCAGTCGTTTGATTCTGAACGCAGTCATTTTGGGGACGATAACCGCCTCTCCAGCAAGGAAGTGCAAACAATGTGATCAAGCAAATAAAATATGAAAAGTGGCAGCGTCAAACCGCTCTCTTTCTGGGCAGCCAGACGATTTCCCTGTTCGGCTCGTCGCTTGTCCAATACGCGATATTCTGGTACCTGACCTTGGAAACGCAATCCGGCGTCATCATGACCTTATCGACCAGCTTCGGCTTTCTGCCAACTTTCTTCATCTCGCCGTTCGCCGGGGTGTGGGCCGACCGCTATAACCGGAAGCGCCTGATCATCCTTTCCGACGGCATCACCGCGCTCTCGACATTGGTGCTGGTCCTGCTGTTTTTGGCCGGGCAGCGTTCCATCTGGATCCTGTTGGCGACATCGGCCATCCGCGCATTGGGTGCGGGCATCCAGATGCCGGCGGTCGGCGCCATACTGCCGCAGGTCGTCCCTGAAAAGGAGCTGACCCGGATCAACGGGCTCAACGGCAGCATCCAAGCTGTCGTCATGCTGGTTTCGCCGATGATCAGCGGCGCGCTTTACCAATTTGCGCCGATGGAAGGTATCTTCCTGATCGATATCGTGACAGCGGCTTTGGCGATCGCCATCCTCGTGTTCTTCCTTAAAGTCCCTACGCATGAAAAAGCCAGCCGGGAACAAGTCAGCAATTACCTGCAGGACATGATGCTAGGCTTCAGCTATATCCAAAATCATACTTTTATCAAAAGGCTGTTCCTCTATTTTTCGCTTGCCTTCTTCATGGCAGCACCGGTGTCGTTCCTGTCACCGCTGCAGGTTGCGCGCTCGTTCGGCGACGACGTCTGGCGCTTGACGGCGATCGAAATCGCCTTTTCGATCGGGATGATCGGCGGCGGCCTCTGGATCGCGTCATGGGGCGGCTTCAAGAACCGGATCCATTCCATCGCTTTTGCGATCGGGGCCATGGGCTTGTGCACCTTCGGGATGGGCGTGATTCCGAATTTCTGGATTTACCTTTTCCTGATGGGTCTCGTCGGTCTCGTTATCCCGCTCCTGAACGCTCCGAGCATGACGCTGCTGCAGGAAAAGGTCGAGGAAGATTTCCTCGGACGCGTCTTCGGCATCCAAAGCATGGTTGCTAGTTCGATGATGCCGCTGGGGATGCTGATTTTCGGACCGCTGGCAGACCGGATGGCGATCGAAATCCTGATGGCTGTATCGGGCCTATTCCTGATGGTCGTGGCCTTCTTCGCCATCCGCGACCGGGTCCTGCTTGAAGCAGGCAAACCCGAACCTTCGGACACCGGAAAAGAATCAAACTAAAGACTGGAGCTGCCGTATTCGGCAGCTCTTTTTTATGGTTGTCCGATACTTTATGTTAATCGGACAAGCAGCATCCGCAGCGCAAGACGAGCAGCAAAGCATGAATGTCGGCAAACCACAAAGAAGAACCCATCCTAAAATCGGACGGGTTCTTCTTAAGTTAATCAGTTTACAAACCGCATTTCAGCTGTGCGCCGCAGTTGGTACAGGTGTTGCAGCCGCCCAGATCTTCGACCGTCCCTTGACGGCAGATCGGGCAAGTGTCGCCGATTTCGTTGCCGATTGTGACGTCGGTAGCTTCGAGATTGGCTATCGAATCAACCAGGAAAGTCTTGTCCTTGTTGATTTTGACGTGCTCTTTCTCTTCCTCGAGCTTGCCTTCCTCATCCCAGACATTTTCTTCGGCTTTCAGCGTCAGTACCTGGGAATCACGGCTGCCGTCCACATAGACTGTTCCGCCTTTGGCACCGCCCAAGTAAAGGCGCTCATAGATCTTTTCGACCTGATCGACAGTGTAGCCTTTCGGTGCGTTCACCGTTTTCGAAATGGAGCTGTCGACCCAGCGTTGGATCGTTGTCTGCACATCCACATGCTCTTCAGGCGCAAGTGTCATGGCAGCCACGAAGTAATCAGGAAGGTTCTTCGCATCGGCATCCGGATGGCGATCCAGATATTCTTGGACGATATCCGCCTTCACTTCGATGAATTTGCCGAGGCGTCCGCTGCGGTAATACGTGAATGAGAAGTAAGGCTCGAGTCCGGTGGAAACACCGGCCATCGTCCCGGTCGATCCGGTAGGTGCCACCGTCAACAAGTGCGAGTTACGGATGCCATATTTCAGGACACCTTCGCGGATGTGTTCAGGCATTTTTTTCATGTAGCCTGTATTGATGAAACGTTCGCGCAGGATCTGCGTCTCTTTACCGCTCTGTCCGACCAGGAACGGGAAGCTGCCGCGCGTTTTCGCCAACTCGATGCTTTCCTCGTAGGCCGCCACAGCGATCGTTTCGAATACTTGATCGATCAGCTGCAGGCTTTCCAGTGAACCGTAACGGACGCCGCAATAGATCAGCATGTCGGCCAAGCCCATGATCCCCAAGCCGATCCGACGTTCGCCAAGCGCTTGTTTTTTGTTTTCCTCCAGGAAGTAAGGAGTGGAGTCGATGACATTGTCCTGCATATGGATGCCGATGCGGACGGTCTGCTCCAATTTGGCGAAATCGACCATCTGCAGATCCTTGTTGACCATTTCAGCCAAGTTTACAGCGGCCAGATTACAGACGGAATAAGCTGCCAGTGGCTGTTCACCGCAAGGATTGGTCGCGACGACCTTTTGACCATAAGCTGTTGCGTTCGTCATCTTGTTGGCATTGTCGATGAAGAAGATGCCAGGCTCCGCCGCATAAGTGGCGCAGACATTGATCAGCCGCCACAATTCACGGGCTTTGACGGTCCGGTAGGTGCGGACAGCATTGCCGGTAGCTTCCCATTCGCGGACATCGCCGCAGTTGGTCCATTCGGCATCATAGTGCGCCATCGCGTCCGCGTCGTAATGTTCGACATCCGGGAAACGCAGTGCATATTCCTCACCCCGCATCACTGCGTCCATGAAGTCGTCGGTGATGCAGACGGAGATGTTGGCGCCGGTCAGGAATTCAGGATTGTTGACGCTGTAGGTGCCCCCATCGCGCAATTTCTTCTCGGATTCATGGATGACCGATGCATCAAATCCGCCATGCCCCGGGATGTGTTTATAGTTGACAATACCTGTGTACATGTTGATTTCTTTAGGTGAAAATGGTTTGAAATGCAGCTTCTCCTTCGCCAACATGCGGATCTGTTCATCTTCGAAGTTTTCGATAATGTAGCGAAGGATGCGTGGATTTTGCATTTTCGAAATGATGAACTCAAAGATATCCGGATGCCAGTCGGCCAACATAATCATCTGGGCACCACGACGGGAACCGCCTTGTTCGACTAAATGCGTCAGCTTGGCGATGTCATCCATCCAGGAGACGGATCCGGAAGAGCGGCCATTGACGCCTTTTACGATTGTATGGCGCGGGCGCAATGTCGAACCGTTTGAACCGACGCCTCCGCCACGGCTCATGATTTCCATGACTTTCTTGCGGTGATCGGAAATACCGCCGCGCGAATCGGGCACGAAAGGCATGACATAACAGTTGAAATAAGTGACATCGGTACCCGATCCGGCGCCGTAGAGCACGCGTCCGGCCGGGATGAAATTCAAGGCTTTTTGTTCTTCATAGAATTTCAGGAAAGCTTCATGGCGCAGTTCCGGCGTGATTTCTACATCAGCCAAGCCATGAGCATTACGCATCGCAATCTGTTCGTAGAAAAGCTCCAGCGGTTTGTCCAACGTCAGAATCCGGCGCGTCACGATGCCGCCTTCCTCGACTTCGAAATCATCGATGTTGTGCTGGTACTCCGCGGAAACTCTGATGCGGGCCGTCTGTTCCTTAGGGTTGATGGAGAGTATGGTGCCGGTTCCTCGAGTTGGGTATTTAGGATCCTCTTTGACCGTCAAGATAACCAGATCCCCTTCGGAAAGGGTCTCCTTTGTGGAATCCTTGTAGGAATAACGATCCAGCATGACGAGGCGGGACACGCCTTCGTACGTGACGTGCATATCTTCCGTAATCGGAAACACATGCGGGAACCGCTCGATGTCCTTGTTTAATTTTTCGAATCCTGCTTTAAATGTGGTCTTTGTTCCATCCACAATAATCACTCCTTCATTTATGGTGAAAACACTAGATGTTGTGCTGTTGGTTTGATTCTCATACCATATATGTTAATTCTGTTCACCGGATAAATCAAGGGGAACAGTCGGGAAGCTGTATTTTGCAAATGGATGAAAACGTTGTTTGGGTGGACGAGGGTGGGTTTGTAATAATATATCGGCCAATAAGAAGAGGGCATTGTGCGTCGGGATGGGGTTGTCGGCCATACGCCCAGGAAAGAATGCGAAATAGTACCCGGTCAGCCATACCGAAAGCTATAATAAAGACAGAAAGAACAACATCCGAAAGGAGCCCAAGCATGAACGATAAAGAACATTTCGCGGATATGATCCGCAAATCAAAACGCATCGTCGCCTTCACTGGGGCGGGCATCAGCACGGAGAGCGGGATCCCGGATTTCCGGTCGGCGGGTGGGATGTTCGACAGGTTGAGCGGCCGCCATTTCACTGGCGAAGAGACGCTCAGCATCGGTTTTCTGGAGACGTATCCCGAACTATTCTTCCGCAATTATGCGGAGCACTTCAATTTTTCGCAGGCGCTCCCGAACGCAGGGCACCGATTCTTTGCGGCGCTCGAGCAGACAGGCAAAGAAGTCACCGTCGTCACGCAGAACATCGACAATCTGCACCAGTCAGCCGGCAGCCGCACTGTCATCGAGCTGCACGGCAACGGGACGAGATGGCGGACGTTCGAAACGGCCGAAGCCACCGAAACCACCCAAATCAGCATAGACGCACAAGGCATCCAGCGCGATTCCCAAGGCCGGATGGTGCGTCCGGACATCGTGCTCTACGGCGAGATGCTCGACGAGGAGGCGATGGAGCGCGCGGCTGCAGCAATCGGCGCCGCGGACATGCTTGTGGTCATCGGCACCTCGTTGGCGGTCTATCCGGCCGCAAGTTTCGTCCATTATTTCAAAGGACCGTACACAGTCCTCCTGAACCGTACACCCGTGCCGCAGTCATTGAACTTCCAGTTGGCCGTACAGACCGACGCCGGCGCTTTTTTGGCGGACGTCTGGAAAGAATATTTTGAAAAATGAACTAAACTGCGCCTTGATGGAAATGGCATTCAGGAAAGGGGACGTCATTATGGCGAAGCTGAGACAGCTCGCGAGGTATCTGGTCTATTCCTACGAAAACCATACAGCAGCCCGATTCGGCGACAATGAGCTGAAGTTGCAGACGATGCTTTATTTCGCGCAGCGGGAATGTTTGGCGCTGGTCGGAGAGACGTTGTTTGAGGATAGCTTTGAAGGTTGGGAAGAAGGGCCGGTGCTGCCGGAACTGTATTTCTTCTTCGAGGAAGACTACGATCCCTTCGAACCGTTGGAAATGAAAAAGTTGACGGAGCGCGAACAGTTCATCCTCGATCGCGTCGTTCTTTCCTACGGGCAGTATGGAGACTGGTACCTGGCGGATTTGGCGCGCCGTGAAACATCCTGGCGCAACAGCAGGCCAGGTGTCGCGGAAGAAGCAACCGTACCCAAACTGCTGGAACTTGCGGATATCCGCGCGGATGCAAAAAAAGTGCGGCTGTATGATACGTTGTTTGATGTTTATCTGGATGAATTTGAGGATTTTGAAGGGGAGGTGCTGAGATCATGAAAGAAACGCAAGCTTACATCGGTATTATCGTTAAGACCCGGTTTGCCTATCACGATTTAAATACGGACAAAATCGCCTTCAAATCGCGTCCGTTCCTGATCATAGGTGCGGAATACGATGAGTTTCCTTGCGATTTCACGGCCTTTCCGATTTCGAAAGTGTCCGTCAGCCAGAACATCGATCCGGTCCACGACATCAAAGTCGCAAAAGAGCGGTACCCCAAACTGAGCCTGAATGCGGAAGTCTCCTATATCCGCGTCCATAAAATCCAGACGATCCACAGCTCGCAGCTTGCGATCGGGATCCAGTCCTCACTCAGCGAAGACTACCCGGACCTCTATGCCGAGGTGAAGGCGGCTTATCGAGATTTTTCTGGAGGGCTATTTTGACTGAGCCGAACAAGCTCGGCGCGGAAACCAGGACGCAAAACAATAGGAAACAATAAAATTTTTCGAAGGTGTACCGGTTGATTTCGACAAAACAAAAAGCCGGCACCCAAAAATGGATGTCGGCCTTTTGTCTGACAAAATTTAAAAGTTTTTAAGGAGAATGGGGGATTCGAACCCCCGCGCGCCTTTCGACACCTAACGCATTTCGAGTGCGTCCTCTTCAGCCGGACTTGAGTAATTCTCCATAAAATATATTATAGCGCTTTTCAGCTAATCAGAAAAGAGAAATTGTAAAAAAAGTCACGAAAATCCAGAAAATGCAGAAAGCAAATAATGAGGGATCCAGTTCAACAGACACGCCGTAAGAGAAAAGTGAAAGGTATTCTTCCTAGGGAGATTAAATTATGGTAATATGAAAACCTATGTACTCATTTTATTGTAATTTTTGCATACATCAGGAGGAATTTGAATTGTATAAATTAATGAATCACTGGTACAAGCTGAGTCTTGTCAAACGTATCATCGCCGGTTTGGTCATCGGTATCATTCTTGCTGTCACTATACCGGACATAGCAAAACCGATCACAATTTTTGGTGCGTTGTTTGTCGGAGCTTTAAAAGCGATTGCGCCGATGCTGGTCTTTTTCTTGGTTGCATCCGCAATTTCGCAGCACAAAAAAGGCCAAGAGACGAACATGAAGTCTGTTATTGTGCTCTACCTTTTAGGAACGTTCTTGGCGGCACTCGTAGCGGTTATCGCAAGCTTCCTCTTCCCGGTGACTTTGACATTGGGTTCAGGAGTTGAGGATGTCACTGCTCCAGGCGGTGTAATGGAAGTCCTGAAAGCTTTGTTGTTGAACGTTGTGGATAATCCAATCAAGGCGCTCTACAATGCCAACTACATCGGCATCTTGTCTTGGGCTCTCATGCTCGGTTTTACTTTGAAGAACGCTGCGGCTTCAACCAAGTTAGTGCTGTCCAATGTTTCTGATGCATTGACGGAAATGGTCCGAATTGTCATTGCATTCGCTCCGTTGGGGATCATGGGTCTTGTTTTCGATGTCATCGCTACAAGCGGAATCGGCGTATTATTGGGCTATGGGAAACTGGTTGCGGTACTGATCGGTTGTATGCTGTTCGTCGCTTTGGTCGTCAATCCGATCATCGTCTACATCTATATCCGTTCCAATCCGTTCCCGCTCGTCTTCAGATGTTTGAGGGAAAGTGGCATCACTGCTTTCTTCACAAGAAGCTCGGCTGCGAACATTCCCGTCAACATGACGCTTTGCGAGGACCTTGGATTGGACAGGGATACTTACTCCGTTTCCATTCCGCTGGGTGCAACGATCAATATGGCTGGTGCGGCGGTAACGATTTCCGTTCTTACTTTAGCTGCTGTAAACACATTGGGTATCCCTGTGGATTTCGGTACAGCTTTCATCCTTAGTGTCTTGGCAGCGATCAGCGCTTGCGGAGCATCGGGTGTTGCTGGTGGGTCACTGTTGCTTATCCCGTTAGCAGCAAGTCTGTTCGGTATCCCGAATGATGTGGCTATGCAAATAGTCGGTGTCGGTTTTATCATCGGCGTCCTTCAAGATTCCTTTGAGACAGCTCTTAACTCATCGACCGATGTCCTTTTCACTGCGACAGCAGAATTTGCGGAGCGACGCAAGCAAGGCATCAAAATCTGATTCAAAACCGTACAGCAAAAAAACCACTGATCCCTATGTCGGGTCAGTGTTTTTTTTGATTTGTAGATTGATTACTATCTGGTCTGGCATCAATGAGGCTGTGACCATCGAACACCAGACAGATGTGTGATTTCTCGGCAGTTCGCAACGCCATACTAGCCGTATGCCCGACAGAAGGGCAATCTGTCGGGTGTTATGCGGTTTTCGCTATTTAATTGCGCGAAGAAGATGTTTTGGGCACCGGCAACGGTTTGACCCGCTACAACTTCGCTTCCGCCCAAAGAGCTGTACCAGAACAGCGGATAAATCGTATGGTGCAAACCGACTGCGCCTGTCAAACGAAGCAAAAAGCCGTACAAGAACGTTCCGAAACTGCCCATAGCTGCGATGGCTGTACCAGCGGATGTCAGTGCACCTTGGATCGGTGGCCAAACCAGCAGTTCCTTTATCTCCGTTCGCGAGACCGACAGCGACCCCGATGGTGAAGATGAGCGCCAAATTGGCAAAGACGGCATTTCCGGCAAAACTCATGATGCTCAAGATCGTCTGCAACCATTCAATGTCAAGGAACGGATAGGCGGCCAAGGTGCTTGGGTTGGTCAATGCTCCACCGAAACCCAGTAAAAGGCCGGCAGCGGGCAGAATGGCGATCGGGAGCATCATGGCTCTTCAGACTTGAGAGAATTTTTTAAACATGTTTTTCACTCCTTATTTTAAGTTGTCAACGAAACGTTTCGCAATTTCTTTTGGCCGTGTGATGGAACCTCCTACGACAATTCCTGCTACACCCAAATCCTGGATTGCTTTAGCTTGTTCAGGCGTATGGATTTTACCTTCGGCGATGACATCCACACCGGCCTCCACCAGTTTTTTCATCAAGGTGATATCCGGCACATCCTGTTGGGTGCTTTCCGCTGTGTAACCGCTTAGCGTTGTGCCGATAAAATCGATTCCTTCATTGAAAGCGTTGATTCCTTCCTCAAAGGTGGCGATATCCGCCATGAACAATTGATCGGGATATTTTTCTTTAATTTCTTTGATGAAGGCATTGATTGTTTTACCGTCATAGCGTTCCCGCAAAGTGCAATCCAAGGCAATGACTTCTACACCCGTTTCAACCAATTCATCGATTTCCTTCATGGTAGCCGTAATAAATGGTGCTTGAGGGGGGTAATCACGTTTGATGATCCCGATAATCGGTAAATCAACTTTTTCCTTAATTTGTTGAATATCCCTTACCGATTCGGCACGAATTCCGACTGCACCAGCTTGTTCAGCTGCAAGAGCCATCAAAGGCATGATGCCGCCTTCTTCTGTGTATAAAGGTTCTCCCGGTTGCGCTTGACAAGAGACAATAATGCCGCCACGGACTTTGTTGATGAAATCTTCCTTCTTCATGGATATTTCCTCCGTTATTTATTTTATTCCGGAGTTAATCTCCGTAAATAAAATATTGCACACGCTTTCATGTTTGTAAACAGGTAATTTGCATTTTTAAAAGTTCGTGTATAATGAGAGTCATAAACAGGAAAAGGAATGACTTTATGGGACTAGCTCAACTGATTCAAGAAAAATATCACGCGTTGACGAAATCCTAGAAACGGATTGCGAATTACTTATTGAAAAATCAAGAACAGGCTGTGTATCAGACAATGAAGGATGTGACCGAGGAAGTAAAAGTAGGCGATGCAACACTGATCCGCTTTTCTCAGAAGATCGGTTTCAATGGCTTTTCTGATTTGAAAATTGCTATCGCCAAGGAGGAATTCGCTAGCCAGTATGAAGGGGATAACGATCACCAATTTTACGATCGGATTTTGGAGAACCAGATCAAGGTTTTGGAATCGACCCGACTGTTACTCGATCCGGAAGTAGTTCTGCATGCGATCGAAGCTCTCACTAAAGCAAAACGGATCTACATCATCGGTGTTGGATCGAGTGGTTTGTCGGCGGCTTCGTTGGAAAAGATGTTGCTCCGGGTAGGGGTGCACGCGAACCATATCGTTGATCCGCATTTTCAAGCCCATGCCTTAGCCTTGCTGGGACCGGAAGATCTCGTGATCTGTTTCTCATTGAGCGGCCGTACCAAAGATATCCACGATTCTTTGAAAATAGCCAAAGAAAATCATACGCCTATCATTGCGATCACTAATTTCTTATCTTCGCCCATTGCTGCCTTAGGTGATATTGTCCTGCAGACCGCCAATAAGGAATTCTTTGACGGTGGATCGTTGGCCGGGAAAATATCACAATTGTATATTTCGGAGACGCTGGTACGGGGATATGAAATAAAAAATAAAATCAAAACGGTCGAATTACGGGAAAAGGTATTGCGTTCCATTATTGATAAAACCTTGGATTGATTTTGCAGCATGATTGCGCAAAACTATGCTATGCTAAAAGGGAACCGTGAAGCTGGACGAGCGGGGGCCGACTGGAGCGAGCGGAGTAAGAGTCGTAGGAGGATGATTATGGGGGAAGAGAAGCAAGCGGACATGAAGCAGCCGAAAAGTCCGATCAACAAGGAAATCATGAACATCGCGTGGCCGGTTCTGATCGAACTGGTCCTGAGTTCGTTGTTCGGGATGATAAACATGATGATGTTGGGGAATATCGCTGATCATGGCTATGCTGCGGCAGCTGTTGCCGCTGTTGGGGTGACAAATCAGCCGTTGTTCCTCGGACTGGCCGTGGTGCAGGCTTTGAATATCGGCGGCACAGCATTGATCGCCCGCTATTTCGGAGCCGGAAAACACGACCGAATGGAAAATGTCATGAAGCATGTCATGATCATCAGTATGATCCTTTCCGCTCCGTTAGCCCTAGCTGCCTTTGTCTATGCCGATCAGATCATGGCTTTCATGGGCGCACAGCAGGATACGATTGAAGTCGGGCGGATCTATTTCCGCATCATCTGCATCAGCTATCTCCTTCAATCCTTTAATTTCAGCATTTCCGGATCCTTGCGCGGGATCGGAGAAACGCAGATTCCGATGGGTGTGAACCTGCAAGCAAATTTTCTGAATGTGATCGGTAATGCGCTACTGATATACGGCCTTTTCGGTGTTCCGGCATTGGGCATCCAAGGCGCAGCGATTTCGACAGTCATTGCCAACACAGTGGCGTGCAGTCTACTGATTCGCTATTTACGCTCGGGCAAGAGCAAATTAAATTTTTCTTTCGCTCATCCGTTCCATTTTTCAATGAAAACAATGAAAAGTTTGGCCAAAATCGGACTGCCTTCAGCGCTGGAACAATTGGCGCTGCGTTCCGGGATGATTCTGTTTATCCAGATCGTGTCGGGCCTGGGGACAGTCGTCTTTGCCGCCCATAACATCGGCATGAACATCCTGACGCTATCATTCACACTTGGACAAGCCTTTGGGATCGCGGCTTCTTCGTTAGTCGGTAGAGCATTGGGTGCCGGCGATGCAAACCTGGCCGAAAAATATGCTTCACGGACCGGAAAAATCGGCAGTATGTGTGGTGCCATACTCGGCTTGGCCTTCTTTTTCGGCGCCGAGTACATCGTGAGCTTCTATTCCAGCGATCCGGAAATCATTCGGAATGCCGCAATCGCCATCCGGGTTGCGGCCATTACCCAACCATTCCAGTCACATCAACTGATTGTCGCAGGTTCCTTGCGGGGGGCAGGGGATACGATTTTCCCACTGATTTCGACTTTCTTGGGAATATTGATCATCCGGGTGGCAGCCGCTACCTTCTTCGTACAAGTGCTCGGGCTGGGCCTTCTGGGTGCTTGGCTGGCCGTCATGCTGGATCAGATCATCCGCTGGTTCCTGATTGCGATGCGCTTCCGATCCGGAAAGTGGAAAAGGATGAAGTTGGCTTAAGACTGCTCGGAATAAATAAGCGCCGTTGTGCACATCAAAAATGTAATCAGCTTTTATTTGTCCGCCTCTTTCCGAGAAAGTGGCGGATTTTTTTCACATGCCTTGGGGAAAATGTTATACTATCAAGTGAGAGAACGGTTACAAAAACGGGACGTGATATCCGTATTTGGAGCACCGAAACAAAGGAGGATGAGCCGTATGGGAGGACAACTGATACTGATTCGACATGGCATCGCAGAAGAACGCACGCCTGAGGGAGATGATTTCTACAGAAAATTGACGGAAGCAGGAGTGGAGGAACTGACTGCATTTCTGCCCGACATCGCACATTTACTTACTGAGAGCGGAAACCTGAGGATATGGACAAGCCCACTGGTACGGGCGCGTCAGACTGCTGAATTGTTGGCTGAGGCGGCAGCTGTTGAAGAAATCGAACAGAAGGAATTTTTAGCTACAGGCGATTACACAGCCTTCAGAGAAGCACTGGAACTGGAAGAAGCGGGATTCACCCTAGCGCTTGTTGGTCATGAGCCCTATATGAGCAACTGGACGAAAGAATTAATCGGGGCAGCGATCCCATTCAAAAAAGGGGCGATAGCCTTCTTTACGGTAGACTTAGCTGCAGACCCGATCGGAAAGTTGGAATGGCTGTTGGCGCCGGGCGAAGCGGCGAAGCGCAGACACGAAACTGCTAACGAAAAAATGCTTGCGGTCGATAAGCACGAAGGGACGGCGGATTGTGCGCCATGCGAAGGCGAAGATACGCTGTACGCCGGTATCATCAAGGAACAGATGGCAGGCGTTCAACGTGCCTATGCCGCTTATCAACAGGATCCCGTCGAGCCGGAATCTGCGCATGCGTTGCGCGTAGCGATCCGTCAGTTGCGGGCTTTATTGAACTTCAACAAGGCGAACGGTGAGGAAAAATATTACCGGGAAGCCGGCGAAGATTGGCGTGAGATCGCTAGCACCTTCGGCTATCTGCGCGAGCTGGATGTGCTGATGGAAGAATGCCGTGAATTGCGCGGCTTGTATCCGGATATGTTGGCTGAGGACGGCCAGGTGATGACTTGGTTGCTGGAAGAGCGTCAAGGCGAACAGGACAGCATCCATGAATTGATCACAAGTGGCGCATTGACGGAACGCATCCTGGATGCAGAAGCCGCAACTGCCCATTTCCTGAAATCAATCAACTTGGATGATGACCAGCAGAAAAAAGCGACAATCAAGAAAATTGAAAAGATGAAGAAACGACTGATGCGCAAGTGGGAAGAAGTCGACTTCTCCAACCATGAACAGACCCACAGTCTGCGCATCAACGCCAAGAAACTGCGGTATGCTGCTACTTATCTAGCACCCATACTGGGCGAGAAGGATAAGGCCATCATCAAAGAGATGAAGAAAGTCCAGACCGCACTCGGTACGCTCTGCGACTTCGACATCAACGGCCACCTGCTTTTGGAGATGGCCGATAAGACCGACGATCCCGAACTGCAGCACCACTTCAGAACACTCAGCGAACACCAATTCCAACGCAGGGAAGCAATTTTGAACGACGAAACCGAATAACCATAAACAAACAGCTGCGCATTGATCGGTACAAACGATCAATAAGGGCTAATCTCATTAACTTTAGCAACAGGATAACTTTAAATAAAGCGTGGATGCATTCAATTGTGTATTCCCGCTTTTTTTGACTGCGGTCGGGGCGGAATTGTTGAATGTTCCCCAGCTATTCGACAACTCTGGTCCGGCAAGCTGTCAAATTGTCGAATGTTTCTCGCTATTCGACAATATCGGCTCAATCCGGAGTCAAATTGTCGGATCTACCGCCTCTATTCGACAATTTTGGCCACCGCGCGGAGCAGTTCTTCTGAATTCTGAGTGCAGATTGCATCCAAAATACTGAGTAAGAGGGCGTTTTTTTTCGCTGAAGGACGAGGGACGGAATAGTCCCAAAATGCAACTATACTTATTTTGCCGACTCTGCTATCATGATAATTAGCTTGAAAGAATTATAGAGGAAAGGAGGTCATTCAATTGGCAACGATGAAAGATGTAGCTGCTTTGGCAAAAGTCGGTGTCGGTACCGTATCACGCGTCCTGAACAGTTCCGGATCCGTAAAAGAATCAACCCGCAGAAAAGTCGAGGCGGCGATGAAAGAGTTGAACTACATCCCGAACGCCTACGCGCGCGGATTGAAGATGAACAAGACCAACACGGTCGCGCTGATCATTCCGACAATCTGGCATCCGTTTTTTTCGGAATTCGCCTATTATGTGGAGAGCAACTTAGCTGAACATAAATACAAAATGCTGTTGTGCAACTCGGATGTCAGCAGTGATAAAGAACTGGAGTATATCCAGATGGTCCAAGAAAACAAAGTCGACGGCATCATCGGCATCACCTATTCGGATTTGGATAACTTTGTCTCGTCGCATTTGCCCTTCGTCACCATCGATCGTCATTTCAAGGAAGAAACGGTTTGCGTCACATCGGACAACTTTCATGCAGGCCAGCTAGCCGTAGAAAAGTTGGTTGAAAAAGGGTGTCATAAACTCGGTTATATCGGAACGCATTCACGCTTTCCTACTGAGACGACAAAGCGAAGGGATGGCTTTAAGGCGAAAGCTGAACAGATGGGAATTCCTTATGCCATCTACGATGGACAAGATCCCGTTATAGAATTAAAGCAGGAAATCCGAACCTTTTTCGAAGAAAATCCGGATGTGGATGGCATATTTGCCCACACTGATTTCATCGCTCTGGACATCCTCGAAATATTGGAGGAAATGAAACGTAACGTACCGGAAGAGGTGCAGATCATCGGTTGTGATGGCATCAAGATGGAATCCGGTCGCAGACAGATCGTATCGACAATCCGCCAGCCCGTAGATTTGATGGCCAAAGCTGCAGTCGAAAAAATCATTCAGGTGATCGATGGTGAATCCGTCAGAACAAAGATCACTTTGCCTGTCCATTATGTGGAAGGACCGACAACGAAAAATAAAATGTCAAAATAATCTGGCTTAGGTATTGACAGAAAGCGGTTACTGAATTATTATAGGTTTAAATCAAAAACATATTTTTTTGAAGCGGAGTGGAAACGTTTCAATTGCTAAACGGACGTTTCCCTATTTTTGAAATCGTGGGCAGGCTGATGATCCATCGACCGCACCGATTTCAAAAGTAGTGTGCCTTTTCGTTGGCACTGTTTGATCCATTTGATCGGATCATTCGCTTGGATTCTTCAGAATTTATTTTTTTGAACGAAAGTGGAAACGTTTCTATTATCAAATGAAGACGTTTCCGTAATTTTTTTGGGGAAGAGTGGAAACGTTTCAATTTTCAAAAGGAGGAGTCAGAACAGTTATGAAAAAAAGCCAGACAAGTAAGCCAAAAAGAATCACACAGTCGAAATGGGAGTTCGTCAAACAGCACCGAATGCTTTATTATATGCTGTTGCCGGGCCTGATACTCACGCTGGTATTCAAATATTTCCCGATGTACGGCATTCTCTTGGCTTTCAAGGATTATAATCCGCTGCAGGGGATCATGGGGAGTGAATGGGTGGGATTTGAAAATTTCGTCCAGTTCATCGACTCTCCCAACTTCGGAATTCTGTTGGAGAACACGCTCAAAATCAGTATATACGGACTCATTTTGGGATTTTTCCCGCCGATTATCTTGGCATTATCTTTGAACCATCTGATCAGCACAAAATGGAAGAAGCGGTTCCAACTGATTCTGTACGCACCGAACTTCATTTCCTTGGTTATCGTTGTGGGGATGTTGTTCATGTTCCTGGCAGCTGATGGCCCGATCAATGGGTTTATAGAAAGCATTACCGGTTCGCGGATTACATTCATGACGGATCCAGATTATTTCCGGACGCTCTACATCCTATCCGGTATTTGGCAAGGTATGGGTTGGGCATCGGTGCTCTACACGGCGACATTGGCCAACGTGAGTCAAGATTTGATCGATGCAGCTCACATGGACGGCGCTAACATCCTCTATCGTATCTGGTACATCGATCTGCCTGCGATCCGACCAATCATGGTCATCCAGTTCATCCTTTCTGTAGGGGGCATCATGAATGTCGGCTACGAGAAAGCTTTCCTGATGCAGACATCGATGAACCTGCCTGTTTCGGAAATCATCTCGACCTACGTCTACAAAGTCGGTCTGCAGATGGGTGATTACGGGTATTCAACGGCAGTCGGACTATTCAATACAGTCATCAATATCATCTTGTTGCTGGCCGTAAATGCGTTAGCGAACAAAGTAAGCAATGATGATACAGCTTTATAGAGAGGAGAACAAAAATGATAACATTGACAAAATTTGACCGCGGCGTGCTGCTGGTGAATCGCATTCTGATAGGCTTTCTGGTCTTGATAACCCTATCCCCCTTGTTGTACGTATTGATCGCTTCTTTCATGGATCCCTTCATCCTCCGCTCGCAAGGATTGAGTCTGAACCCAGCGAACTGGAGTCTGGATGGCTATAAGAGGGTCTTACAGGATCCGGCCATCATCCGAGGTTTCGTGAATTCGATTTTCTATTCATTCACATACAGCGCGTTGACTGTCGCGGTCTCCATTCTGACCGCCTATCCGTTGTCCAAACAGAAATTGGTTGGAAAACGGCCGATCACGATTTTCCTGATGATTACGATGTTCATCGGAGGCGGCTTGGTTCCAACTTACCTATTGGTGAAAAACCTGGGCATGCTGAATACGGTCTGGGCCATCATCCTTCCCGGATCGATCAACGTCTGGAACATCATCCTGGCGCGAACGTACTTCAAACAACTGCCTACCGAGTTGGAAGAAGCAGCAATCATCGACGGCGCCAATGAAATGCAGATATTCTTCAAAATAATGCTGCCGCTGGCGAAACCGATCATCTTCGTATTGTTCCTCTATGCTTTTGTGGGCCAGTGGAATTCCTACTTCGACGCCATGATCTACTTGAACGATGCAGATCTGCAGCCGCTGCAATTGGTGCTGCGGAAAATATTGATCCAAAATCAACCGCAACAAGACATGATCGGATCCGCCACCCAGATGGCAGAAATGGCGCAATTGGCTGAACTGATCAAATACTCAACAATCGTCATCTCCAGCTTACCGCTTCTGATCATGTATCCATTCTTCCAGAAGTACTTCGATAAAGGGATGATGGCAGGTTCACTCAAAGGTTAGGCAATACGCAACACAAAATAAATACATTATAAGGGAGAAATACAAAATGAGAGTAAAATACCTTGGCACAGCACTATTATCCACAGCAACAGTCCTGACTTTAGCAGCCTGCGGTTCATCCGGTGGCGCCTCTTCTCCAGACTACGAATTGACGGATGTATCCTTCCCATTGGAAGAGACCGTCAGCTTGAAAATGTCCACTTCCAGTTCTCCGTTGGCTCCGGCCGATCCGAACGAAAAGCTGATTTTCCAACGTTTGGAAGAACAATCCGGCGTCAATATCGAATGGAAAAATTATTCTTCTGACTATATCGAAAAACGGAATCTGGACATTTCCAGCGGCGACTTGCCGGATGCCATGTGGAACGCTGGCGCGAGTGACTATGATCTGCTCTCATGGGCAGAAGACGGCATCATCATTCCTTTGGAAGATCTGATCAATGAACACATGCCGAACTTCAAAAAAGTATTGGACGAAAATCCGGAATATTTGGCTATGATCACTGCACCGGACGGCCATATCTACTCACTGCCATGGATCGAAGAGTTGGGCCAGGATAAAGAGTCCATCCACACGGTAAACGATATCCCTTGGATCAATGTCGACTGGCTGGAAGCTTTAGGTTTGGAGATGCCGCAAACGACGGATGAATTGATGGTTGTATTGGAAGCATTCAAAACTCAAGATCCGAACGGCAACGGTGAAGCCGATGAAATCCCGATTTCTTTCATCAACGATGGCGGGAATGAAGACATGAAGTTCCTCTTCGGCGCATTCGGAATCGGCGACAATGATGATCACTTGGTCGTAAATGATGACGGCACGATCGACTTCACGGCCGACAATGAAGAATTCAAAAACGGCGTCGCTTATTTCAATGAAATGTACAACAAAGAGCTGATCGATGTGGAAGCTTTTGAACAGGATTGGAATGCCTACGTGGCGAAAGGGAAAGAGCAATTATTCGGTGTGTACTTCACATGGGATAAAGCGAATGTCTCCGGAGCGAATGATTCTTACGAGCCACTGCCTGCATTGGCTGGTCCAAGCGGAGAAAAACATGTTACGCGTACGAACGGCTTCGGATTCAGCCGCGATCGTTTTGTAATCACCAGCGCCAACAAAAATCTGGAGTTGACTGCCAAATGGGCAGATCAGATGTATGTGCCGATCCAATCTGTACAGAACAACTGGGGTACATATGGGGATGAAACGCAACAAAATATCTTTGAATATGTAGAAGCAACGAATTCGTTGAAACACTTGCCTTTGGAAGGCACAGCACCGGGCGAATTGCGTCAAAAAACCGAAGCTGGCGGACCGTTGGCAATTTTGGACGAGTACTACGGAACTGTGACGACAATGCCGGATGATGCACAATGGCGTTTGGATATCTTCAAAGACACGTACTTGGCTGATGTTCATAATCAATTCAATTATCCTCGCGTATTCTTGTCATTGGAACAGGCTGACCGGATCGCACAGATCGACGCGGACTTGATGCCGTTCGTCAACAGAAAACGTGCAGAATGGATCGCAAACGGCAAAATTGCCGAAGAGTGGGATGCTTACCTGGAAGAACTGAACCGTCTGGGACTGGAAGAATGGATGCAGATCAAACAAGACGCATATGATACTTACTTATTAAACAATAAATAACCACATAGAAAATAAAACAAATCCAAGAAATGAGGGGTAGCGTGAACACTCAGAGTCAATTGGCTTACTCGACAGATCGTGCCAACCAATATATAGCAGAAAACAAGGGAACAGTGAATCCTCTTTACCGGAATCGCTATCATGCATCACCGCCAGTCGGCTGGATGAACGATCCGAACGGCTTCGTCCAGTACCAAGGGGCGTACCACCTGTTTTATCAATTCCACCCGTATGATGCGAAATGGGGCCCGATGCACTGGGGCCACATGAAGTCGACGGACTTGATCCATTGGGAAGACTTGCCTGTCGCCTTGGCGCCGGATCAAGCGTATGATCGATTCGGTTGTTTCTCAGGAAGCGCCATCGAACGGGACGGAAAATTGTATCTGCTTTATACAGGCGTAACCGAAGCCGATGCAGAAGGCGTGCATCACCAGGTGCAGTGCCTGGCGGTATCGGAGGATGGGCTGCACTTCGAGAAAGTGCAGCAAAATCCGGTCATTGCGATTTCAGCATTACCGGAAGATGCTTCCCAGGTCGACTTCCGGGATCCGAAAGTCTTTGAGCACGAAGGCACGTACTACACGGTAGTCGCCTCCAAGGCTGGCGACGAGACAGGGCAAATTTTGCTTTACCAAACTGCTGACTTGGTGGAATGGGAGTTTGCCTCCGTCTTCCTGAAGGGGAACAAAGAGCAAGGGATCATGTGGGAATGCCCGGATTTCTTCCGCTTGGATGGGAAAGATTGCTTGATCTTTTCTCCGATGAAATGGCCGCAGGACGGGGATAACTATCAGAATCTGAATGCCTCGGTCTTGGCTGTCGGCGAAGTGGATTGGGCGACAAAACAGTTCCACCCGGAAAGTTATCAGGAATTGGATCACGGTTTGGACTATTATGCTCCTCAAAGCCTGGAGGATGACAAAGGCAGAAGAATCTGTATCGGCTGGATGCAGATGTGGGGAAGAAATTTTCCGACAGATACGCTGGGCCACAACTGGACGGGATCAATGACGATTCCGCGGGAGTTGAAATGGGAAGACGGCCAGCTGAAGCAATATCCGATCGGTATCGTAGCCAACAAAGATAATCAGGGAGAAATCAGCCCGGTGATCACAATGGCGGATACTAAAGAATCAATCGTAGGCATCGCAGGGGACTGCGGATTGCTGACACTGAAAGTGGATACGTCCGGATTGGAAAAACTGTCCATCCATCTGCGTGAGAACGAGAACGAAAGAACCGTAGTCTACTATGATAAAGCAAAGAATGAATTAGGATTCGATCGATCTGCAAGCGGCATCGAACTGAAAGGGGAGGAAGCACATCCTCCTGTCAGCCGGAAAGTCGCGTTGTCCGGAAAGAGCGATCATCTTGAACTCGCCATTTACCTGGACAGTTCGTCGGTTGAAGTGTTTGAGAAAAATGGTGAAGTAGTCATGACTTCAAACGTATATCCAACTGCGGAAGCGAAAGGCATCTCCTTTGAATGCAGCGGCATAGCGGTATTTGAGGAAGCGACTTTTACGCCCTTTATCTGATCGGGAATTCAGGTTTTTTGGAACAAATAACTGCAACCGAAAGGAGACGTTATGCGGAGAGTTTATACTATTGGAGAAATACTGATTGATTTTTTCCCGAGTGAAATCGGGGTGCCCTTAAAGGAGGTTTCCGGTTTCACGAAGCAACCGGGAGGCGCGCCTGCTAATGTTGCGGTGACGGTTAGCCGCCTAGTCGGGAACGCGAGCTTCATCGGTAAAGTGGGTCAGGATGCCTTCGGGGATTATCTGACTGATGTGCTCAAACAGAATCAGGTGGACACCCATCACCTGTTCCGGACCACTGAGGCAAACACGGCGCTGGCGTTTGTGTCGCTCCAGGAAAATGGGGAGCGCGAATTCAGTTTCTACCGCAATCCCAGCGCGGATATGTTGTTGAACAAGGAAGAACTGAATGAGCTTGTTTTCACCGCTGCAGATATCCTGCATTTTTGCTCGGTCGATCTGATCGAAGCACCCGTAAAGTATGCGCATCTTGCCGCTTTGGAAAAAATGCAGCAGGCCGGCGGAACGATCGTTTTCGATCCGAATGTGCGCTTGAATCTCTGGCCGGATCCGGAAATGCTGAAGCAGACGATCCAGGAATTCCTGCCGTATGCCGACATCCTGAAAATCAGCGATGATGAATTGGCCTTCATTACGGGCATGGATTCGGAAGCGGATGGGATAGCAGCATTGCTGAAGACGGAACCGAAACTGCTGATCTTCACCAAAGGCAGCAAGGGAGCGGATCTGTACTTCAAAGGCGAGAAAGCCAGCGTTGAAGGAATCAGCGTTAAAGCAGTCGATACGACAGGGGCAGGCGACTCGTTCATCGGGTCCTTCCTCTATCAGATCGCCGGCAAGGATGCTTGGGAAGACTGCACGTTGGATGAAATCCGCGAGATGGGCCTGTTCGCCAATCGTGTGGCCGCATTGGTGACGACGCGACCTGGTGGCATGCAATCCATCCCGACCTTGCAGGAAGTATTGAGCTTGGAAGTGTAATAAATCAAAAAAACAGGGCGGAATTCCTATGTGGATAGCCCTGTTTTTTTGCATGTTCATTTGGCGCTTATGGGTGCTTGATTGTGTTTTTCATATCTGGGTTCGTTCGGAGATGGCTTGGGTTGTCCGGGTTGTCCGATAACCGGGAAGAATCGGACAACGCGAGCAAGCATACGACATCCGCATCGCATTTGGTGCGCTACTTGTCGGATAACCGCACAGTATCCGACATCCGCATCGCATTTGGTGCAGTGCTTGTCGGATAACCGCAATGTATCCGACAACCTCACCGCATTTGGTGCACTGCTTGTCGGATTACTGCAAAGTATCCGACATCCGCATCGCATTAGGAGTCTTGCTTGTCCGATAACCGCAAAGAATCGGACAACGCGAGCATATCTCGAACATTTTCCGCCTCAAAAATAAGCAGTGTGGCTGTCTCGAACTGAGACAACCACACTGCTTTCTTTTGTTGACATATCGGCAGTTCTGATGAATCCGTGCCTCGTATGCGAGCTGTTATGCTTCCAATATCTTCATGAATTCCGCACCGGTAATGGTCTCTTCGATCAGCAGGTGGTGGGACAGTTCATGCAGTTTCTCTCTATTTTCGTTCAATATGGCAATGGCTTTCTCATGAGCCAGCTTGATGATGTCCAGCACTTCACGGTCGACCTGCTCGGCCATCCCGGCGGACACATTCATGGAAGTGTCGCCGCCCAAATATTTGTTCGTCTGGGTTTCAATCTGCATCATGTCGAACGTGTCGCTCATCCCGTAGCGCGTAATCATGGCGCGCGCCATTTTGGTCATCTGCTCGATATCATTCGAAGCGCCGGTCGTGATGCTGCCGAAGACGATCTCTTCGGCGGCGCGACCGCCTGCCAGCGTCACGATTTTGTTGAACAATTCTTGCTTCGTCATCAACGATTTTTCGCCTTCCTCGATCTGCATCGTGTAGCCCAAAGCACCGGAAGTACGCGGAATGATCGTGATCTTGTGGACCGGCGCAGATTCCGTCTGTTTGGCCGCTACCAGCGCATGGCCGATTTCATGGTAAGAGACGATTTCCTTTTCTTTCGGAGAAATGACCGCATTTTTGCGCTGGTACCCAGCAATGACAGTCTCAACAGACTCCTCCAGATCGCTTTGCGTAACGGCGCTGCGGCCTTCACGGACGGCGCGGAGACCGCCTTCGTTGATGATATTCGCCAACTCGGCGCCGGAAGCACCGGAAGTGGCGCGGGCGATCGTATTGTAATCAATATTTGGATCCATTTTGTAGTTCGTCGCATGCACCTTCAGGATCGCTTCACGTCCTGCCAAGTCCGGCAGTTCAACCGGTACGCGACGGTCAAAACGACCTGGGCGCAGTAGGGCAGCGTCAAGGGATTCCGGACGGTTGGTGGCGGCCAGGAGGATGATGCCTTTGTTGGCTTCAAATCCGTCCATTTCCGCCAGCAATTGGTTCAAGGTCTGCTCACGCTCATCGTTCCCCCCGCCGAAATTGCCGTTGTCGCGCTTTTTACCGATTGTGTCGATCTCATCGATGAAGACGATACAAGGGGCTTTTTCATTGGCTTCCTTGAACAGGTCGCGGACTTTCGCGGCGCCGCGTCCGACGAACATCTCGACGAATTCGGAGCCGGATATGCTGAAGAACGGCACATTGGCTTCGCCGGCGACAGCGCGGGCCAACAGGGTTTTACCCGTTCCGGGAGGTCCGACCAACAGGATGCCCTTCGGATTCTTGGCACCGATATCCTGGTATTTTTTCGGTTGATGCAGGTAGTCGACGACTTCGCTGAGCGCTTCTTTGGCTTCGTCCTGTCCGGCGACATCCTTGAATGTTTTCGAATCGTTGGCCTTCACATAGACTTTGGCATTTGACTTGCCGAAAGCCAACGCGCCACCGGCACCGCCGCCCATCCGTTTCGCCATCTGTTTCCCAAGCATGCTGCCCAATCCCCAGAACAGCAGGAGCGGTAAGACCCAAGAAACTAAGATCGAAAGGATCGGAGAGGCTTCAGTCGGAATGTCCTTGCTGAAGGTCACATCGGCTTCTTCCAAGCGGGTGACGAGTGTCGGGTCATCGATCAGACCGGTAATGTAAACTTGTTTGTCACCTGCATCATCAGTCGCGACGAAGGTGATTTGGTTTTCTTCCAGTTTCACTTCGGATACATCGCCCGTCGACACTTGATTCAGGAACGTGCTGTAGGTTACTTCCTCCACGCTTCGGTTCAGGTAGCTAGGTAATGCGAAATAGTTCAGGAACATCAGGACGCTCAATGCCATCAACAAGTAATAGGCTGTCCTTTTGCGATTGTCGGGGTTTTCGTTGTTCAGATTCACATTCCACTTGCGGTTGTTTTTGTTTTTATCATCTGCCATAAATGTTGAGTCAATCCTCTCTTTGTTGTTCGTTCATTTCTTGTATCAAAAGTTGCAGTTCCTTGATGCCGACTGCGATTTTTTCAAGCCGTTCCTCGGACACGCCTTCCATCAGCAAGCAGTATTTGCCTTCGATATCCTGCTCCATTTTCTGAAGGATCGCTTGGCCATTGTGTGTGAGTTTCAGCGTGATGAAACGTTCATCATCCGTGCGCCGTTCCCGCGTCAGGTAGCCTTGCTGTTCCATTTTTTTGCAGAGGGTGGAGACGTTGCCGTTGTTCATATCCATCACCTTCGCCAAACGGTTGAGTGACAGATTTTCACTCACATTCACTTCCATCAAAATCCGCAATTGCAGCGGGGTGATGGGATAGTCTTTAGCGACCGGGCACATGACCATATCTTTGGAAACTTGGATGGTCCGAATCAAATCCCAGATTTCTTTTTTCAAAAAATCAATTTTCATATTGAAATCCGCTCCTTTATCGGATAATAGTTGTGATATAAAACTATTTTAAATCAAAACTATTTTTCGTGCAAGCGGTTCAACTTAGTCTTAAACAATTCCTAAGAGATCCTTCCCGCTAGGAATGCTGTGAACCTACTATAAAGCGTGAGTGTGAAGAAATCGTGAAGATGCTTGAAAGTATTCCATAAGAAATGTTTTCGGCGTGCGCCGGTTGCTAGGGACAGCGACTGGAAGTGGCTTCAGCTCCGGCGAGGGGCCGCTGCACGGAGGAGCACTCAAAAAAATTGCCCCAGCTCCGGGGAGGACCGTTTCCCCGGAGGTGAGCACTCGGAATGCGGGGCGAACTCCGGCGAAGCCTGCGTTCCCCGGAGGAAAAGACAAAGCGACCGTGCACTGGGCGCACCTAGCCAATCCGAACACAAAGACGCACGCAAACAATTCAGCGGGATGTCCCCCGCGCGCTTGCGTGCGAAAAAACATTCATTTCCTCCCGTTGAGATCTAAAGGGGTATCAAATGTACCCGATAGAATCCACTCTTTTCTGTATAGGTTGGGATTGCCTGTGTTCACAACTCAAGTATACGGGGCCGTGAGGGAATGATAAATAGCTGACAGTTCTTTTAAATTTAATGAATATAGCTTATACTGGTAAAAAGATTCCATTCTTTTTACTAAATAATAATATTGAGAGAGGAGGATATCACATGAAGAAAGCGACGATTCATGATGTTGCAAAAAAAGCGGGCGTATCCGTCACAACCGTTTCGCGTGTATTGAATAACCGTGGATACATCAGTGATGAAATGAAAGAAAAAGTAATGACAGCCATAAAAGAATTGAACTACATACCGAATGAGATTGCGCGTTCGTTCTTTACGAATAAAACCAAATTTGTCGGCCTGATTGTGCCCACAACCAGTAATCCGTTTTTTGGAGAGCTTACCTTTCATATCGAAAAAAAACTGTCGACTAAGGGATATAAACTGTTCATTTGCAACAGTATTAATGACGTGGAAACCGAACGGGTCTATCTGCGGTTGCTTCAGGAAAAAAGAGTCGATGGTATTATAGTCGGTTCGCACAACGTGGATATTGAAGAATACGAGGGATACGGCATGAATATTGTGTCTATTGATCGTGAGTTGACCGCAAACATACCGATTGTTCAATGCGACAACTATGACGGAGGCAGACTGGCTACGGAAACTTTGATTGGTTCCGGATGTAAACGGATACTTTGTATTACAGGTGATGCGCGCGTAAAGACAACTGCACGGGCACGGGTCAGTGCCTACGAAGACCGAATGAGAGAAGCGGGCTTGGAACCGCAAATAATGGAAATTTCTTTTTCTTTATCAGAGAATGACAAAAAACGTGTCGTCATGGAAAACTTGTTCAGTGAGTCGCTACCGTTTGATGGTATTTTTGCAGGTGACGACGTCATGGCGAGTATTGTTTATCATGCCGCACTGAAGAAGGGATATAAAGTTCCGGAAGATTTGAAGATTGTCGGATTTGACGGGACCGAAATGATGCGGACTGTATTTCCGACACTCACGACCATCATTCAACCAATTGAACAAATAGCTGAAGCCGCGGTGGATTTATTGTTAGATAAGATTGGAGAAAAGAAGGCCGAAAACAAGATTGTACTTCCGATCGCTTTACACAAAGGAAGTACTGCGTAACCATCATAATCTCTATTGCGGTGTCAGTTGGACGCTAAATGAAAAACGCAAAAAGATTGTGATGCGTTTTTTTAAATATTCATGTTAACCGGTTGACATGTGGAACCGGTTAGCATATAATTTGTTTTGTAAACAAGAAACCGATTACAAAAAATGGAGGTACTGAAAATGGAAAGAATCAAGAGAAGTGCGTTGCTGTTATCAACAATGTTATTGGCTGCCGGGTGTGGGAATGGCGCAAGTGAGACTTCATCCGATGCGACGGGGTCTGCTGATGGGAAAGAAGTGACAATGTGGGTTCAATATTCTGAAGAATCGGCAGAAGGTCAGGTAATGGTCCAGTCCATCAAAGATTTCAATGAAACAAATGAAGACGGTATCACAGCCAAAGTCGAATACATTCCTAGGAGTGGTTCAGGCGGTGGCTATGAGGATAAAATCAATGCTGCACTGACGACGAATACGTTACCGGATGTCATCACACTGGATGGACCTAACACAGCAGCTTACGCAAACTCTAAAATCATTCAGCCATTGGATGGCTACATATCGGATATGGACGATTTCCTTCCAAGTATCATCCAACAAGGTACCTTCGATGATCAGATGTACTCTATCGGTTATTCCGAATCAGGCGTAGGTGTATTCTACAACAAGCAAATGTTGGAAGAAGCCGGTGTGGACTTAGCGACTTTGCCAACAGTGGACGACCCATGGACATGGGATGAGTTCAATGCGATGGCGGATACTTTAGTGGCTCATTATAACGGACCTGTGCTGGATGTCGGTTTCAATGACCGTTCAGAGTGGCTATTGTACGCCTTCACACCTTTCGTATGGTCAGCAGGCGGTGATTTGACGAACGAAGAAGGAACAAAGGCTGTAGGAGTTTTTGATTCCGAGGAAAATGTCAGCGCATTTGAGTTCATCCAAAACTTGATCGAATCCGGCTATTCGACCATCACACCGACTGAGGCCGGTTTCCAAACAGGGGAATATGCCTTGAAGCTAAGCGGCTCGTGGACAATGCAAGAACTGGATGCTGAATACCAAGACATCGAATACGGCATCATGCCTTATCCTGTATCACCGGAAACTGGAGAATTGGTGAGTCCGACCGGAAGCTGGGCATACGGTCTGACGTCGACTACCGATAATAAAGAAGCCGCTGCCGCGCTGATCGATTTCTTGGTGTCGGAGCAAGAATTGTATGATATGAGCATGGGGAATACGGTATTGCCGGCAAGACAATCTGTTGCGGACCGGATGATGGAAGAAGTTTCCGAACCGATGAAAGTACTGATTGAACAAAACAGCAAAACAGGCCGCGCACGCCCCGTATTGGTGAATTATCCGCAAGTCAGCAGAACTTTCCAGGATACAGTGACCGAGAGCACATATCATGAAGAGAATGCTGACATCAAAGCTTTGTTGGAATCCAAAGCCCTGGAAATCGAGAGCTACCTACAATAAGCAACGCAACATCTGCTGATTTAGTTATGGACTGTTCATAGGAAAATCCCTGAAGCAGGGGATTTTTCTATGAATCTTTTATAAAGAAAAACAAAAATGGGGGAGAAAACTGCTGTAACTTCAGGACATCCTTCAACAATGAGGTGAAAAGATGAAAAAGAAATTATGGTACAAAAATAATGATACGCTGACTGGTTACATGTTTTTGACGCCGGCACTACTGATACTCGGACTTTTTCTGTTTATCCCGACTATGATGACTTTATATTATTCACTGACTGATTACTATATGCTGACACCCGATTTGACGGCATTCATCGGATTGGACAATTTTAAGGAACTCCTCCAAGACAAGTTGTTTCTGAAAAGCATCGGAAATATCTTCAAGTTTGTTCTCTTCATTATGCCCATACAAGTAGGGACAGCACTATTTTTGGCTTTGCTGGTAAACAATAAGGCAAGGGGCACCATCTTCTACAAGATTGCTTTCTTCTCTCCGGTTGTTATGTCACTGGTTGTTGTCTCTGTGCTGTGGCTCTATCTATTGAATCCTGCAGATGGACTGATCAATGTGATATTTGAAGCGATTGGCTTTAATGCACAACCGTTGCTGACAAGTCCTAAACAAGCGATGTATGTCATCATTATGATTTCCGCTTGGCAAGGGGCCGGCTATCAGATGCTTATCTTTTTGGCGGGGCTGCAAAATATTCCGGCAGAAGTGTATGAAGCTTCGACCATCGACGGCGCGACAAAATGGGAGCAATTCAGAAATATTACGCTGCCGATGCTCAAACCCACTTCGTTGATGATATTGACGACAACGTTGATCGATGCCTTCAAGCTGATCATCCAGCCGATGGTCATGACTCAAGGGGGACCGTTGAATTCGACATTGACACCCGTTTACTACATCTATCGAACCGGTTTCACAGACCGTCAAGTAGGCTTTGCGAGCGCAGTGACGGTCATCTATGGTGGACTCATCATTCTGTTCACCATTGGCCAACGCAAATTGATTGGAAGTGCCGACTATGAATAAAAAAGCGAGCAAGATTCTCTATTACATCCTGATGACCCTATTGGCTGCCCTGTTCATGTTTCCGCTTGTTTGGATGATCAGTTCCTCTTTGAAACCAGAGGCTGTCATCTACAATGATTTGGATTCCATCAAAGCGCTGCTGCCATCGGGACATATCAGTGAATGGTTTTTCTCCTACAAAGAAATCTTCGGCCGATTTGATATCGTCCGCTACATGATGAACAGTGTCCTCTATGCGGGCAGCGTGACGATCGGTTCGATCGCCGTCAATTCACTAGCAGGATTCGCTTTCGCAAAGTTCGACTTCAAAGGCAAAAGAATCCTTTTCGGCTTGATGATTGCTTTGTTGGTCATCCCCGGAGAAACGATTATGATCTCGAAATTCGTGATTGCCCAAAAATTGGGTATTTTGAACAGCCAATTAGCTGTTATCCTGCCGCTGATGGCAAGCCCGTTGTTCATCTATATGTTCCAGAATTTTTTCAAGGCGATCCCTGAAGACGTACAGGAATCCGCAAAACTGGACGGGGCGAATCAATTCCAGATTTATTGGAAAGTGATGTTGCCGATGTCCAAACCCGCTATCGCGACGGTGGGAACGTTATCCTTCATCATGAGCTGGAATGATTACATTTGGCCATTGATGGTGCTGACCGATTCCACAAAATTCCCGCTGCAAGTAGCAATAACGAATATAAACAACACTCAGCCTGTCTACACCAATCAAGTCATGGCGATCCTGACGATTTCGACAATCCCATTGATCCTGATTTATGTATTCTTCCAAAAATATTTGGTGCAAGGTTTGAGCAGTTCCGGAACAGGAGTGAAATAATGACAGCATTCAGCATTGAACGAGCCAATCGATTTATCCAAGAAAAAGAGGGGATGGTGGACAAAACCTTTTACCCCGCATACCATTTTGCTGCACCAATCGGGTGGATCAACGACCCCAATGGTTTTTCCTACTATAAGGACCAGTACCATCTTTTCTATCAATACAATCCATACGATTCTGTCTGGGGTCCGATGCATTGGGGGCACGCAGTCAGTCCGGACGGCATCGAGTGGAACCATCTTCCGGTGGCTTTGGCGCCGGATCAGCCCTACGACAAGGGAGGCTGCTTCTCCGGGAGCGCAATTGAACATGAAGGAAAACTGTATCTGATGTACACTGGCCATCTTCCGGCTGAAGACGGAAGACCCTTGCGCCAAAACCAAAATATAGCCTACTCGGAAGATGGCATCCATTTCAAAAAATGTGCCAAAAACCCGGTGCTGGATGAAAAAGATGTCCCGGAAGGCTCATCTGTGGAAGATTTTCGAGATCCGAAGATGTTTAAGCATGAAGATTATTTTTATGCCGTCATCGGATCCCGGACAATCGACGACAAAGGACAAGTGTTGCTGTATCGTTCCGAAAACTTGTTGGACTGGGAATTTGTTTCCGTGGTTTTCCAGCACAATCCCTATTTAGGCACGATGGTCGAGTGTCCGGACTTCATGGAAGTGGACGGCAAAGCGGTGTTCATGCTGAGCGCCATGAACTATACGGATAAGGAGACGAATACTTTTTATCCGCACATCACTTGGTTCATCGAGGGTGAGATGGACTGGGATACGCATACCTTTGAGATGACTCATATCAAAGAACTGGACAAAGGCATGGATTTCTATGCGCCGCAATCCTTCAGCAAGGACGGGGACACAACGATGATCGCCTGGATGCAGGGGTGGCATAACACCATCGCTTCTGACACATTGAAGCACGGCTGGGCAGGACAGATGACGTTGCCGCGCACGCTCTTTTATGAAGATGGTATCCTGAAACAAAGCGTCATTCCAGCGTTTGAACAAGCGTTGCATACGATTCGGGAAGAAAAGCAACTAACAGTGGATGGCGAATGTATGCTGACTGAAAAGACTCCGAAATATGCAAGGATGCAGATTCATGTGGCCGACGTGACGGAGATGTTGCAGGTGCGATTAGGCGAAGAAACAAAGGAACATATCTTGTTGAATATTGACGGTGCAAACAGGGAACTTTCGTTGGACCGCGCTCAAACGGCTTATCCCATCAAGGATAGGGATGGCAAAGCCTTCGACAATACCCGCAGCCTATCGTTTGCCGACAAAAAGGAACTGCTCATTCAAATATACTATGACACGAGTTCAGTAGAAGTGATCATAAACAATGAAGAATCGCTGACGATGACATATTACGCGTCGCAGCCCTTGCAATATTGGTCCATCCTATCAGATGTGCCATGTGTGCTTCATAACTTTAAAATTGCGGAATGAAATGCGGCAGATTTGAAGAAATTGTCATCGTACTGTCTTTTCCGTAAATGCCTGTTCGCTGGAGCTTGCTCTGTCGAACAGGTCTATTTTTGTGTATAATTAAGATCAGGATCAGAGGACAGCTGACAAAAAAGGTGGTTATTATGAAAAAAGCCTATAAATGTATCCAAACGCCGCTCGGGCAATACTTGTTGGCTGAGAACGGCAAGGGAATCACGTTTCTGGAACATGTTGCATCGGAACTGGATCCGCGGATCGAAAAGGAAATCGCGGCCGGAGAAATGGTGGAGGCGGATACTCCCTTGTTGCTGGAAGGGGAGCGCCAATTGCAGCAGTACTTCAATGGTGAGCGGCAGGCGTTCGAGCTTCCCTTGGATGCAGCCGGTACGCCTTTCCAGTTGAAAGTCTGGGAAGCTTTGCGTCAGATCCCTTACGGCGAGACGCGCAGCTACAAGGATATCGCCATCGCAGTCGAAAATCCCAAAGGCGTCCGCGCCATCGGCATGGCCAACAACCGTAACCCGATTTCGATCATCACCCCTTGTCACCGCGTCATCGGCACGAGCGGCAAACTGGTGGGGTATGCTGGTGGGCTGCATCTGAAGGAATATTTGCTGAATCATGAGACAAAGGTTGCAATCGAGAACAGTTCGCTCTGAACGGATGTCGGAAATACAGGGAGCGGTGATTCTCAATTAGGGCATCTATTCTCAATAAGAGGAAAACGAATAGACTACGGTAGGGGCAAAGACATGACCCCGCTACAAGCAGTAAATTGAAATGAAAGCCGTCATACAATGGGCGATAAATTCAAAAAAGAGTCAGGAACAATAGGTTCCCGACTCTTTTTTACTTTGCGCGTATGCACATAATATCCAAACGGAGCTGGAGAGGGGCAACACGTGATCACGCAAAAAATCAGGTCTTCAGTACGGTTGATTGTATCCGTTATCATCATAAGTTAAAACTATGATTCGGATAAAAATGATTGATTGGATATTTGTTTAACCAGAATTTATACTTCAGATATCAAGTTGAGTAATGAGCAATCGATAGAACTGCAGTCTATAAAAACTCATTGCTAAAAGGATTCAATCGGATGATCACAGATCCGTGGATATTTGAAAACGCAAACATTTGGAGGGACGACATGCTAAAAGAACTACAATGCAGCATCTTTCGCGGCGGCACGAGCAAAGGTGCATTCGTAATGGAAAAAGATTTACCGGAAAATAAAGAGGAACGTGACCAGATCCTGTTAAAAATCATGGGTAGTCCTGATCAACGCCAAATTGATGGTTTGGGTGGGGCCGTCTCAACGACCAGCAAAGTCGCAATCATTTCAAAAGAAACAACCGAAGATTGGGATGTCAATTATACATTTGCGCAAGTTCAGATCGATAAACCTTTTGTCTCCTATGCAGGAAACTGCGGGAACATTTCATCAGCTGTCGGGGTTTTTGCTCTTGAGAATGGCCTAGTGGAAATTAGCGCGCCGATAACGACTGTCAGGGTATATAATACAAACACAAAGAAAATCATTCACGAACATATTCCTACGCCTAACGGAGAGATTACTTATGAAGGCGAATTCAGTATTTCAGGTGTTCCTGGAACAGGCTCGAAGATCGAACTCGAGTTTTTGAATCCGGAAGGTTCCTTCACCGGCAAGTTGTTGCCGACAGGACAAACCAAAGACACGTTGAAAATCGCTGATTACGGAGATGTCGAAGTATCGATCGTCGATGCGGCAAACCCGCTCGTGTATGTCAAAGCAGCCGCTATCGGTTTTGCAGGAACAGAGACGGCGGCCATGATCGATGCGGACCCGGCCAATCTGGTGCTGTTGGAAAAAATCAGAGGGGAAGCGGCCGTCAAAATGGGCTTGGCCGATAGTTGGGAAGAAGCCGCTACAGTCACACCGGGAGTACCAAAGATGACGATCGTGTCAGCAGCACGGGATTTCATTACGGACAGCGGCAAAGAAATAAACGCAGCTGAATACGACCTTTCCATCCGGATGATGAGCATGCAGAAAGCCCACAAAACCATCGCTTTGACGGGTGCTTTGTGCACAGCCGCAGCCTGCGCGATCCCGGGCACAATCCCGAATGAAGTATTGGGGAACGAAAATGTGAAGAACGAGCTCGTGCTTGGCCACAGCGACGGCCTCATTTCCGTAGCCATGAAGTACAAGAACGAAGATGGAAAAATCAAAATTGAATCCGTATCGAGCCACCGGACCGCGAGAAAAATCATGGTCGGTAAAGTCTTCTATAAAGGATAGAAATAACACAAAGAATAGGAAGTGTTGAAATGTTAGCTTTGTTAGGCCATGGGATGATTGTTACCTTCATGGTTTTGTTATTGGCCAAAAAAATGTCACCTTTTGCAGCATTAATTTTAGTTCCCGTCGTTTTTGGTTTAGCCGCAGCATTTATAAGTGGAACACCACTTTTGGAAGTATTTGATTGGATTTTTGGAGGTTTGTATTACTCGCTGGATGAGAACAAGACACTTATCAGCAAAGGTGTAGCCCCAACGATTACATTATTGTTGTTCGCCATCCTGTACTTCTCGGTTATGTTGGATGTCGGTCTATTCGATCCCTTGGCTACAAAGATGATCAAGTGGGCAAAAGGCGATCCAATGAAGATCTGTGTCGCTACTGGTATTATCTCTTTGATCGTGTCGCTGGATGGTGACGGGACAACGACTGTGTTGATCGTAACGACAGCGGTTCTGACGCTTTTCAAAAAAATGAAGATGAACCAACTTTACTTGGCGGTCATCATCGGATTCAGCAACTCGGTAATGAACTTGGTTCCTTGGAGTGACCCGATGGCACGTGCGATGCCGGTGCTGAACTTGACACCGAAAGAATTCTTCGTACCCGTTATCCCGGGTATGATCGGCGCAACGATTCTGGCGTTGTACATGTGCTACTACTACGGTAAAAAAGAGCGCGCTCGTCTGGGCTATACAGCGGATGGCGGCATCATCCATGACAGCGACTTGGAACACATCATTAAAGAAATCAATGAAAAAGATGCGTATTTGAAACGCCCTAAATTGATTTGGTTCAACTTTATTCTTACCGCGGCAATCATGACAATGTTGATCATGGACATCATCAATGGCGGTATCCTGTTCGTACTTGGTACAGCCATCGCTTTGCTGGTCAACTACAGACAGTTGAATCTGCAATCTTCCCGTTTGATCGCAAATGGCGGAGAAGCATTAGGTCCAGTGAGTTTGGTTTATGGAGCAGGTATTATCATGGGTGTTCTGAATGGCAGCGGCATGAGTGAAGCCATCGCACAACAAATGGCTGGCATGATTCCGGAAACGATGGGTGCCTACATTCCATTATTCCTGGCTTTGATATCTTTACCAGGGTTGTTCTTCTTGCCGAATGACGCTTTCTACTTTGGAATCCTGCCGGTGTTGGCACCAATTGCTTATCAATACGGTGCAACACCGACTGAAATCGGTGTCGCTTCCTTGATGGGTCAAGCCATCCGTTTTGCAAGTCCATTAGTAGCCTTCCTTTATGTTTTGGTTGACAGAACAGAAGTCAGCTTTGGTGATTACTCAAAAGAATACATGAAATGGGGTCTTCCGAGCTTCGCGATTCAAACCATCATCGCTATTCTGATCGGTGCGATTCCGTTGCCGTTCTTGTTCAATTAAGCATCAAACGACTTCTCGGCAAAGATCAATCAAGGTTCTGATGTAAGGAGGCAGTTTTCTCCCTGTGCGGTAAGCAACGATCATTTCCGCATAATGCGGTTTGCCCTCGAAAGAGAAAAAGCGCGGCGCATTGCCGAATTTCAAATGGCGGATATGGGTCTCGTTCAAGAAGGAGATGCCATATCCCGTCATCGTCAGATTGACGGCAGTCTCAATATTGCGTGTATGCGTAACTTTATTGGGGACGAAATGCTGTTCCGCAAAAATCGCTTCGGCAATCTGGCCGGTGCGCTGATCGGGGAAATGCAGAATGAACCGATCCTTTTTGAACAAATGCAGATCAATGGAAGGGTAGCTGCTCTTCGGATTAGGCTTCCCTTGATTGATGCAAGGATGTCCTGAGGGCACAGCTAACAGGATCTCTTCCGATTTGATGATTTCAAAGTCCAAATTCAAAGCGTGGTGCGGCATGTTCATGATCGCGATGTCCGCTTCGCCGTTGTTGATTTTTTCTTCCACAACTTTGGAAGATTCTTCGATTAACTCGACTTCGATATTTGGGTAGATTTCATTGAATTTCGGCAAGATATCAGGAGCCAGATAGGAGCCGCGCATGAAGGGAATGGAAACGCGCAGACGGCCGATTTTGTTGTCCAATATATGGGCAGCTTCATCGTAAAAGTTTTCGCGCATACGCAGAATCTCGATTCCGGCAGCCAAAAAACGTTCGCCAAGGAAAGTCAGTTCATATTTCTTTCCGATTTGATTGAAGACTGGGAATCCCAAGCGGGCCTGCATATTTTTGATGTACATGCTCAATGAAGGTTGCGAAATGTAAAGCGATTCCGCTGCGCGCGTCAAATTGCCGCAGTCATGGATGGCCTTCACGTATTCGATATCTTTCATTTCCAAAAAATCATCCCCTTATCATAAGTTTTGATTATGATTTACATAAATAATATATATTTCATTTATGTTCATTATAGGGATACAATCACATTAAGTAAATACAAGAATTCAAAAACTGGAGAGGTACTATGAACAGCAAACAGAAATCAATCAAAACCATCACCACAAATGGTCAGGACTACAAGTACTATGATCTGAAATCATTGGAAAATGGACAAGTGACGATCGCGAAATTGCCGTACTCCATCCGTGTCTTGCTGGAAAACTTGTTGCGGCAAGCAGACGGCAAGGTCATCGCGGAACAACACGTCCTGTCCTTGGCTAATTGGAAGCCCCTCAATGAAGTGAAAACTGAAATCCCCTTCAAACCATCCCGTGTCATTCTGCAGGATTTGACAGGCGGAGCGGCAATCGTTGACTTGGCGGCTTTGCGTTATGTGACCGATAAATTGGGTAAAGACTCCGCGATCATCAATCCGGACATACCGGTGGATTTGGTCATCGACCATTCCGTTCAAGTCGACTACTCCGGATTCAATGATGCCTTCAGAATGAACGCAGAAATTGAGTTCGATCGCAACCGCGAACGTTACGAGTTCTTCAGCTGGGCTGAAAAATCATTCGATTCCTTCAGTGTGGTGCCGCCAGCGACAGGTATTGTCCATCAGGTGAATTTGGAATACTTGGCTGATGTGGTCAAAGAAGCTGATGTCGATGGGGAAACCATCCTCTACCCGGATACTTTGGTGGGAACCGATTCGCATACGACGATGATCAATGCTTTGGGTGTCCTAGGTTGGGGAGTCGGCGGCATCGAAGCGGAGGCAGGCATGCTGGGTCAACCGTGCTATCTGCAACTGCCGGATGTCGTTGGCGTTCGCTTCACAGGCAAGATGCAAAATGGTGCAACCGCGACTGATTTGGCTTTAAAAATGACCCAGGTATTGCGTGAGCAAAAAGTGGTCGGAAAGTTCGTCGAATATTTCGGCGACGGCCTGAAAAACCTGACGATCGCCGACAGATCGGTCATCGCCAATATGGCACCGGAATACGGAGCTACTTGCGGTTTCTTCCCGGTTGATGACGAAACATTGGGCTATCTGCGCTTCACCGGCAGAGAAGATGCCAAAGTGGACAGAATCGAAGCTTATGTCAAAGCGAACCATCTTTTCTACAATGATACAATCGAACCGGAATATTCCGAACTGATCGCAATCGACCTTTCAACAGTGGAACCAAGCTTGGCCGGTCCGAAAAGACCGCAGGACTTGGTGAAACTTTCCGATGTCAGCGACAAATTCACCGAAGCCTACTCCGCTCCGATGGGGAACCAAGGCTACGGATTGGATGCAGCCGATATCGACAACAAAGTGACGATCACTTACGAGGACGGTTACCAAGAAGAAATGGAAAACGGAGCCGTATCGATCGCAGCCATCACCAGCTGCACGAACACAAGCAACCCGTACCTGATGCTCAGCGCGGCTTTGTTGGCCAAAAATGCAGTGGAAAAAGGGTTGACCGTCAAACGCTACGTCAAAACCTCCATGTCGCCGGGATCAAAAGTGACGGCGCGCTATTATGAAAAATCGGGCTTATTGCCTTACCTGGAAGCATTGGGATTCAACATCATCGGCTACGGCTGCATGACGTGCGTTGGGAACTCCGGACCACTGAGACCGGAAGTCAGCGAAGCGGCCAAAGAGGGCAACATCCTGCTTTCAGCTGTATTGAGCGGTAACCGCAACTTCGAAGGACGCATCCATGCGGAAGTCAAAGCGGGCTACCTGGCAGCGCCGCACTTGGTCATCGCTTACGCCTTGGCGGGCAACGTCAAAGTGAATCTGGCCACCGATCCGATCGGGACAGATAAAGAAGGCCAGCCAGTCTACTTCAAGGACATTTTGCCGAGCAATGAAGAAGTCCAAAAAGTCGTGAACGAATCCGTTCTGGCGGATATGTTCAAAGAAGAATACCGTTCCGTATTCGATTCAAACGACTTGTGGAACAAAATTGAATCCGCAGATAAACCGGTCTACGATTGGGATGCCGATTCGACTTATATCGCAAATCCGCCATACTTCGAAAACTTCCAATTGGAGACAGAGCCGATCACGACGCTGAAAGGATTGCGCGTTTTAGGGAAGTTCCAGGATTCGATCACAACCGACCACATTTCACCAGTCGGAGCCATCGCAATGAAGTCCCCAGCCGGAAAATATCTGATGGAGCGTGGCGTAAAGCCGAAAGACTTCAACTCGTACGGCAGCCGCAGAGGACACCATGAAGTGATGATGCGCGGTACTTTTTCCAATATCCGCCTGAGAAACGCTTTGGCGGATGGCTTGGAGGGCGGATTCACCAAATACATCCCGACCAACGAAATCATGCCGATTTTCGATGCCAGCGTGAAATATAAAGAAGATGGCACCGGTTTGGTCATCCTGGCCGGAGACGACTATGGGATGGGATCTTCCCGTGACTGGGCAGCAAAAGGCGCCAGACTGTTGGGCGTCGATGCAGTCATCGCCAAGAGTTTCGAACGGATTCACCGCTCCAACCTGATCATGGTGGGCGCGCTTCCGCTGGAATTCCTGAAAGGCGAAGATGCGGATACACTGGGATTGACAGGATTGGAAGAGTACGCGATCGCGATCACGGATGATGTAAAACCGAATGAAGTGATCACTGTCACAGCTCGTGCAGCGGACGGAACGGAAAAAACGTTCCAGGTCATCGCAAGACGGGATTCTGAAATCGAAATCGACTACTACCGTAACAAAGGGATCTTGCCGATGGTGCTCAGAAACAAGATCAAATAAGCTTTTCTAACTACATTATTCCGAGTAAAACGATAAATAAAAGAAGCCGGCCCCGACTCCGGCTTCCAGAATACGCAAAAAGCAGGCCCGTAATAGCCTGCTTTTTGCGTATTTTATCTTTAGCAGGCCATTTTTTGAGAACTAAGTTAATTTCAAATCGACCGGAATTTGAAATTGGATTAATTGACTAATAAGAATGGGTACCTTATAATGTTGTGTGATAAAAAATATTACTTTTTATGAGGTTGCTGCTATACTGCGCCCTGAGGAGTTGTGGGAAATCATGGTAAGGATAAACCGACTCGGTGAAGTTGATGGCTGGTACAGCATCGATAGCAACCAGGTTCAATCAGATGAGGTATTGCATCACTATTTAGCCGAATTGGACACTAGAGATGATATCAAATCGCTAGCACTTTACAAATTTATTGTCGCTGTTTTGGAACAGATTAATGGATATGATTTCGATTGGTGGGATAACTTTACGGTTCCTAAAGATAAGTCAATCGCTATTCGTGTTAGGGAACATGAGGTGGAGATGAGGCTAAGAATCATTCAAAAGTTGAAAAATAAGCAACTCTCAACAGGGAATCGTATCTATGAATTTCGTTTGGATTTGAATTCACGTTTAAAGGGAGCCAGGCAAGAAATTTTTGGAGACAATGATATCATCTTAAGGGGTATTTTTCAGCTAGGTCAGGAAATGGTTGAGATTGACGGAAAATATTCATACAATAAATATGTTGTTGGCGTATTTGACAAGGCGTATTCTAACCCTTCCTTCACACCATCGAGCTACTCTGGACAACGAAATGTTGATAAGACGGATATAATGGCGTTGTCTTTGGATGGTTCCGTAGAGATACAAGACATGATCGAACAACTGGAAAGGGATGATACTGATGAGTAAGGAGCATCTTACTTCTGAGCAATATACTGAGTTGAAGTCTTTTAAAGACGAAAAGAGTCGGTATGACGCTCCTTTTGGGAAGCAATCTTTGGAAATGCAACATTTTATGGCAGCTCTGGAAGTTACCAGAGAAGAGTTGATGATAGACTACGCTATTGATGAGTTCCAATTAAAAGAATTTCTATTTGGCACACCTGAAAAATCAGATGAAGGTAAATTTTTTAACATCTATTATGATTTAAAGAATAAAGTAGAGGAACAGAAGGAAGACAGCAACAAGAAAGCCTTGATAAAACTGCTGAATTCCGGCAAAGCCTTTGAGAAAAAGATTTTTTATAAATTATTCAGGACCGTATTAGGGATTACGCAGAAAGAGTTTTCGGAGATCGTTAATATGAACATATCCACCATCAGGTCATGGGAGCAAGGGAAGTCTGTTGCTTCGGGTTCTTCGCAGATGCTGATCTATATGGCGTTGCCTGATGAGGTAAAAAAAGAGTTGGAAGTCAACAAAAAAGCAGAAAACAGTAGGCCTTCTGCTGAAGTAAGGGTATTTGAAGGGACCATTAGAAGTCCTGGAGGGAAACCTGTAGTCAGAATAAAAATCAGAAAAAACGTACCGAGAAAAATAAGCCGTTCAAGATCCAATACGATAGAGCGTTTAGAAAAAGTATCTGAAATAGTTAAGAAATTAAACTGAAAAAGAGGCAACCTCACTCAAAAATGTGAGGTTGCCTCTTTTGTCAATATACAGGAATTTATAAAATTTTTCAGAGTGAAAAGTGCATCATCGTAGGTGTTTCACAAGTTTGCAAAATGTTTCATGCATCTAAAATGATGTCCAGCTTCACGGGTTAGCCCTTCGGAAAAAGGAATAAGGAACCTCTTGTCTCTGCTAGCCAAGACATACTGTTCGACTAATCTGCTGACGCAGAAAGTCTCTCAGCAATTGCGCTCTTCGATGCTCAGTTGCATGGGACTCTTAGGGATTCATCCCTTAGAGCCCCAGTACAAGGTGACCGTAGGGAACGTTGCAAGGACAGATTTCCTAAATTGTCATGACTCTTGCGATTTCAATCGCTTAGAGGCATGATACACTTGACCGATTAGGTCACAGTGTTTCCTTAATCAGGGCTGAACGAACCCGTTCAGCTTTTCTTATTCCACATACATAGATAATTTCTTCTCGATGCGTGTCTGGAAGGCAGCGAAGACGCTGCAGATTGCCCAGTAGATGAGCGCGACCAAGATGTACATGGTCATGTAGTCGAACTCGCGGCCGCCGACGATCTTGGCGTTTTGGAACATTTCCGGAACGGTGATCATCGCCGCCAAGGAAGACCCTTTGATCAGGTCCAAAAGCACGTTGCTCATCGGCGGAATGGCGATTCGCATTGCTTGCGGCACAATCACTTTGCGCATGATGAACGACCATTTCAGCCCCAACGCATACGCCGCTTCCCATTGCCCGTGATTGACGGAATTCAGCGATGAGCGGATGATTTCCGCACTGTAGGCGGCCGAACTCAAGCTGAAGCCGATGATGGCCGCCGTGACGGCAGTGAATTGGATGCCGATGAACGGAAAGCCGAAGTAAAGCAGGAACAAAATGACCAACGTAGGCGTTCCCCTCATGAAGGAGATGTAGAGCCGCGCTAGCCAGCGTAGTGGTTTCAACTTGGCCAACTGCAGCATCGCAAGAACAAAGCCAAGCAGCGTGCCATTCACCATGCTAGTCAACGCGATTCCAAGAGTATAGCCCATCCCTTTGAGGACGTACGGGAGGCTGTCGAGAGCCAACTCCGGATTGAAGATATACTGCCATTGGATGCCTGACATGTCTCGCCCACCTTTCTGCTTTACAATTTTATTTTACATTTCCATTCTATAGGTCTAGTCTACGTCGCTTACGTCGATCACAGGGAAATCATATTCGATCTGCACAGTCACGTCAGCGCCATCGTAGAATTGTTTCGATAATTCCGCCAAAGTTCCGTCAGCACGCATTTCATCCAAAGCTTCGTTGAATTTCTCGGTCAATTTGTCATTGCCTTTTTTGATGGAGAAATTAGTTTCGGATGGGTTGTAGAAAATGTCATGCACTTTTACCGGGATATCAGGCAAAGCGGCAGTCGCCAATTTTTGTGCGTAGTAGTCGTTCAGAATAACGTCCGTCCTGCCGTTCGCTACGTCCGAAAGGTACATGTCGTTTGTCGCGTTGTCGTAGATTTTTTCTTCCGCTCCGAAATAACGGGCGACTTTCATGTAGGTTGTCGTTGCCGCACCGGCAGCGATTTTACCTTTTAAATCTTCCAGCGTTTCGATGCCGGAATTATCGGATTCACGGACAACCATGGCTCCGAATGAATATTTGTAAGGAGTTGTGTAATTGTATTTGTCAGCATTTTCGCCATTGCGGTCGATCCCGAATGCTGCAACATCCACTGCGCCGCTGTTGACGGAAGTCAGCATGCCGTCCACGCCCATTTCTGTGAATGCCACTTCCACGCCGATGCGTTCAGCGATTTCACGGATAATTTCCACCTCGTAACCGGTCAGTTCGTCGGTTTCCTTGTCGTGATAAGAATTAGGGTAGAGCGTTCCGGAAGTGGCTACTTTCAAAACACCGGCTTCCTCGATCTTGTCCCATGCTGTTTCTGAATCAGTTAACACCGCTGTATCAATAGCGCTGCTGTCGACTATTTCGCCGCTACCGCAAGCCGCCAAAGTCAAACCCAGTAATGCTGTCAAACCGCCAAATAAAACTCTCTTTTTCTTTACCATCCGTGAAACCTCTCCTTTTTCCTCGAATAAGAACTAGACATAAGATAGCATGTATCCAAGCTGAAAGCAACCGTTTTATATGCGTTAATAATACAGTTTTAGTTGCTGTTATAAACGAATTTCACTAAAAAGATTGAACATAATTAGCATATTTTCTCATAAAAGTCGCTTAGATTGCTAAGGATGTTGATACAGTTCGTAAAACAGATTGTGAAGTGGGGAACAGCTCGCGCAATATGCAACGAAAGTGACTAAAAACAAAAAAATGTCTAGGATTGTCCGATAACTACGAAGAATCGGACAACCAGAACATGATACAGCACCGCAGGCAAAACAAAAGACCCGGATCGGCATCACACGCCGATCCGGGTCCAATGAATCTGATCATCAATCGTATGTTCTTTAACGCAAACCACGTACATTCTCGGCATCGAAGCTGAACAGGAAGCCGTTACCCGGCACATCCAACTGCATCTGATCGACAATGGCGGTTTCCACTGCAAGAGCGACCTCGGAGGTGACCAAGTTCATGATGATGTCTTTGCCGTTGTCGAGTTCGATCCCGAACACTTTTCGGCATTTATCCGCAAAAGCGCCAGTCCCGTGGAAAAGGGTGCCGCCGCGTGCGCCAGCCGCAGCCGCTGCTTCAACGACATCGTCACCCAATCCGCCGTCAACGAGCGTAAAGAAGACTTCATGACCGGAAGTTGGATGGGGATCTTTTTCATCCATATGCAGGCGTTCGCCATGCGTACCCAGCAAGTGCGAAATCGGACTTGTGAAGAGAATGCCACGATTCGGCAACTCGAAATGGAAAAGTGAGCTGATGTGTTCGACAGTAGGTTGCGTCTTATCTCGCGCGCAGACCATAAAGAGGATTTCTTTTTTTACTTCATAAAAACCGATTGTGCGCAATAAAGCGCTGGAAACCGTTCCGGAACCATGCAGGATGGTCCCTCCGGTGATACCGCACTTTTTGGCTTCTTCGAGCACGCGGCTGGCTTTGCCGATGTTAACGACGACAAAAATGACATCGTAGAATTTTTTGTTTTCAACTTGTTCGGTCAATTAGAGACCCTCCTTTATACTGTTGCGCTGATAGATGGCGCCCAACAATTGCAGCGAAATGATCGGCATCATCGCCACCATCGCAATCATCCCGAAGCCTTCCAAGAGCACGTTGGCATTCGGTGTGATTTCCGCAACACCCTGAATGAATGCTAGAATGAAAGTCGCCGTCATCGGGCCTGAAGCCACGCCGCCCGCATCAAAGGCGATCCCGACGAACAGCTTCGGAACTTTATAGGAGAGGGCGAGGATAATCAGATAACCGGGGACGAGATAGTGCCACAGCTGCAGCCATGGTACGAGCACGCGCACGACCGACAACAAGACGGCCAGGCCGACGCCTACGGATAAGAAACCCAGCACGATACCGCGCTTTACATACCCTGTTGTAACATCTTCTATTTGATGCGTCAATACATATACCGCAGGTTCCGCCAAAATGACCAATACCCCCAGCACAAAACCGACGATCAGGACCGGAATGGAGCTGTCCATCCCGGCAATCAGCATGCCGAGTTTGCGGCCGACTTCCATGAAGCCGGCATTCACGCCGGTCAGGAAAAGCACCAGACCGACGAACAGATAGGCCATACCCAAGAAAATACGGCGGAAAGCACGTTTGGAGAGTTTCTGATCAGCAAAGAAGACATGGTTGAGCACGAAAATGATCAGAATCGGTGAAACGGCCAACAGGATTTCGCCCGCTATTTTCGGCAACTCGTGCAGGAATGGTGCAAGCCAATTCGCGGCGACCGCTTCGTGTCCGGGTATCGATCCCGAGAGCGGTTCGTCGGAACGGACGAACAATCCCAAAATCAATACGGCCAGGATGGCACCGGCTGAGGCGATCCCTACCAGACCGAAACTATCCTCCTCGGCTGATTGCGTCTTCCGGTTCAGGGATGCGACGCCGACTGCCAGAGCCAACATGAAGGGCACTGTCAAAGCGCCGGTCGTCGATCCGGAAGCATCAAAAGCGATGGCGAACAGGTCGTTGGTGCTGAAGTAGGCCAAGCCGAAGATGGCCAGGTAGAGGAAAGTGAACGTCTTGTTCAGTGGATAACGGTAAACAATCCGGAAAAGACCGATTGTCAGCATAACGGCGATGCCAACGGAAACGACGATCAAAAGCAGGTTTTTCGGATACATGCCGTTTGTGACCTCGGAAACCTGCGTCGCTAAAATATGCAGATCCGGCTCCGCAATCGAGATGAAGAATCCTAGCACAAGCCCCATCCCAAGTACATATTTCATGCTGTTGCTGCGGGCCAACCCTTTTCCGAGGAATTTCCCGATCGGTGTGATGCCCAGATCCACACCGAAAAGGAAGATCGACAGGCCGATGATGATCAAGAATGCCCCGAACAGGAAACGCTGCAGATCAATGGTTTCGAGCGGAGTCAAGGTGAAATGGAGCAGCACAACAAGCGCTGTGATCGGCAGCACGGACTGCAGGACTTCCCTTAATTTTTCTGTAAATATTCTCATAGATTCAGTCCTTTCGTGTTGGTGTTATAATGTTGAAGAGTAATATTCATATATTAAACATAACATGCTAATTATTTAATAGGAAGCAAAAAGCACCTATTTGAACCGTATCGGACAACATCCTTATGGTTTCAGGAAAATTACCCAGCTCCGATAATCGCTTCCGACGGTCACAAGAACCAACCGTTTTATTTTGACTGAAACGCTCCAAAGCATTAGAATAGAGGAAACAATAGGGTTTCTTGAAGATAGAGGATGATAAATATGAACGTAAAAAACAAAAGCTTGCTGAAGACTGCCGTTTTGGCGGGCACAGTGGCCTATCTGCATCTCCAAAACACTTGGATCCAGAAAACCGAGTACACCATACCGGTAAAGAATCTGGCACCTGAAAACGAAGGGCTGAAGATAGTCCAGCTTTCCGATATCCATTTGCCGAAAGAAAAAGTCGATTTGAACAAGCTGATAGACATGACCAAAGCAGCGAATCCGGACTTTATCTTTCTTACTGGTGATCAGATTCAAGGGGATGGTACTTTTGATCCTTCAGTCGCGGAAAAACTGTTCCGGAAACTGACGGCGATTGCGCCGACCTATGCCATAACAGGTAATCATGACCGCCATTCTCCGATGTTCACTATCGTGTTGGGTTTGTACAAGCAGGCAGGCATCCGTTTTCTGGACGATGAAGCAATCAGCGTCCTTGCAAAGGGCCGCAAGCCTGTCGTGATCATGGGACTGAGCGACAAAAGCTCGGCCATTCAGAAAATCGCGAAGGACTTTCTGAAAAAAATCAGGCTGAGAAAAGATTGGCAAGGCCAAACACGTCTTTTGTTGGCACACCGACCGGAACATTTTCTGAAGTACCATACCGATCCGGAGAAATCAGCTGATGTCACCTTCGCTGGCCATGCTCATGGCGGCCAGATCCGCATCCCGAGATTGGGTGGACTCTATGCTCCTGGACAAGGGCGGATGCCAAGGCATACCGAGGGCGTTTATCTGTTGCCCACGGATCCGGAAAAGAAACTGGTCGTCAGCCGGGGCATCGGTGGGTCCTCATTCCCGTTCCGGATCAACAACCGACCGGAAATGGTCGTCGTGACCTTAACGAACGGCTCCACTTCAGAATCTTTGGAAATATGACCGTTTGGATTGGTTGGGGGAGGAAAGGAAAATGTTTTTCCTCCGTTTTGTTTTGTAAGCGCATTAATAATTTTGTGTTTCTGAGGAAATTGCGTTACACTTAAGGTAATAAGTAGAAGGAGTGTGGGTTATCATGGTGAAGAGCTTAATGGACAGAATGCCTTTGAATGATGGTTTTACAATCCCCGGAATCGGATACGGAACTTGGAACGTGAGCAATGATGAGGCTGAAGAAATGGTCTTCATGGCTATCATGCGTGGTTACCGCCTGATTGATACAGGCAGCATGTACGGAAACGAAGTCGGCGTAGGCCGCGGTATCCATAAAGCCATCAACGCAGGCATTTCCAGAGATGATATTTTTGTCGTGACCAAACTCGGTAAAGACGACATGGGCTTCGAAAAAGCAACAGACGCTATCCGTGCAAGCTTCGACCGACTCGGACTGAAGTACATTGATCTTTTTCTGATCCACTTCCCGAGCCCTGATGAAGGTGTAACTGCAGCCACTTGGAAAGCCTTGGAGGAAGCCAAGGATTCCGGAATCGTCCGCAGCATCGGCGTCTCCAACTTCATGCGTGGGGATCTGAAAGAACTATTGGAGAACTCCCGCATCAAACCGGTCGTGAACCAATTGGAAATCAATCCATTCAACCTCATGGAGGAAGTGGATGACTTCGGCTACGACAATAACATTATGACGATGGCCTACAGCCCATTGGCTAAGGGAAGAGCTTTGGAAGACGGCATAGTTATGAAAATAGCTGAAAAATATAATAAAACACCGGCACAGATCATACTGAGATGGGCCGTACAACGCGACCTCATTCCGATTCCGAAAACAAAGGATGCCGACCGAATGAAGGAAAATCTTGATCTGTTCGATTTTAGTTTGACGGATGAGGAATTAGAAAGAATCACCCGCATCAAGAAAGACAGCAACTTCGTGAAGGGGCACCAAGACCACAATCTCGGTAAGAGAATCGGGGTCGACATCCGTAACAGTAAGTGATGCCAATCAAATCAAAGCTGGGGGCTTCCGAGTCTCCAGCTTTTCTTATGGGGGGAAGGGGTTATGGTTGAAAAATATGCAGAGCAAGGGTGGAATAAATGAATTTTTATTATGATGAAGAAGCGATCCGCTGTCTGAAGGCCAAGGATCCGATTCTGGCGGACGTCATCGACCGGATCGGACCGATCGAGCGGCCGATCGATGCGGATCTTTTTTCCGCGCTCGTCAACAATATCGTCGGCCAGCAGATTTCAATGAAAGCTCAGGAAACCGTCTGGAAAAGGATGCTTGCCGTTATTGGGGCGATAACACCGGATCGCATCTGCCGGGCGAGCATCGAAGAAATACAGCAGTGTGGCCTATCGACCCGTAAAGCAACCTATATCCGTGAGGCTGCCGAGAAAGTCATTTCCGGTGCCTGTGATCTGGAGGCGCTGAAGGATATGAGTGACGAAGCGGTTATCGCCGAGTTGTCGCAGCTGCGCGGCATCGGTAAATGGACAGCCGAGATGCTGCTGATCTTTTCGATGGGCCGTCAGGATGTAATGAGCTGGGATGACCTCGCTATCCATCGCGGCTTGCGGATGGTTTATCATCACCGCAAAATCACCAAGCCATTGTTCCAGAAATACAAACGGCGTTTTGCGCCATACGGTTCGGTCGCGAGTCTCTATCTCTGGGAAGTGTCCGTCGGCGCTCTGCCGGATCTGAAGGACTATGCGCCGCTGACGGAAGCCGAAAAGCGAAAACGCCTGAAGCAGCGCCAAGAACTGAAAAAAGCGGAAAAGCAACAGTCATAATCTATGCCGCCAGCATCCGGTTTGTGCCGGGATGCTGTTTTTGGGTTCAAAATAATGGCTATCAATAAGCAATCCACCTTCGATTAGTGTAGAATGGGAATAGAGTGTTTCAAAAAAAACAATGAGTGAGGGGATCAAACCATGATCAGATTAGGCATCATCGGAACAAGCAGCATTGCGCATGCATTCGCAACAGCGGCCAAAGCATCCGGACAATTCGAAATAAAAGCGGTCTACAGCCGCAGCCAGTTCACCGCCCAAAGCTTTGGAGAAGGCTACGGTGCGGATATTTTCGTCACGGACTTGGAAAAATTCACTGCCTTGGAGGAAGTCGATGCCATCTACATCGCATCACCGAACAGCCTCCATTTCCAGCAAGCCATGTCGGCCATCGCCAACGGCAAGCATCTTATCGTCGAAAAGCCGATCTTCTCGAATACAAAAGAATGGGAAACTGCCTTCTCGGCGGCCAAAGCCAATAATGTCTTCCTGTTTGAAGCCGCTCGCCATCTGCATGAGCCAAACTTCGAGCTGGTCCGGAATGAAATCGCCAAATTGGGAGAAATCGACGGCGCTAACTTCACCTATGCAAAATACTCTTCCCGCTATGACCAAGTCTTAGCCGGCGAAGAACCGAATATTTTCTCGCTCGCTTTTTCCGGCGGGGCGCTTGCAGATTTGGGCGTATATTTGCTGTACGCTGCTATCGCTTGGTTCGGTGTGCCTGATGACGTTGATTATGCCGACAAGAAAATCCAGACGGGCGTGGACGGGGCAGGAACCATGTTGCTGAAATATCCGTATTACTCCGTCACCTTGCATACGTCGAAAATCTACAATTCCTTCGCCCATCCTGAAATCTACAGCGGCAAAAAAACCTTGCTTCTCGATGGTATCAATTTGATCCAATCGGTCGAACTGGTGGACGGCGAGACCGATGAACGGTATCAATTGGCCGAAAAAGCAACCGGCCATTTCATGGACGACGAAGTCCGTGCCTTCGCGCGCGTCTTGAATGATCCGGAAAATCCTGATACTATAGAAGACTACGAACGTTGGACGCAGATCAGCCGGGACGTTAACCGGACGATGGAGGCCTTGCGCAAAAAAGCGGGCATCGTTTACCCAGCGGATCTGGACGAGGCGTAAGACAGATTGTTGTACCTGCAACAGGTATGCGCCGCAGTATAAGAAATGAGGAAATGAATGATGATGATGGAAGAAATGGCAATGCCATTCGAAAAATACTGGCATGAGATGAGTTTTCAGCTGCCGACCCCAATCCAAGAGAATGTCTTCAAGCCGTTGCTGCAAGGCAAGGATGTCGTCGGTCTATCGCCGACAGGAACGGGTAAAACGTTGGCTTATGCCATTCCGTTGCTGCAGAGAACGGATGCCAACAAAGAGCTGCAATTGTTGGTGCTTGTGCCTTCGCAGGAGTTGGCTCACCAAGTAGGCCACGTTTTGGCGGAGTGGGGTTCCCTGAAGGACTTGAGCGCGCAAGTGATCATCGGCGGCGCGAACGTCGGCCGTCAGATCGACAAGCTGAAGGAAAAACCGGAAATCGTGGTCGGAACACCGGGACGATTGTTGGAATTGGCCAACCAGAAAAAACTGAAACTGCACAACATCAAGACGGTCATCCTTGATGAAGCGGACTATCTGATGCAGGAGGAGCACTTGAGCGCCCTGCGCGAGTTGATCAAAAAAATGCCGGGTTCCCGTCAGATGGGTTTCTTTTCGGCTACGAACAGCGAAAACCTGAAGGACATCCAAAAGTGGTTCAACACCGAGCCGCTTTGGTTCGACACGACAAAAGAAGGCCAGTTCATGGACCAAACGATTCACGGCTTCATCGAGGCACCTACGCGCAAACGCGCCGAAATGTTGCGCCGTTTGGGCAATCTGGAAGAGATGCAGGCGCTCGTTTTCGTAAATGCTACGCAGGAACTTGATTATTTGGCGCAAAAACTGCAGTTCGAAGGCATCAATGTCCGCATGCTGCACAGCGATTACGGCAAAGCCCAGCGTAAAAACGCCATGGATGAATTCCGCAAAGGCAATGTGACCTTTCTGCTGACAACGGATGTTTCCGCCCGCGGGATCGACATCCAGGATCTGCCTTACGTCATCCATTACGATCTGCCGCTATCGAAGGAAACCTACCTGCACCGCTCCGGACGTACGGGCCGGATGGGCAAAAAAGGGATTGTGCTGTCATTGGTGAATGATCGCAACAGCCGCGATATCAAACGTTTCGCCCCGCATCCGGAAGAAGTGAAGGAATTCTTCATCTACGGTGGCGAGCTCGTTGATCAGTTGCCGAGCCGCGAATCCCGTGACGCCATCCGCGATGCGCAGAAACCGGCCGTCGCCAAAGCTGCTAAAATCCAGAAAAAAGCTGCCTTGGTTGCTTCGAAAGAGGAAGAGGCTAAGAAAGAAGCAGTCGCCAAAAAAACGAAAAAGAAAAAAATCCGCTCCAAAGATCAGAAAAATAAAGGCGCACGCCGCAAGCCAACAGAGAAAAAGCTATCTGAATAACTGATTAACTTTCCGCATTCTGCCGGAAGGACAGGCCGAATCCGCCTATGCGGAGGCTTTCCCCGGCGGCGTGCGGATATTTTTGTTTTTTTGTGAATATGTGGGATGGAACTCCGGTTAAGCCGGGGTTCGCCGGAGGACAGCAATGCAAAATGTGTCCAGTTCCGACAAGACTGCTGCGGCCGGAGGAGACGGATAATACCGGATTACTCCTCCGATGGCGCATCCGCTCGCCGGAGCAGACACCGAAAATGTGAAGATTTCCTTCCTCGATCCGTTGCGGCGCATCCCTTGCACCTGTATAATCAAAGGCAGAGACTTAACCTGTATTCGGATACGGCATAGAGTCCGTTTTGCAGCAAAAGAAAGGGGTGGACGCTATCCATGGTCACAATCAATGACATCGCTAAAATGGCCGGCGTGGCGAAGAGCACGGTTTCCCGCTATCTGAACGGCGGGGCGGTCAGCGGAAAAACGAAGGCGAAGCTGGATGCAATCGTCGCCGAACATGATTACAAACCGAATAAATTTGCCCAAAGCCTGAAAGCGAAGCGCACGCACATGGTCGGAACGATCATCCCGCGTCTGAATTCCTTTGCGACGAACGAAGCGTTGCGGGGCTTGGAGAGTAGTCTGCGCCTATCCAAAAACCAATTGTTGATCACGAATGCGGATCAGAGCCGCGAGCGCGAAATCGAAGCCATCTCCACCTTGGCGAAGCAGCGCGTCGACGGCATCGTCTTCTTCGCGGCGGCCATCACGCCAGCACATGTGAAGGCGTTCGAGGAGGCCGATGTACCGGTCGTCATCGTCGGACAGGCGCATCCCGATTTCCATTGCATCATCCATGATGATGAGAAGGCTGGCTATTCCGTCGGCTCCTACGCGGTGGCGAACGGGCACACGAACATTCTTGTCTTCGGGGTCGACGAGTCCGATAAAGCGGTCGGGGTGACCCGGCGCAACGGCATCGAGCAGGCTTTCGAAGGTCACGACATCGATTATACCTTCGTCAAAACGAGCTTCGCCATGAAGGATGCCTACGAAAAAGCGTTGGAAATACTGCCGCATTCCAAGGCGACTTTTGTGATCGGTGCGACCGACAACATCGCGATCGGGATCATGCGCGCGGCCCATGAACTGCAGCTGGCAATTCCGGATCAATTCTCCTTGGCGGGCTTCGGCGGCTACGAAATCACCGAGGCAGTTTATCCCCGCATCACAACGGTTCATTATCCATTCATGGAGTCCGGCGAATTGGCGGCAAAAATCCTGATGGAATTGATTTTGAAAAAAGAAGTCGACCAGATCCAAAAACTCGATAACCAACTGCTGATAAGGGAATCGACCAAAAAGAATGATCAGCCATAGCTTATGCCAGGATCAATAAACAAAAAAAACGACACTCTAGCAAACTAATGCTGGGGTGTCGTTTTTTGAGCCGTCCGCAATAACACAGAAAAAATACAACCCCGAACAGCGATCCTGCAACACCCAAAATGGATATCCTGTACGTTTTCTCCCTTGTTTCCATTGTTACCCTAACCACCAATTAGGTTGACATCGTGTTTCGCCTATGCCATCATGGATTCAGACACTAAATCAGAATGGATGGGGAAGTATGATGAACGAAAATGAAGCTGTATTATCCGAAAAAAATGAAGAGCGGGCCAGCAGAGGACTGACAACAATGGAAGCAATAAAAAACAAGCTTTATGCCGGCGGACGCCTCAACAAAGCGGAAGCCATGACTTTGACGGAAGTGCCGCTCGAAGAACTGTGCGCAGCCGCCAACGACGTGCGCGAGCATTTCTGCGGAAATGTGTTCGACGTCTGCACGATCATCAACGGCAAAAGCGGAAAATGCTCGGAAAACTGCAAGTTCTGCGCCCAATCCCGCTATTACCGCACGAAAGTGGATGCCTACTCGCTCATCGGATCGGAAATGATCGTCGAACAGGCGAAATATAACGAAGAGCGCGGCGTGCTGCGTTATTCCATCGTTACCTCGGGCAGAGCCTTGTCCAGTAAGGAAGTGGACAAGGTCTGCGAAAGCCTGGAAGCAGTCCAAAAGGAATCGGAGATCGCGCTCTGCGGCTCGTTCGGGCTTTTGGAGGAAACGGAATTCGCCAAACTGAAGCAGGCCGGATTGACGCGTGTCCACAATAATCTGGAAACTTCGCGACGGCACTTTCCGAATGTCTGCACGACCCATACTTACGACGACAAAATCGTCGCCATTCGCGCCGCGCAACAGGCCGGTTTGACAGTCTGCAGCGGCGGAATCATCGGCTTGGGCGAAACGATGGAGGACCGCATCGATATGGTCAACGACTTGCGCGAAATGGGCATCCGTTCGATACCGGTCAATGTGCTGAATCCCATCCCGGGCACGCCGTTCGAGGAAAACGAAGTCGTCAGCGACGACGAGATGAGCCGCATCATCGCGATTTTCCGGCTGCTGGTTCCCGATGCATACATCCGCTTGGCTGGCGGAAGGGGGTTACTTGCGGATAAAGGCAGGCAGTGCTTCCTTTCCGGTGCCAACGCAGCTATTTCCGGCGATATGCTGACGACGGACGGCATCACGATCGAACAGGACATGCGCATGTTGGGCGAACTAGGTTACGAGGTGGTTCTGCGCGATGACTGATGGGACGGGATAGCCCCGCCAGTCCTCTCATCGCAATATCCTTTTGAATTCAGGGAACGAAAGGGATTCTCTGTTGATTTATTGTTTTTCGCGATTGATTCGATAATTTAATTGCGGATTATTATATAATAAGTGGATATTGTTTAGAGGAGGAAAAGTTAAAGATGAACGAAGCAAAAGGATTAAAAAAAGTTTTGGCGGTTCTGGGGGCATTCATTTTATTGAGCCTGAGCGGTTGCGGCCAAGAACAAACGGCGGAAATGGTCAGCAGCGTGCAGGCGACAACGGAACTGGCTTCCGAAGCGGTAGTTGAAGAAACAACCGAAGCAGCAACTGAGGAACATTTGGATTACGAGAACCAGGATGAATGGGACTTCGAATCCGGCGAGATGCAATCCCCAATCAATATCGAAACGAGTGCAGCCGAAGCGATGGTCGCAGACGGCTCGCTGACACTGGACTATGCGGAAGAGATTATCGATGTGGTCGACAACGGGCACAGCATCGAAATCGAAGACGGCGGGCAAGCGACGATTGCCGGACGCAGTTTTGAACTGGCGCAATTCCATCTGCATTCCCCTAGCGAGCATACAGTGGATGGAGAAAGTTTCCCGATCGAACTGCATTTTGTCCACAAGGCACAGGACGGACGCTTGGCGGTCATCGCGGTCTTCTTTAAAGAAGGAACAGAGAACGCTGCCTTCCAGTCAATTTTGGATGATGTGGAGGCAAACGAAGAAACAACCGTTGCCAGCGGACTCAGCCTCAACGTTGCCGAACTGCTTCCAGCGAACAAAAGCTACTACCATTACCTAGGATCCCTGACGACACCGCCGCTGACAGAAAATGTCGAGTGGTACGTGCTGGCGAACCCTGTGGAAGTCTCCGCGGAACAGATTGCGGCCTTCAACGAATATTATCAAGGCAACAACAGAGAAGTCCAACCATTGGGCGAGCGTTCTGTTTTGAAATACGAAGAATAACAAGCCTTTTTCAAAGTTCCGCTCAAGCACATTCCAGTGGGGAAGGCGGAACTTTTTTCAATTCTCCGACCGGACGCAAAAGAATCCGTAACGCGATTACAAAATGAAGATAAATCGGATGTGACGGTATTTTTTTGTTATAATTGAAGGAAAAACGCGAGCAGGGGGAACGTAATGGGGGAAATAGCAGCAAAAGCCGCATCATTGATATTGATCATCGTGATCGGCTACGTCATCAAACGAATCGGATGGGTCAAAGCAGAAGATTTCCCGAAATTTTCGAAAATCGTTTTGCGGATCACGTTGCCCTGCGCACTGATCACCAGTTTCAACACGTTCGACATCACCTACAATCTGCTGTTTTTGACCGCAATCGGCCTCATCGCTAACTTGGTCCTGCAAATCACCGGCTATCTGGTAAATCAGCGGAAAGGCGGCATAGCGCAGGCTTTCGGAATCATCAACCTCGGCAGCTACAACGTAGGGGCCTTTGCGATGCCCTATATCGCCGGATTGATGGGCCCGCAGTCGATCATTTTCGCATCCCTTTTCGATGTCGGCAATTCCTTCGGGGCAGCCGGAATCGGTTATGGCTGGCCCCGTTCGGTGGCGGACGAGAATCAAAAAACGACCTTAGGCGGCTTCCTCAAACTCATGTTCCTTTCGCCGTTGTTCGATACCTATCTGTTGCTGCTGTTGATGCGTCTGTTCGGGTTGCAATTGCCAGATGCAGTCATCACCTTTACTTCCACTGTGGGCGGCGCCAATACATTCCTGGCTATGCTGATGATCGGGATAGGTTTGGAATTGGGCTTGGATGCACACCGCTTCAAGCTAGCCTTCAAATACTTGGCCATCCGCTACGGATTTTCGCTGATCTTTTCCATCCTGACAGTACTCTTCCTGCCGGTATCAATGGTCGTGAAGACGATCCTCTGCATGCTGTTCTTTTCGCCGATCGCTTCCATGGCGACCGGATTCACCGACGAAGCGGGCGGGGATGTCGAAACCTCCGCTTTCATGAATTCCGTCTCCATCCTGATCGGGATCTTCGCGATGCCGTTTGTGCTGGCGCTTATGGGATAACTAAATACAGAATCTTTGCCTTCGTTCTGCTCGTCAGCGTCAACCAAGTGTGGGACTTCGCTGTTGGCATCGTCACCGTCGTGTCACTCTTTGCCATCATTTTGACGATTTTGCCAAGGAAAGGCCGTCGCCAGCCGGCCCATAATAAACACAAATTTTTTTAGAAAACGCTTGACATTAAATGTGAAAGGGTTTACTATTTAAATCAAGAGGAACCGGTTTCACTGATAAAAAACGTGCTCCTCTCATTTTTGAACCGAAAAGGAACCGGTTCCGAAACAGGTTGAAACACAGCTTGTATTGCACTTATTCTTAGGCACAACAGAACAAAAGGAGGAATCATTAATGAAAAATGAGCAAACCATCAAAGACATTCTTGACGCTGTGGGAGGCCAAGATAATGTCAAAAATTTTGAACACTGTGCTACCAGACTTCGAATTATCTTAAGAGATAACAGCAAGGCGAACAAGGAAAAGGCGGAAAATGTCACTGGAAGCAAAGGTTATTTCTTTAATACAGGACAACACCAGTTTATTTTCGGAACTGGAAAGGTAAATGAAGTCTATTCTGAATTTAAGCAATATACAAAGATGGATGAATCAGCGGATACAGCGTTTAAAGAAGACGTTTACTCCAACATGACTCCCGTTCAGAGAGTCGTTCGAACTTTGGCGGATATTCTAATTCCTCTAATTCCTGCACTGGTTACAACGGGACTATTAATGGGTTTAAGAGGACTTCTTGTGGAGCTGGGTGTAGAATTTAGTCCATTTATGTTGAGCATGTTCCAGATGCTGACAGATACCGCATTTGCTTTCCTACCAGTACTTATTGCCTATAGTGCCACTCGTAAATTTGGTGGAAATCCCATCATCGGTATCGTAGTTGGCCTTATGATGGTATCTCCTAATTTGCCTAATGCTTGGGCTGTAGCCGGTGGAAGCGCTGAAGCAATCAACGTTTCTTTCTTAGGACTTAATATTCCTATTGTAGGTTATCAAGGATCTATCATCCCCGCTATCGTAGCAGGGTATCTAATATCAAGAATTGAGAAAGAGCTACGAAAAGTTGTTCCTCAAATCATCGACCTGATTGTGACGCCGTTTGTAACATTAACAGTAACCATTTTTCTAATGCTCTTTATCTTAGGTCCTATCACTCATACATTCGAGATTGCAGTCAGTGACTTTATCGTCATGCTGATCAATGCACCTTTAGGTATTGGATATATCATATTTGGCGCACTTCAACAACTCTTGGTTATTACAGGGCTTCATCATTCTTTGTCAATCATTGAGCTTCAGCTACTTGCCGATACAGGTGAAAATGTGCTAAACCCACTTATTACAGCCAGTATGGCCGGACAATTAGGGGCAGCGATCAGTGCAACTTTACTAATGAATGTTAAATTAAAGAGAACTAACGCTATTTCTTCTTCCTCATCTACCTTATTTGGAATTACAGAACCTCTTCTCTTCGGTGTGAATCTGAGAAGTTTGAGAATACTGGTTTCCGGCATGTTGGGAGGAGCTGTGGGTGGTCTGCTTACGTATATCTTTGGCTTATCCGCTACAGGTATGGGAATCACCTTTGTTCCTGGACTGTTGCTGTACACCAGTAGTTTCGCATCTATGATCCAGTACCTGATTGTCATTGCAGGGGCCTTTGTGACAGCGTTCATTTCTGTGAAAGTACAGTCGAATAAAATTTCAGAGCAGATCAATTTAGATTAATTAATTGAATCAAGAAAGAGGGAAGTGCCTCAGAACCAGAAAATCTTTTTCTGGTTCTGAGGCACTCCCTTTTCTATGTTTGTGGGCAGACATCCCCCACTAAACCGCAAACAAGAGACTTCCTCCTATTGAGACTCCCCCTTTAAATTTATTGGGTTGTCTGATAACTACTGTGAATGGGGGCTGCCGCTACAGACGTGCCAATGGGCTTAATTTCCTTAAGACAACTGGCGGAGTCTGGATGCTGAACTGTACGCACTATGGTGTTAGAGGACAGTATATGGACCGAGTTTTCCTCCGACGAACGTAGGCTACGCCGGAGTTCGGCCTGCATTAAGCGTGCTGTCCTCCGATGAGACCGTGCCCGTCGGAGGAGGAGCCCAGAAGTTGCGTTCGTCCTCCGGTAAGCGCTCCCTCGCCGGAGTAGGGTGCCCGCGCAAGCAACCTTGCTCCGGCCGGCCACCAAAGCACATATAGTATCAGTCTATAACTGAATATATCAATTAAGTGTTACCCTATACCTCGATTCCGTGGCATACTGGAACAACCTTCAAATGTGAAAGGCATAAGCAAATATTGGGATAGCGGCGCTGCTTTTACGCCAATCTCTTTAAAAAATAGAAAAAATCGGATAAGGGGGAACAATAATGAAGAAAGAAACAAATCGTTGGGTGGTGCTGATAAGCTCGATGGGGATTTTGTTGTGTACCGGTATTGTCTATACGTTCAGCGTTTTTGCAGGCCCGTTGGCGGAATTGCGGGGATGGGCGATACCAGACATCATGATGGCTTTCGCGATCAATTCCGCGGTGGGGCCGATTCCGATGATCTTCGGCGGCTATTTTACGGACCGCGGCTGGGCAAAATGGATCGCCCGCATCGGCGTTTTGCTTTTCGGTATCAGCTTCGCTTTCACCGGGCAAGCGACGAGCATCTTCCAGTTGTACCTGATCTACGGCATCTTCGGCGGCTTTGCGCAGAACTTTGCCTATTCCGCTTGCCTCAGCAACACAATCCGCTTTTTCCCGGATAAAAAAGGCTTGGCTTCCGGTCTGATCACGGGAGGCATGGGCGGAGCTGCGATCATCGCGGCTCCGATCGCGAATGCGCTGATCGAACGCTATGGCGTGAGCCAAGCTTTCTGGCGCATGGGCTTGGCATATGCGCTGGTAGGTTTCTTTTTCAGTCTGTTCATCCGCTCGGCACCGAAACAAATCGTTCCTCAAACCGCTGCGACCTCCGAAAAGGCTCCAACCAAAGCCATAACCGCAAACAAAAACTGGAAGGAAATGTTGGCGACCCCATCCTTCTACCTGTTGATCCTGATGTTCGCGATGGGCGCCTTTTCCGGCCTGATGATCGCTTCGAACGCCTCTTTGATCGGGCAGTCCATGTTCGGTTTGTCGGCATCGGCCGCAGCCGCTTACGTCAGTCTGTATTCCTTGAGCAACACGTCCGGCCGAGTATTCTGGGGCGCGGTTTCCGATCGCATCGGTCAGATCCGCGCGGTCATTATCATCTACAGTGCCATCATTTTTGCTTTCGTCCTGCTCGTCAGCGTCAACCAAGTGTGGGCATTTGCTGTCGGGATCGTCACTTTGGGTCTCTGTTTTGGCGGGGTCATGGGCGTCTTCCCGGGATTGGTCATGGATAACTTTGGTCCGGCGAATCAGGGCGTCAATTACGGCATCGTCTTCATCGGTTTTTCGAGTGCCGCCTTCGTTGCGCCGAAAGTGACTGCCTCATTGGCTACCGCAAACAATGGCGATTTCACGAAAGCCTTCTATGTCGCGATTGCTGTCGTCCTCATCGGACTGGGCTTGAGCCTCGTCTATGCAAAAAGAAAAGCGGATGCTGTGGAAGCGGCCGTAGAAACAATCCAATGACAAGCGCATGAATGCACGGATAGTCAAACACCCGGAAATCAGGTTACTGCTGATTTTTGGGTGTTTTTATCTGGATTGGAAATAATGGAGATGCAGCCTTTTGGAACGGCTGTCTAAAGATTTCAAAACGACTTTACTAACCGGCTAAAGTAATCTAAAATATAGTAAACACCGACAATTATTTTATAGTTGGCTTTCAGAAAAGAGGAGAAATAATAATGCGCTCAAAAAAACGAAATAATAACGGTTTGAAAATATTCGTCAGCATCCTTGCAATTCTGGTGATTGGTATCCTCGGGTATATCTACTCGATTTATGCAAATGTGAAAGACTCGATGGATACGGCATACACACCTGTCGAAGTTGAAACCTTTCGGACATCGAATACCGGCACTGTAGCCGATTCCTCTGAGGACGAAGAAAGTAGGACCAATGCTGGAGCAATGACCCCTTCGGAACTCCTGGAAGCCGGCGAGCCAGTTTCAATTCTGTTGTTGGGCGTCGACACTGGCGATTTGGGCCGCACAGAACAAGGCCGTTCCGATTCTATGGTGGTCGTCACAATCAATCCACACACCCAAAAGACAACACTATTGAGCATCCCGCGCGATACGTACACCGAAATCGTCGGTTACGGCACTTCGGACAAAATCAACCACGCTTATGCATTTGGCGGCACCGCTATGTCGATCAATACTGTGCAGCAGATGTTGGATATCCCTATCGATTTCTACGTGATGGTCAACATGGCCGGCATCCAGGAAATCGTAGATGCGGTTGGCGGCATCACTGTCGAGAGCCCGCTAACCTTCAATCAGAATGGCTACGATTTCGTACAAGGCACGAACCAACTGGATGGTAAGGCAGCTTTGGCTTTCGCACGTATGCGCTATGAAGATCCAGCCGGCGATACCGGTCGTCAAGGTAGACAGCGACTGGTCATCGAGGCCGTCATCCGTAAATTGGCGACACCTGAAACACTGCTGAATTATCAGACCATTTTACAGTCCCTGTCATCCAACGTGCAGACGAGTTTCCAACTGTCTGATTTCTACACGCTCCAAAGCCAAGATTACTTAGGAGCGGTCGACAACATGAATCAGCAACAACTTGGCGGTACAGGTGGCATGATGAATGAAATTTACTATAACTTCGTGGATGAAACCGAAATGACGCGCGTCCAGGACCTACTGCAGGCAGAACTCGAACTCGAATAAACGTCAAAGGCACCTCTTTAAGGAGGGACCAACATGAATAAGAAGAATAAAAGGCGGGAAATTTTGCTGGCCGTGGGATTGATTGGACTGCTCGGTTACCCTGTGGTGACGCTGAACAGATGACTTCTTGCCGACACCGGATTGGCCGACCGAACTGTAGCCGCGGCACAAAGCAGCAGTTCACTTACCCAAGCTACGGAAAATCAAGTCAGCATCACCTTTTTTTCAAAAAAAGTGGGCGATGTGGATGACGCCGAACGGATCCAGCGCGCGGTCGACTACTGCAGCGACGGAGTCCATGTCTACACGAATGCAGCGGTGACGGTGAGCAACAGCACGTCATGCAATTGCTTCCGCATCAGTTTGCTGAACGCAAACTGCAAGACACCGAACAGCCGACGAATCCCACATTCGTCGGCTGTTCCTTATTATCCCTTAACATTTAATGTTTCGGCCTCAACGGATTGCGCGCATGCCGAGCAGTTCGACGTCGCAAGCCAGATGATCCGCAGAAACGGTTTGTTCGTACATCAGATCGGTGGAGAGGTATTTCTTGTTGTCGTCGGCAAAGACGGTCGCGACAACGGCATCCTTGTTGCCTAACAGATCTTGGGCCTTCAGGACGCCCAAATTGTTGACGCCCGATGAGATGCCGACGCCGAGTCCGAGCACACGCGCGAGTTTGCGGGACATGTTTATGGCGTCGCAGTCATCGATCAGGTTGATCCGTTCCTTGCTCATCCAGTCGGGCATGAAAATCGTGAACGGATTGCCCAGGTAGGCACCGATCGCAGCAAAAGCGATGCCGGTGTTGCCGCTGGTCGACTCCGCAATCGGCATACCTTCAGCGATAGCGCCCGTTTCGTACGCCTGGCGGAGGATGTGGCAGGCGACGCGATCCTTGATGCTGCCTGAGTAATTGTAGTATTCCGCCTTCGCGTACACGATCCGCGCTTCGCTTTTGTAGAGCAAAGAAATTTCCAGCATCGGGGTGTGGCCGATCAAAGCAGCCAAACCATTAAATTTTTCGGACTTTTTTTCATTTATCGTCATGGTCGAAAAACCTCCCATACTTATGTCATGTCGCGCTTTGTCTTCATTTTAACGCTTTTGCCAAGGAAAGGCCATCGCCAGCCGGTCCATAAAAAATACAAAATAATTTTATAGAAAACGCTTGACTTTATCCTTGAAAGGGTTTACTATTCATATCAAGAGGAACCGGTTTCACCAATACAGAAAACCTGCTCCTTATCATTTTGAACCAGAAAGGAACCGGTTCCGAAAAGAGATAAAACTTAGTCATTATTGCACTTATTCTTAGGTACAGCTTATCAAAGCAAAGGAAAGAGGGAGAAAAAATGGATTACAAAAAGATTGCAGAAGAATTGTTGACGGACATCGGCGGGAAAGACAACGTACAGGCGGCGACGCACTGCGCGACACGACTACGCTTGGTTTTGAGGGATGAAAGCAAAGTCGATCAAGCGGGATTGGACGCACGCGACGAAGTCAAAGGGACTTTCTCCACAGCTGGTCAATACCAGATTATTCTTGGTTCCGGAACAGTCAATGAAGTCTACAAAGAATTCATCAAAATGGCCGGCATCGATGCCATGAGCAAAGAGGAAGTCAAAACAGCCGGCTCGCAAAAATTGAATCCGATCCAACAAGGCGTCAAGTTGCTTTCGGATATCTTCGTACCGATCATCCCGGCCATCGTAGCTTGTGGTTTGATGATGGGATTGAACAACGTATTCACGGCACAGGATTTGTTTGTTACCGGAAAATCGCTGATTGAAGCTTATCCAGCCATCGAAGGTTTTGCAGCGATGATCAATACTTTCTCCAACGCGGCATATGTCTTCCTTCCAGTCCTGATCGGTTTCAGCGCAACGCAGAAATTCGGCGGCAACCCATACTTGGGAGCTGTTTTGGGGATGTTGATGGTCCACCCGGATCTTGTCAATGCCTACAACTATCCAGCAGTATTGGCTGCAGGCGAAGTGCCTTTTTGGGATATCTTCGGATTCGAAATCGCGAAAGTCGGCTACCAAGGAACAGTACTGCCGATCTTGTTCGCAGCTTACATCTTGGCGAAAATCGAAACTTTCTTGCACAAACGCGTGCACACATCATTGGATAACCTGGTCACACCGCTGTTCGCCTTGGTCATCACAGGGTTCCTGACTTTCACATTGGTAGGACCATTGATGCGTACGCTCGGCGACGCGATGACAAACAGCCTTGTATGGTTGTATGACACGACAGGTGCCATCGGCGGAGCCATCATCGGTTTCTTCTACGCGCCACTGGTCGTTACCGGTATGCACCACAGCTTCATCGCTGTTGAAACGCAATTGTTGGCTGATATCGCTAAAACAGGCGGTACGTTCATCTTCCCGATCGCAGCAATGTCAAACGTGGCTCAAGGAGCTGCTGCATTAGCGATGTTCTTCATCATCAAGGAACAAAAAGCGAAAAGCTTGGCTTCCGCTTCCGCAATTTCCGCTTACTTGGGGATCACTGAGCCTGCCATGTTCGGTATCAACCTGAAATACCGCTACCCATTCTACGCAGCAATGATCGGTTCCGGCGTCAGCAGCGCGTTCATCTCGTTCTTCAAAGTCAAAGCAATCGCAATGGGCGCAGCCGGCCTGCCGGGTGTCATCTCGATCAAACAAGAAGACTTGTGGTTCTACGTCCTGGGCATGCTGATCGCGACAGTCGTGACAATCACAATGACTTTCTTCTTCAGCAAACGCGACTGGACGAAAAAAACAGCTTAATCAAGCACGGAAAGGAATAAAACGATGAAAGAATGGACGCGCGAGGAGCGCTATAAACAAATCTCGGATTATTCCGACAACTATCTGGACGAATTGGCGAAACGGGTGGCGCAGTCACCCTTCCGCCAAAACTACCATATCCAACCGAACACAGGCCTTTTGAACGATCCGAACGGCTTCACCTATTTCGACGGCAAATGGCATCTCTTCTACCAATGGTTTCCGATGGGCGCGGTCCACGGCCTGAAGCACTGGTTCCATCTGACTTCGACGGACCTCGTGCAATGGAAAGAGGAGGGCGTCGCGCTGTTGCCTGACAACGCGTACGACAGCAACGGTGTCTATTCCGGCAGCGGCTTCGTCAAGGACGGCCAGTTGCATGTCATGTACACAGGCAATGTCCGCACGGATGAATGGGAACGGGTGCCGAACCAAATCGTTGCCCGTATGGAGGAAGACGGAAGCTTCACGAAGTTCCTGCCACCCGCTATCGCCGGCAATCCGGAAGGCTACACCGACCATGTCCGCGATCCCAAAGTCTGGGAGCAGCATGGCATCTATTACGCCGTCATCGGGGCCCAACGCACTGACGAAACCGGCACGATTCTGATGTACCGCTCGGCTGATGCGGTGGAGTGGGAATTGATGGGCGAAGTCGACGCTGGTTTGCCGGACTTCGGCTTCATGTGGGAATGTCCGGACCTATTCGAAATCGACGGCAAAACGGTGCTGCTGTTTTCGCCGCAAGGACTGGATCCTGAAGGTGACCGTTACCAGAACATTTTCCAGACCGGCTATGTCATCGCCGATGATTTCCGGATGGATGAGCTGAAATTGGAGCATGGAGGCTTCCAGGAACTGGATGTCGGCTTCGATTTCTACGCCACCCAGACCGCCGAAAGCCCGGATGGCCGCCGCATCTTGACGGCTTGGATGGGATTGCCGGATGTCGCGTACCCGACCGATAGCGAAGATTGGGCGCACTGCCTGACGCTGCCGCGCGAGTTGTCTCTCAAGGATGGCAAGCTGATCCAGCAGCCGGTCCGCGAATTGGTTGCTTTGCGCAAAGAGCAGGCCTTGTCTGAATCCGGCTTGTTGTCTGAAGCTAAGCATTTCGAGCGCAGTGGCGCAAATTGCTACGAACTCAAGCTGGATGTAGCATTTCCGGCGACAGCCGACTACGCGCCGGTGACAGTGGATCTCTGCGAAGATGCCGCCAACGACAAACGTTTCCGCATCACCTTGGATCCAAACACAAAGAAAATCACGATCGACCGCAGCCGCTGCGGCATCCCGTTCGCCGAAGAATTCGGCACGACCCGCACGCTGGCGCTCGGACAGATGGATGAAGTGAAGCTTCAGATTTTCGTCGACACCAGTTCGATCGAAATCTTCGTCAACGACGGCGAAGGCACCTTCACCTCCCGCGTGTTCCCCGAAGCGGGAGAGACCGGCCTGTCGCTCGCGGCAGGCAGCACAATCGATTACAGCCTCGAACTTTGGGAATTGGCCTGAAGCAGCAGCGAATGATAGTTGAACGCACCACCCATTAACTCTGTTTGGCAGAGCAATGGTGGTGCGTTTTTTTGCATTTGGCTTGCGGAGGCGCGGATGGAGAGGCGTGGAGACACGGAATAGCCCGCCAAAAGCGGTTTGGTGGGGAAAAAAGCAGCGCGCGCAACCGAGTTTCCCCGCCAAGCGTGCATTGGAAGGTTATTTTCAGGAAATCTGTCCCTAAAAGCCCGCCAAAACCATTTTGGCGGGCTTTCTCGATACAAGTGCTTGTAAAATAACCTGTCGGTGCGCGCTGCGGGGCTGCTGACGACTGAATGGAATGCACAAGTTTCCGGATTTTCGAGAATTGTCGAATGAACCACCGCTATTCGACAATCTGCACTCTGGAAACGACGAAATTGTCGAATAGCTGATGACATTCGACAATTTTGACATTACGAGCCGCCGTACAGTCGAATGCCGGGAACACATTCGACAATTTGAGCTCTAAGCACAGAAAAAACATCGGTGGTGTCCGTATGTTGTGTGGTGCGTATGTCAACATAACGATTCATCCAAGAAGTTAATTTAAAAAAATCCGGATACTCCGCAGTTACCTTTAGGAAGCGTGTGTAACCGCATACTTTTTCGCTAAAAATTCACAAATAATTCATTTTTTATTTGCATATCCGCGCCATAACTGGATAATAGTGGTTATACCTTTGTGATGTAACGAAATTATCTTCAATTTATATTTTCGGAATAAATGAAAATGTAACACTATATTTGTATATTACGGAGACACAAAACAGGATTCGGGCTTTCATTCCCATTACCAACAGAATCCACGCACATAGCATCAAAAATTTGAGAGGAGCAATGCACTTGCCGAAAATAAAAATAGAGAACGTAACGAAAATTTTTGGAAAAAAAGCAGATAAGGCTCTGGAACTGCTTGAACAAAAGAAGAGCAAACAGGACATCCTGCGTGCCACTGGGGCGACAGTAGGGGTCAACAACGTCAGTCTTTCCATAGAAGAAGGGGAAATCTTCGTCATCATGGGTCTTTCCGGAAGCGGGAAGTCGACACTTGTGCGGATGTTCAACCGTCTGATCGAACCGACGAAGGGGAACATCCTGATCGATGGCGAAAATTTGTCGATCATGGACAAGAAGGCATTACGCCAAGTCCGTCGGGAAAAAATGAGTATGGTTTTCCAGAACTTCGGCTTATTCCCGCACCGCACGATTTTGGAGAACACCGAGTACGGACTCGAAGTGCAGGGCGTAGCAAAAGCCGAGCGCAAGGAAAGAGCGCAACAGGCTTTGGAAAATTCAGGCCTGGGCGATTACAGCGATCAGTATCCGCACCAATTATCAGGTGGGATGCAGCAACGGGTCGGGTTGGCCCGTGCTTTGGCGAATAACCCGGAAATTCTATTGATGGACGAAGCTTTCTCGGCTTTGGATCCATTGATCCGTCGTGAGATGCAGGATGAACTGTTGGATCTGCAGGCAAATGTCAGCAAGACCATCATATTCATCACCCATGATCTGAACGAAGCTTTGCGTATCGGTGACCGGATCGCGCTGCTGAAGGACGGGGAATTGGTCCAAATCGGTACGCCTGAGGAAATTTTGACCAATCCGGCAACGCGCTATGTCGAAAAATTCGTGGAGGACGTCGATCGTTCGAAAGTGTTGACTGCCGAACACATCATGAAGCGTCCGATCGTCATGAATATCGAAAAACACGGGCCGCTCTTCGCGTTGGAATTATTGCGCCAAGAAGGGATTTCGACGATCCTGGTGGTGGACAATCACCGCAGACTGAAAGGGTACATCACTGCCGAAGACGCCACGAAAGCGTTGAAAGCCAATGCTACGAAAGTGGATGGCATCCTCAGAGAAGATATCCCGACAGTCTCCAAAGATACTACCTTGAGCGATATTTTCCCGATCATCCATGATTCAAGCTCGCCGGTCGCTGTCATCGAAAACGACAGATTGGTGGGTGTTCTTGTCAGAGGCGCCGTCATAGCCGCTTTGGCAGGAGAAAGTGAGGTGTCCGTAAATGAATAATCTATTAAATTTCATTCCTGAATTGCCGGTTGCCGAGTTCACTGAATACATCACGGACAAGACCGCTGACACGTTCAGTTTCCTGTTCGATCCGATCAAAGCGTCTTCGCAGACGTTGATTGATCTGATGACGTCAACGCTGACGGCCATCCCGGCTGTCATCCTGATTGCATTAGTGGCGCTGCTGGCATTCTTTGCTTCAGGCAAAAAATTCGGCCTGGCCATCTTTTCTGTCGTCGGTCTCTGGTTTATCCACAATCAAGGGCTATGGGAAGACTTGATGTTCACCTTGACGCTGGTCTTGTTCTCGAGCTTGCTGTCCGTCCTGATCGGCGTGCCTTTCGGTATCCTGATGGCGAAAAGCAAAATCGCGAACAACATCATCAATCCGATCCTGGATTTCATGCAGACGATGCCGGCCTTTGTTTATCTGATTCCGGCTGTAGCCTTCTTCGGAATCGGGATGGTTCCCGGGGTGCTCGCGTCACTTATTTTCGCGATCCCGCCGACCGTCCGCTTCACGAATCTGGGGATCAGACAAGTCTCCACCGAACTGGTTGAAGCAGCCGAATCATTCGGCAGCACCGGTGCGCAAAGGTTGTTCAAAGTCGAATTACCATTAGCGAAAGCCACGATCATGGCCGGTATCAACCAAACCGTTATGCTGTCCTTGTCGATGGTCGTCATCGCTTCGATGATCGGTGCACCTGGCTTGGGCCGTAATGTCCTTTCCGCCTTGCAACGCGCCAAAATCGGTTCCGGTTTCGTATCCGGCTTGGCTTTGGTTGTACTTGCCATCATCATCGACCGTCTGACCCAGAAATTCAGCAAAAAGAGCGCCTCATAACACTGTTTAATGACGCAACGATTCCTGATTGCCAAACAAAAAGGAGAGAAACATAATATGACAAAAACAACAAAACGTAACTGGAAACGACTTGGACTTACTGCCGGATTAGGCCTGGGTGTCTCGCTGATCGCCGCTGGCTGCGGTGCGGCCGAAACAGAATCCATGGAAGATACAGTCGGAAAAGGCCAGGAAATCGAACTGGCCTACGTCGAATGGGATGACGCAGTGGCCACAAACCATGTCGTTGCCCAAGTATTGGAAGACCTCGGTTACGATGTGACCTTGACTCCATTGGATAACGCCATCATGTGGGAAGCCGTCTCGACAGGCGAAGCCGATGCCATGCTGAGTGCGTGGCTGCCGGGAACGCATGCCGCGCAACTGGAAGAATACGGCGACAAGATGGTCGACCTGGGCGGAAGCCTTGAAGGCGCGAAAATCGGTTTGGCCGTTCCTGCGTATATGGATGTCGACTCGATCGCAGATCTGACCGATCAAGCCGGCAAATCCATCACCGGAATCGAGCCAGGTGCCGGAATCGTAGCGGCCACTGAACGCGCCATCGCGGATTACTCGAACTTGAGCGATTGGGCAATCGAGACGTCCTCATCCGGCGCCATGACCGTCACACTCGGACAAGCGATCGAAAATGAAGAAGAGATCATCATCACAGCCTGGAACCCGCACTGGAAATTCTCGGCTTACGACCTGAAATACCTGGATGATCCCAACGGCATTTTCGGCGGCGAAGAGACCGTCCACACGATGGTGCGTGAGGGACTCGAAACCGACATGCCGGAAGCTTACCAAGTGCTGGATCAATTCCAATGGACCATCGAAGATGTCGAAGCATTGATGCTCCAAATCTATGAAGGCGAATCAGCCGAAGATGCTGCCGAAGCCTTTGTCGAAGCCAATCCGGATCTAGTCGCAGAATGGACTGCTGGCGTAGCTAAATAATGAATGTTGAACACTAATAGGAGTTGCTGCCTCGGACTGAGGCAGCAACTCCTATTTTCGTACCGAAAGTGCGGCGGATGTCCGATTCATTGGGATTATCGGACAACCGTCGACCCGAACGTATGCCGGATGTCCGATTCATTGGGATTATCGGACAACCGTCGACCCGAACGTATGCCGAATGTCCGATTCATCAGCGTTATCGGACAACCTTCGATCCAAATGTGTTCAAAGCATAATAGTGAGACGCGAAAACCTGACAAACACATGGAATGTATTCATTTCACGCAAAAAATCGAAGACGATCAGCATCCGCATGCTGATCGTCTTCGGTTTTTTGCGTTCTTTTGAACATTTTATCTTATTTTTTCGCGTACATTTCTTCATCTGATAGTATGTTCTTTTTGCCCATCAGCAGATTTTCGAAAAACATTTTCAAGAACTGTTTATCGTGTTTCTCGCCATGATAATGGTAGAGCACGAGGGCATTCCTGAAGTAGGCGGCATGCTCGCTGAAGAGTGAATTGTCGATGTGGAATCCTAATTTTCTCAAATATTGGATGCCGAAAACAGCGACCGTCCGGGTATTTCCTTCCCTGAAAGGATGGACTTGCCAAATATCCGCTAAAAATGTCATCGCATGCAACGCTTTTTGCTCGTTGGTCAGGCCAGCGTACGAGAAATTCTGTTCTCTTTCAAAATCGTACACCAAAGTATCCTGAATCATGAAATGCGAACTGTATTGGACTGTATCGCCATCGAGCACAGGCTCTTTCTTTGTGATATTCACTTTCCGGAACTTTCCCACAGGAATTTCTTCCGAGAAAACATCCGTGAATAAATGCCTGTGGATACCCAACAGTGTTGAGGGTGAGAGCAGGAAGTGATCTTCGGCCAACAATTCCGCAATCCGGAGCGAAACGATATCCGCCTCGACCGTGTTTGCGTCCACATGTTCTTCCCGGTGATAATCCGAAATTTCGCGATAAATGGCGTCATATCCTTTTTTTCCTTCTATATTTTCGTAGGCCAGCTCGACCATGTACTTGGATGGACTGAGCCCATCGACCTTTTGCAAGCCGAAAGCAGTCTGCCACAGAGCCAATTTAATCTGATAAGGCAACTCGTTCTCGGCCACATCATAGGTGGGCGGTAATTTGCTTTCTGAATAGTCCATAACTAAAACCCCATTTCAAATGGAAAAGTGACGTGCTTCCTAATGATTATACAACTAATTATTCAATACTTCATCCGCCAACACATTTCAAAACATCCTGCTGCTTACAGCAACAACCTCTGCAGGCCCGCGACCTCTTCCTCGTCAAGTCCGATACTCCGCAGATAATCCTCAACGCTACCGTACTTGTCCACAAATGCTTGATGGAATAACTCCATGATTTCCGGATAGGAGACATAAATGTTCAAGTGCTTATCCGGATCAAGCAGGCGCGGATCTTGTTTCATGTACGTGTATGAAACTTGATAGTCCGCCACGATTTCAGCCAGCGGAACGCCGTGCAGACTCAATAGCAGATAACTGATGACGCCGGTGCGGTCCTTACCGGCGCTGCAGTGAAAGACAAGCGGCCTATCCCGGCGTTCAAGAAAAATCCGGAACACTTTTGCCAGTTCATCTCCCGCCGAAAGATACTCGAGATAGCGATCACTCATGAAGTAGGGCGAAGAAGCCGATTGCGCCAACTCACTGCTGCGGCCGGCATCCGTTCTGCCGCTCAGATTCACGTTCACATAACGGCCTACCAAATCCGCATACGCATTCGGCTCACGCACCAGTTCCTTCGGCGCCCGCAGATCGATGATCGTATCGATGCCCAGCGACTCCCATTTCTGACGGTCATGGTCAGTCGGCCCGAACAGCATACTCGATCGATAAACACGCCCGTCCTTCAGAACCGAACCATCCGCGGCATTGTAGCCTCCGAGATCCCTAAAGTTTACAATTTCCTCAAAAAAAAGATGTCTTCCCATATCAACGCCCACTTTCTGTGCTTATTGGTCCCCATCGTATCACAATTTTTATATACATTTAGTAAGCTTTACAATTTTTAACTTCAAATTAACCGGAAGTTTACAAACAATCCCTATACTTAAGAGAGTTCTTACTGAAAGGAGCAAATGAATCAAGCCATCATGACAAATACATATCTATCCACACCCCTGATGTGGAATCATTCGATAGAAGAAATATTCCGGACAGCGAAGGAACAGCGCATGGGATTGGAAATTTTCCATCAACAAATGGACTATCACGGCGTGGCGATCGAAGAATTACAACGGCTCATCGCTGCTTACGAGCTGGAAGTTTTCGTGCATGCCTACAGCTGGGACCTGAATCTGTGCGCCTTGCAGGAATCGGTCCGTGCCGTTTCGGTCTTGGAAACGAAAAAGTCGATCGCTTTTGCTCATGCGCTGGGAGCGAAGGATGTCACCATCCACCCTGGACGCCTGTCGATCGGCCTGGAAGAGACCGTTCACGACGGATATATGCAGGCATCCATGAAAGAGTTGATGGCTGATGCCGATGAACGCAACCAGCCGATTTCCTTTGAAATCATGGAGCCGGTAGGAAAGGAATTCATTACCGATCGCCATGTTTTAGAACGCGTGGCTGGCGACCTCTGGGAACGGATGTACGTGACACTCGATGTGGCGCACTGCCGCGACGAGGAGATGGTGTTGGATCACCTCAATAAGCTGCCGCGTATCCGCAAATTGCACCTCAGCAACCGCACAGAAAGACAGTACCATACCCCATTAGGTGAAGGTGTGCTCGATTTTGGCAAGCTCTCGCCAGACATCTTGGCAAGCGGACTGCCGATCGTCATCGAAGGGATGGACCTCGGTTTGGAACGGAAAGTGATCAAAAAAAATATAACCTATCTCAAGGAGGAATTTTTCGATGAAATGGAATAAATGGATTTTTGCAGGGATGTCAGCTTTGACTTTGGCGGCATGCGGTACAGCGGATACGACAGAATCAGTAGAGGATTCAGCGGCAACCGGTGTGAGTTCTGAGGCAGTTTCGGAATCGGCAGCCACCACGGATGCATCCGGTTCGTTCACACTTTACACTTCCCAACCGGAGCAGGATATCGCGCAATTGGTTGAAGGCTTCAACGAGGTCTATCCGAACATCCAAGTGGAAGTCTTCCGCTCCGGTACTGAGGAAGTCCTTTCAAAAGTCATGGCCGAAAAGGAAACCGGCGACATCTTGGCGGATGTCTTGTTGGTTTCGGACAGCTTCACTTTCGAAGGATTGGCTGAGGAAGATTTGCTGCAGGCATATGAGTCGCCTGAGTTGGAAGCCATCCCTACGGAATATATCGACGACGAAAATCTGTACGCCGGCACGAAAGTCATTGCCACAGGTATCGCGGTCAACACGGACAGGATCGACGCTTCCGGCATCACCGGTTACCAAAGTTTGACGGATGCGGCCTATGCAGACCAAGTCATGATTCCGAGCCCGCTTTATTCGGGTGCCGCTTCCTTGAACCTTTCCATCATCACTCAACAAGATGCGCTAGGTTGGGAATGGTATGAAGGCCTGAAGGAAAATGCCTTGTTTGTCGGCCAAGGAAACGGAACCGTCCGTGATGCATTGTTGAACGGCCAAGAAGGCATCGGCATGCTGGTGGATTACATGGCAAACCGTGCCCGCATCGATGGGGCTCCGATTACGTTCATCTATCCGGAAGAGGGCGCACTGTACGTGACCGAACCGATCGGCATCATCAATGGTGCTGATAACGCGGATATGGCGGAATTCTTTGTGGATTACATTCTCTCTGAAGAAGGCCAGACAGTGACATCAGAAATGGGGTACACACCTGTGCGTGAAGGCATTGCTGCTCCGGAAGGTCTGAAAGGTGTGGACGAAATCACTCCGATGGCATTTGACGAAGCCAAAGTCATGGAGACACGCGAAGCCGACAAAGAGCGATTCGCCGAAATATTCGGTCAATAATCAAAAGAAGTGCATAAAAACTGGAAATGAATTGAGGGAAGAATGGGCCAGGACTAAAATCCCGACCTTTTCCTTCCTTCTTTTTTTAAAGGAGAAATCATGTCGAAATTTTATCATTTCACCCATAAGATCCTGTTCTGGATCATCGGGCTGTTCGTGTTCCTGTTCCCGCTCTTCACGCTTTTCAAGATGGGTTTCGAGGTGGAAGGGGGCTTCGGGATCGCCAACTTCACAGGCATCTTCGAATCGCCGCGGACGCTGCAGGCCATTGGAAACACGTTCATCATAGCCTTTGGGGCCACCGCAATATCAGTGGCGGTCGGATTCCTTTACGCGCTGATCGTCGCCTATACAAACATCCGATTCAAGCGGCTGGTCGAATTGCTGGTCATCTTGCCCTACATCATCCCGGGCTATGTCGTGACGCTGTCGTGGACGGCATTGTTCGCGGGGAACAGTCCAATCAATACGTTTTTGCGCGAAAACGGGCTCCCTGTCATCAACATGTATTCGCTCGGGGGAATCATTCTCGTCCTCGGCATCAGCAACGCGGCACTCGTGTATCTCAACATTGTCGACATTCTGCGTAAAGTCCCGCAGGAACAGGAATGGGCTTCGCGGATCGCAGGTTACCGCATGAAGGAAACGCTCCGGAACATCAACTTCCGGACTGTCCTGCCGGCGATCGTCAGTGGGGTCATCTTGGCTTTCCTGAGCTCCATCGATAATTTCGCGATTACGGCAACGCTCGGTTCGCCCGCGGGAATCACCGTTCTCAGCACCTACATCTACGAAAAAGCGATCGGTTTCGGCCCGGCGAGCTTCAACCAGGCCGCCGTGTTGTCGATTATCCTGTCACTGATCGCTTTCGGCGGCATAGCGCTGCAGTGGTGGGTGCTGCGCAAATCGGTCATCATGGAAGCTGCCAGGCCCGACTACGAACCACGCATTCTGTTGGCAAAAGGCAAACGCCGCTTGGTCGAAATACTATCCGTCACAACACTTTTGCTCGTGAACATTGTGCCTTTGTTGGTCATGTTCCTTTCATCGTTGCAAGTGGGCTACAGCCGCTCGCTCTTCGATATCAGTACCATGAAACTGGATAATTACCGCTTCATCCTGGAGACACCGAACATGTACAAAGGCTTCCTGACAAGTTTCGGATTGACTGTCGTTGCGATTCTGATCGGCATCCTCGTCAGCGTCTGGGTCATGTACTACAAGCAACGACATGATCAAAGAGCTACCTTGCCGATCGAACTGGGAGCCGCATTGACCTATTCGACACCCGGCATCGTGCTGGCGTTGAGCATGATTTTCTATTGGAGCAAAGTTCCGAACGTCTACGGGACGGTGCGGATCCTTTTGATCGCCTATGTGACCCGCTACATCCTGCTGCTTTTGCGCGGCAGCAACACGGCACTTTTGGGCGTCACAATCGAGCTGGAGGAGGCCGCATCCGTTTCTGGATCGAAGACTTTCGAGAAATGGCGCCGTATCATCATCCCCATCATCAAAAATCAAATTTTTTCGAGCTCCTTCCTCGTCTTCACTGGCGCATTCACCGAGCTGACGCTGTCCTCGCTCTTGGCTGCGGCCGATGCGAAGACGGTGGGGCTGACGATCTTCAATCTGCAGACCGGCGGCGACAACAACATCGCCCAGGCCTATTCCGTTTTGTTGACGCTCTTTATTCTCGCGATCGTCCTGATCCGCAATCACTTTGAACGGAGGAATCGAACCAATGACTGAACTGCTCATCACCAACCTATCCAAGCATTTCGGCACAGCCAAGGCACTGGACGACATCACGATCCAAGTGAAGGAGAATGAATTCATCGCCATCCTCGGCCCGTCCGGCTGCGGAAAAACCACGTTGCTGCGCTCAGTGGCAGGCTTTATCGACCCGACCGCCGGCAGCATCCGTTTCGGTGAACAAGCTTTTTTTGAAAATGAGGACACCATGCCGGTCGAAGATCGCCAGCTCGGAATGGTGTTCCAGCATTTCGCGCTCTGGCCGCACATGACCATCAAGGAGCACCTTGAATACCCGCTGAAAAGCTCGCAGAACAAGAAACGTTTCAACGAGGCGGTGCGCAAGGAAATGATACGGCAGGCGCTTCAGCTGGTCGAACTGGAGGGCTTTGAGGACCGCTATCCGAACGAGTTATCGGGAGGGCAGAAACAGCGCATTGCCTTGGCCCGCGCCATCGTTTCGCAGCCGAAGATGCTGCTGATGGATGAACCGCTGAGTGCCTTGGATGCGCACCTCAAGCAAGTGATGGTGCAGGAAATCAAACGCATCCATCGCGCTACCAAAGCAACGATCCTCTATGTCACGCATGATCAGAGCGAAGCCATGGCACTTGCTGACCGCATCATCGTCATGAATCAAGGAAAGATCGAACAGATCGACACGCCGTACAATCTCTACCATTATCCGCAGACGCCGTTCGTCGCTAATTTCGTCAGCAAAGCCTTGCTGGTCGACGGCGAATGGCAAGGAGATCGTTTCCGCCCGGCTGAAGCAAACGAATTGAGCTGGCCAGGAACGGGAGTTGCCGATTATTTCAAAGCCAATCGCCTTTATCCGATCCGGCCCGAAGAACTCAGCTTCCAGCCGGAAAACAAACAGCTTGGCGGATTGCGCGCCACAATCAAGGACAAACAGTTCCTCGGCCGCGAAACGCGCTACATTGTTTCTGCACTCGGCACAGAAATCGAAATCATCTCGCACTCCCCGCATGCAGCCGAAATGGATGAGGAAGTATACATCACGAAACACTGAAAAAAGCAGCCGCAAATGGCTACTTTTTTTATGGCGTAATTTTTTGTCCGGCTGCAGACATGCATAAAGAAAAAACATAAACAGAAAACCCGCCAAAATACCGTTGGCGGGCTATCTTCGGCGTGAGGGGCTCGAGATTCCCCGCCAAAATTGGTTTGACGGGGAAAACACGCCTGGTGTAGCCCCGAATAGCCCGCCAAATACTGTTTGGCGGGGAAACTCCCGCCCGATAAACCCGATAATCCCTTCGTGCTCTGCGCGTAGCGATGAAACATTCAATCTGTCGGATGTCTAATTATTCAACGCTGCTGTCGCTTCGCACGATTCATCTCATCAAAGCAGTACCGTCATCAGAATGATGAACGGCACGATGGAAATGATTATGGAGTGCTTTTCATAGTGACCACAATCATTCCGGCTTATAATGGAAACAAGGAAACATAAGCCAGCATAACGGACCGAACCTTTTGCTTTGCGTAAGGAGGTTTTTTAAATGAAAAGAAAATTTGCTGTATTAGGTATGCTGACTGCAATCGCCGCAATTTCGCGGCTTGCGGACTGGATGGGACAACTGCATCGGACGAATCAAGCAGCGTCATCGTAAGCAGCCAAAGCGAAACAGTCGAATCAACCGTTGGAAGCGGCAGCGAAACCTCTGTGGAAGCCGACACCAGCATTCCCAGCACCCATTTAGCCGATCCGTATTTCGCGATTTTTGCGGGCAGACAGTATGTGGCACAGTATCATTACCGCGAGTTCACAGGAAGTCAGCTCGAGGACCGGGCGCTGACGGTCGCCGTTGCTGGCGCGGATCAGGCCATCCGGATCAGCGGGGAGAATACGGACACAACGTATCTTACTTTGGACGGGCAAGCTTTTGCGGTCGACCACCTGGACCGGACGATCGCGAGGAATGAAAGTGCGGATTCCGCCGAAGAACCGGAAGACGACGGCATCATCGCAGCACCGCCCTTCAAGGACATCGGCAGCATCTATGTGGGCAGCTGGCAGGATGAAGATCTCATTTATGAAGAATACTACACCGCAAACGGCGACCGGATGTTCTACTATTTCGAAGGCAATGTCCTGAAACGAATCCGCTCAGCTTCCGGAGAAAATGAGTTCAATCTCGATGTTTTGGAAATAAGCGACAGGACTGCAACGGAATTTATTGAGTTGCCCGAAGATTATGAATGGCTGCCTTAAAGGAGCGTTCAGCCGCTGAATCCGTTAAACAGTTAAACAAATTGTCCTCCGGCGAGAAGCTCTTAACCGGGGGACAGCCAGGTAACCACGGCTCAACTTCGGTGAGCACCGTCTCGCCGGAGTTGAGCCATCCAAAATAGACCCTACCTCCGATGAGCAAAGCCTCACCGGAGGAAAATCCACGAACACTACCTCCAACTCCGCTCAACCGCAATCTTGGAATCCTCCCCAAATCTACGAGAGAAGATGAATCCTTATGGAGAAACCAATCAAACTAATCAGCATCGTTTTTTTGTTCGCAGTACTCTTTGTCTGGCTTCACCAGTCGGATTACGCGTTTCTGCGCGGGTGGCAGGCGAACGGGGATGAAACAGAAGCGATACCGGTCTACAACGGTGAATACCGGCTGATTTTCGATGAGAATTTCGATGAAAGCCCGCTCGATCCGGCCATCTGGAATGACCAATATTTGGCTTCCTGGACGCCGGACATGGAATCCGCGCGTGCCGTCTACGAGGTGGCGGATGGCAATCTGAATCTGATCATCCATGAGGATACCCAGCCGTGGAATCCCGAATTTGACGGGACGGTCCGCACATCCAGCGTAATGACCGGCAACCGGACCGGACTGCACGAATTTAAGACTGATCTGGAGGTCCGCAACGATATCGAGCCATTCATGGGCTTCATTTCGCAATATGGTGTCTTCGAAATCCGCGCCAAAATGATGAACAGCCTCGGCAATATGTGCGCCTGGTGGCTCGTCGGAATCCAGGATACACCGGAACAGGATGTGGAAGTGGACGTATTCGAAAATTCCCTGAACTTCGGCAATGTCGTCACAGCTTCTTTGTATGCGCACCGGGATCCGGCAGCGCGGGAGCAGCATTTCATTTATGATGTCGGCGAGGCCGATTTGAGCAATGAATTCCATCTCTACACTTTCGAATGGACTCCGGAAGGTTTCGTCTTTTATTTCGACGACGAAGAAATCGGGACGTTCCAAGCCGAGGTCGCCTATCCGATGATCTCCATCCTGTCGGCCTACGAAGGGCGGGAGAATTGGTGGGTCGGCCCGTTCGATCCGACTGCGCCGTATCCGAAAGTGTTCCAGGTCGACTACCTGAAAGTCTGGAAAAAGGTGCCGGACGAATTTGAACAAGTCGAAAAACTGAAGATCGTCTCCCAGGGTGAAGCGACTTTCACAATGGCAGCCGGCCAGTATGCCATCGAACACGGCCAGCTCGTCGGTTTCCCGTCCTACGTCACGCTCCGCTACAACGACGGCACGGATACGCAGCAGTGGGTCAAATGGCAGGAACTGACGCCCGCCATTTTGGAAAAGCTGGAGAAGCCAGGGATTTTCAAATTGGAAGGCGAAATCATCGGCGTTCCCGAAGCCATCTTGGGGAACCGGAAAGCTACGGTACAAGTTGTTGTCGACTGATCGGATACCGAAAATCGCAAAACACCAGACAGATCGCTCTTCTGTCGGGCGATAGCCCAGGATGGTGACTCGTTTACCCGAGAGCGCCAGCCCGCCACATATAACGGAACAAAATTCTTCCAGTTATTCCCGCACCGCTTTTTCGTTTATAATAGAAGAAAGATAACCACCTTGAACGCCAAGCTCAGAAAGGCGGTGCCTCCGATGAAACTGTTCTTGTCAAAAATCCGTGAAGTGCTGCATGCGGTCCTTCCTATCATCGCAATCGTCCTGTTGCTGCATGCCACCTTGACGCCGCTGACTGCATTGCAGCTACAGCGTTTTCTGTTGGGTGCCTTCTGCATCACCGCCGGACTCTCTATTTTTCTGCACGGTATCGATTTCAGCGTCAGCATGATCGGAAAAGCGATGGGGCGGACGTTTTCCAAGACCGCCAGCCTCATCCTGCTTGCCGGTGCCGGTTTGGCGCTCGGTTTCATCATTTCCATCGCGGAGCCGGATCTACACATCCTGGCTGGACAAGTCGAACGTCTGACGGCCGGCGCTGTCGGAAAATGGAGCATCATCCTTGTCGTATCCCTCGGCATCGCCGTGCTGTTGGCACTCGGACTGATCCGAATCGTCCGTAACATCGTCCTGCACAAGCTGCTGATCGTGCTGTACGCCGTCGTATTCATCCTCGCGCTGAACGCTTCCGATGAATTTCTCGCCATCGCCTTCGACGCATCCGGCGCGACGACCGGCGCCATGACGGTACCGTTCATCATGGCGATTGCTCTCGGAGTCACGCTGCTGCGCAAGGACAATCTCGCCGCCAACACCGAAGGCTTCGGGCTGATCGGCGCCGTCTCGGTCGGCCCGATCCTCGCTATTCTCCTGATGGATCGCATCGCGGGCGGAAGCATCACGCCCCCTGACGCTCCGATCGACACCCTGAAAACCACCAGCCTGCTGGCACCATTCCTCGAAAAAATCCCGATCGTTGCCGAAGAAGTCCTGCTTGCACTGTTGCCGATCACACTCATCTTCCTCCTGATGCAGCGCTATTCCTTCCGCCTCTCACGACGAAACATCTCGTGGATCCTCTACGGCCTGCTGCTGACCTACATCGGCCTCTTCCTGTTCCTCCTCGGTGCCCAAGCCGGCTTCATGGACATCGGCCGAACGATCGGTTTCCGCGTCGCTTCATTGGAAAATAAGCAATATTTGCTTGCGACCGGCTTCGTGCTCGGTTTGGTCACCGTCTTGGCGGAACCGGCCGTCCATGTGCTGACGCACCAAATCGAGGAGGTCACGGAGGGCACAGTCACCCGGAATGCCGTAAAAATCGTGCTCTCCATCGGTATCGGTACAGCCATCGCCTTAGCGATGGTGCGCATCATCTTTCCGGCCATCCAACTCTGGCACATTCTTCTGCCGGGCTACCTCATTGCGCTGACACTGACAATTTTCGTCCCGAAAATGTTCGTAGGCATCGCCTTCGATTCCGGCGGCGTCGCATCCGGACCGATGACAGCGACCTTTATCCTTTCCTTCGTCCAAGGAGCAGCCAGCGCGATGGACGGAAACAACCTCGTCTCCGAAAGCTTCGGCATGATCGCCCTCGTCGCGATGACCCCGATCATCGCTGTCCAAGTGTTGGGGCTTGTTTACAAGTTGCGTGCAGAAAGAAACAATGGTAATGGAATTCAAAATAATTCTGAGAAAGAATAGCGAGGTGGTTTCGATGATGGAGTGGGATGAGATCGATGAAGAACGCGCAGATTTGATAGTTATAGAGAGGCTAACAGAAGAAAATGTTAAAACATACTCAGACAAAGAAGTACGAAATGTTAATGATGAAGAAGAATTTGTCGTGGATGAGGACGACGGTTGGGAATAATCCTTTAGGATTAAGATTGTCGGCTGTACGAAGATCAGAAAAAGCGAAACACCCGACAGCTCGCTCTTCTGTCGGACGTCAGCCCAGGAGGGTGACTCTTTTACCCGAGAGCACGCCAGTCTGTCGACTGATCGGATACCGAAAACCGCAAAACACCCGACAGCTCGCTCTTCTGTCGGGCGTCAGCCCAGGACGGTGACTCAGATACCCGAGAATCCGCTAGCCTGTCGACTGATCGGATACCGAAATCCGCAAAACACCCGACAGCTCGCTCTTCTGTCGGGCGTCAGCCCAGGACGGTGACTCAGATACCCGAGAGTCCGCTAGCCTGTCGACTGATCGGATACCGAAATCTGCAAAACACCCGACAGCTCGCTCTTCTGTCGGGCGTCAGCCCAGGACGGTGACTCAGATACCCGAGAGTCCGCTAGTCTGTCGACTAATCGGATACCGGAAACCGCAAAACACCAGACAGATCGCGCGACAGCAAATAAAAAAGCATCGGCTCCCGCAGGAACCGATGCTTTTTGTTGCAGTTATCCGAAAAACACACGTATCAGCACCACAGCCATCACGACTTGCGCAGCACCAACAGTCAACCCGTAGAGCATGGCTTTGGGACCTTCTTTGATGATGTCGGCGAATTTGACGCGCATGCCGATTGCGGCGAGGGCAGCGACTTCGAATTGGGTGCTGATGGCTTTTGAGGCGACCAGGACGCTGTCGGGAACACCGATGAAGCTGCGGATCAGGAAGAAGATGACGAAACCTGTCAGGAACCAGGGAACGCCGTAGGAGACGGCGGCCGGGGTGGCGGACGCTCCTGATTCTTCGCCTGCAGTAATCTCCGCGCGTTTTTTGCGCGTGAACAAAGATTCGCCTTCGTTCATGTTCATGCGCCCGTACAAGACGGCGACGCCGATGATCAGGAGTACGCGCATCAGCTTGAAGACGGTCGCCAGTGTGACGACATCGTCATTGACGAGCTTGGCGGCGGCGACGACTTGGCCGACGGATTGGACGGTGCCGCCGATCAGAGCGGATGTCCGGAGCGTGTCGCTACCGTAGAGGACGGCGCCCAGGACCGGCAGTAGGACCATCAGCGCGGTTCCAGTCAAGTTGACGATCGTGATCGAGATGCCTTTTTCCTTGTTGTCGGCTTGGACGATCGGCGAAACGGTCCCGATGGCAGATGAGCCGCAGACTGCGTTGCCGGCGCCCATCAGCAGCGAGAAGCGTTTGCCGAAGCCGAAGACTTTGCCCAACCGGTAGGTGACAAAAATCGTCAGCCCCATCTGCAGCAAAATAAAGACGAAGCCTTTGATCCCTGCTGACTTCAGTACCTGGAAATCCAAAATCAGCCCGTTCATGACGATGGCGTATTCCAAGAGCCGTTTTTCGGAAAATTTCGTTCCTTGACCAAGTTCCGGCCGGTTCAGGAGCGTATTGCCAAGCAGCATCCCCAACAAAATGGCGATCAAAGCGGCGCCGAGTGCCGGCAGGAAACGGGCCAAAAGCTGGCTGATCAAAGAGATGAGGATGCTGGCGGCGAGGCCGGGCAGCACGCCATCGAGTTCTTTCTTGAGTGCATTTATTTTCATGAGTGTCGAAATCCTCCCTAGATGTTGCATTACAGTAATCTATTTTACCCGACTTTTTGCATAAATAAAAATAATGATTTATTATGCAGGTATAAGCAAAATTAATGGGAGGTGCCGCTCATGTTGGATTACCGCTATAAAACGTTTCTCACGCTGATCGAGGAGGGCAGTTACACGAAAGCCGCCAAAAAATTGAACATCACGCAGCCGGCCGTCACCCAGCACATCCAGCATCTGCAGGAGGAAATGGGCGTCCAGCTGTTCCGCTATGAAGGCAAGCAGCTGCTGGTCACCGAAAAGGGGCGCTATCTGGAGGAACAACTCTCGCTGCTGAACCGCGATGTGGAGAGGATCCGCACACATCTGCTGCAGCAGGACGATGCGCCGACGCTGTCTTTCGGGGCGACGCTGACGATCGGCGAGTACGTCATGCCGGGACTGATTGGGAGCTACTTGGAGAAGCATCCGCGCCATCATTTATCGATGATCGTCGACAATACGGCCACGCTTACCGGCTTGATCCAGAAGGGGAAAATCGATTTCGCGCTCATCGAAGGCGACTTCAACCAGAGCCAACTCGGCTTCGAAAAGCTGTCCGATGAGCCGTTCATCGGGGTCTGTGCGGCTGTCAGCCCGTTGTGGCGCAGCGAACAGGATTTGGCGGCGTTGTTCAGCGAGCACCTGTTTGTCCGCGAGGAAGGCTCCGGTTCGCGGCGGATTCTCGAAAATGCCCTCCTGAAAGAGGGGGCGAACCTCAGCAGTTTCGGGCGGACGACCGTCGTCGGCGGCATCGGCCCGATCAAGCAGTTGGTGGCGGAGAACCGCGGCATCGCCTTCCTCTATCGCATCTCGGTCGAAAAGGAACTGGAAGAGGGGACGCTGAAGGAGATTCCGATCCGTGGCTTCGCTGTGGCACATCCGTTCCATGTTGTCCATCTGAAGGATTTCCGGGATCGCGGGCCGCTCCAGGAACTGTTGTCTTTTTATCGATGATGGGGATGCACGGAACTTTGCTGGGATGCGGCATTCCTCGGATTTTCGTGACGCGGATAAGAAATCCGAACGTTTCATCACCGAATCAATTACGCTGTTCTGGAGCCCTTGGGGCTCTAAGGATAGCGGATGTAGCAAAATAAAAATCGCCAAGGTGAAAGCCTGCTGTTACAGCACTTTCACCTTGGCGATCTATTGTTTTATGGATTTTGCGACTAATGTAAAAAAAAAAAAGAAAAAGCGCCCCATACTGCTGAAATAGCAGTAAAATATAGTCACTACAAAATATTAAGGAGGTCGCTTTTTCTATGAACAGAATAACACAATTATCCATTTTTGAAAATAACCAGCTCGGGGATTTAGAGAAATTAAATGACGTGCTGAATGCATTGCCGGACGAGAAACTCATCGCCCTTTTGGAAGAAGAACGTGGGAAGGGGCGGAATGATTATCCTGTGTTCACCATGTGGCGGGCTTTCCTTGCCAGTTTCGTGTTCCAACACCCCACAGTTGCAGCTTTGATCCGGGAACTGAAGCGCAACAGCCAACTCCGGGAGGTATGCGGATTCCAAACTCGGATCATCCGTACGAAAAAAGGGTCTTATCGTTATCAGTTGGCTCCCACGGAAGCCGCTTTCTCCCGTTTCGTAAAGAAACTGTTGC
>NZ_FJND01000009.1:0-104050 GCF_900067165.1 Trichococcus sp. ES5
ATGGATTTCCGTGCATTGATGAAGCGGGCTAAAGAAACGACCGTCAACAAGAACGGGCGGTTCAACCGCAAGAAACGCTATGGCAAGTCCATCGGCTATCATGCGCCGGCCATGTTGATCGCCATCGTGAAGCAAAAAGCACCCCAAGAAGGGGGTGCGCTTTACGAGGTGGATACCTTTAAATTTCGTGCCAGCCAGTATAACCACGTAAACGATACGTATATCAAAAAGACACGTGATGAACGTACGACCTTTGTTGCCGGGCAGCTTGTCCAACGGGATCTGTACAGTGCATTCCTCCTGAAAAACAGCCAACCGACACGCAACGAGACTGACCGCACAAAATGTAGCGCGACGTTTGCGACCTTCATGGCGCACCACGACACCTGCATCCAGACGCTCTGCCAATCAACCGGACGCCAGTCCTGCAATTTCGGACTGCGAGATTTTCAATTAGCTTAACAAATGTAAAGAGCAACCAAAAGGTTCAGCTGTGAGCCTTCAACGCGAATGGTGCCATCGGGCGCCTTGTTGAGAAAGTCTAAGGGCTTTTGGGAATAGAACGGAAATAGAAAAACGACATCTCCACTTTTTTGGAAATATCGCCAGTACGGTCCGTGACGTCCCAACAGCCATTGGAACCCCCTGGATTTATCCATGGGGAGCAGTCAGCATTGCAAAAAGAGGAATCCCCTACCTTCCTGTTGCCGTAACAGAAATCTTCACGAATCTCCTTGACTTGAAGTCCAGTTTAACCTGTATACTGGTTTTATATGCGGAAAAGCTAATCGGATAATCCGGGCGCAGCCTTTTGTAACCGCAATCAATAACCTTTTTTAAAGGAGAATAATATGAAAAAACCAAACATGATGTTACTGATCTTCAGTTTGATGAGTTTTGTCCTTGCCATGACGGCTTTTGTCTTCAGCGGCATTTTGGACAAAGTGGCTGTTTCGCTGGACATCTCGGTGGCCCAGTCCGGTCTGTTGAACACGATGTATTCTTATGGGGCTGCATTTGGAGTGCCGATTACTTTGATCCTGTTCAGGAAGGTCGAACGCAGCAAGATGCTGAAATTGATGCTGTTTGCGACTATTTTGACGACCTTCGCGCTCATCTATGCCCAAAATTTTGTGCAACTGCTCATCGTCCGGCTGCTGATGGGGATTTCCGCCAACAGTTATGGTGTGCTGGCCATTTCAACGATTTTGGCGCTCTCGCCCAAGGATCGGCAAGGGCGTTCCTTGGCTTTCTATATCATGGGGAGTTCCTTGGCGCTTGTCATCGGCATCCCGTTGACGCGCGCCTTGTCCGCAGTCCTGGATTGGCGCAGCATTTTTTGGATACTGAATGCCATGATGCTGTTGTCTCTCGTTTATTTCCTGAAGTATTTGCCGAAAGCGGATCATGAAGCCACCAAACTGGATCTGAAAAATGAGCTGCAGTTCTTTAAGGACGGGAAAACGTTGCTGCTGCTTGCCTATACGTTGATGATGTTCATGGGATACAACGCCTTCTACACCTATGCGACACCGTACTTGCTGTTGCTTTTCCCTTCCATCGAGCCGCTGATGAGCCTGATACTGGTTGCGCTTGGCCTTGCCAGTTTCACGGGCAACCTGCTCGGCGGCCATGTATCGGATGCCATCGGATACGCCAAGTCAATGATGCTCGGGGCGGTGCTCCAAACGGCAGCGATGCTATTGATCCTTGTTGTCCAACCGTCGAAATGGTTAAGCGTGCTCTTCATTATCATATGGCTGATGAGTGCCTGGTTCACCGGCCTGCAGCTCAACACCGGCATCGCCCAAGTGACCGATAACAAATCCAGTTTTATGCTCAGCATCAACGGTTCCTTGATCCAATTGGGCGGTGCGTTCGGCGCCAGCTTGGCTGCCGTCGTCATCAACCTCAGCGGTATCCAAAGCATCGTCTTCGTCACCTTGCTGACCAGTCTAGCACTCATCCTGATCCAAGTGGTTTCGATGAGGAAATATCCTTAAACTCAGATCGACTATCACCACTAGAGGGCGCTTTGGAATCTTTGCGGATATTTAAAAAAGGTGAGATCCCGTATTGGGACCTCACCTTTTGCTTATTGAATTTTTTCTAAAATCAATTGCGCACAGTCAATTTGGTTGGGAATATTGCCCGCTTCATCTTTGACGCGCCAAATGTCGGGGGTGATTTCATCCACGACGTACATTTTTCCGTCATTGTCATAACCAATTTCAATTTTGAAATCGATTAAGGTTAAGTTCATTTCGGCTAAAGCCTCTCTAAGAACTGCGCCGACTTTCGTTAAGATATCGAGCGCTTCATCGTATTGCCCAGGCTTTAAAATGCCTTTCATTTGGCACAAGCGGTCGGTAATCAATGGATCGCCTTGTTCATCGTCTTTCAAGGTCACTTCCAAATATGGTGGGTCAAAAGGCAAGCCTTCCGGCAAGGTAAAACGGCGACACATGCTGCCAGCCGTGAAATAGCGTAAAACAAATTCCAGATTCGGTACCGTCAGTTGGCGAACTTTCATGACACCTTTTTCGATATCCGCATCCAGGTAGTGCGTAGGAATACCATTTTTTTCCATCAATTCAAAAAAGTATTTGGAAACAGTCAAGCCAATTTTCCCTTTGCCGGCAACACTGCCGCCAACTGTGTTGGAGCCTGGATCGAAGACGCCATCTTCGCCGGTTGCGCTATCTTTAAACAATAAGTAGACTTCCTTATTCGCTTCATCCAATAAGACTGTTTTTGTTTTGCCGTCGTACAATTCTTTCATGTTTTCCCGCCTTCTCTGAAATATCCAATGTTTTCAAAAATGATACCATTGGATATTATTGTTGTCGAGGTTTTTTCCGGATTTTAATACAAAAATTCTGAATAAAGTTCATATTCAGTTATAAATAAGTTTAAAAGTCGACCAAAAAACAAACTTGTGTATCTTTTCGTTCGGATTTCATTCGAAGTATGTTTTGTGCAGGAAGTACTGCGGAAACCGGTAGATGAACACAAAAAGAAAGCAAATGAAAGCTATCATTTGCGTTCCTATGTCATTTTATTTAAATTTAACAGCGGTCCCATATGCAATCACTTCGGCTGCGCCTTGCATGATTGCAGAGGAAGCATATCGAATGTTTACCACTGCATCCGCTCCTAGTGTGGTCGCTTCGTCAACCATCCGCTTTGTCGCTATGGCCCTGGCTTCATTCATCATTTCGTTGTAGGCTTTGAGCTCTCCGCCGATCAGCGTTTTAAGCCCTTGTGAAATATCGCGTCCTAAGTTTTTTGACTGAATCGTACTCCCCTTAACCAGTCCCAACATTTCCAATTCTTTTCCGCTTATGTAATCAGTATTGACTAAGATCATCGTCATCATCCTCCTTGATTTCATTGACTCTTTCTATTAACAAGTACACCATCAGCACAATCAATCCGCTGGGGACAACGATCAGTAGTATTTTCATCAGCAAAGGGATGTCCCCAGACTCAGCAAATCCCAGCCACATGTAGAACATAAAATAGGAAATGACCAAAACTGTAATCACTATTGGGGCAATCATTTTTTTCGTTTGTTTTTTCAATAGCATTACCCACTTTCTGCATCCTCGAGAAATTATTTAAAGCCTCTATACAGTATACCTCACCCAAAGCGAACATATCCAACATATACCGTTTCTGTTAAAGAGTGTCGACAGTAGTGTCTTTCATTCTGCATGCCTACCTCTCATTCCCCCTTTTTCAGACATCCGATTATGCCAAATAGTCTCTATCCACCCCTATTCGGTTCGATCAGATACGAACCGGACGAGACCGCAAAAGCTATTTCAGCGCCGTTCTCGAAATATTGAGCGGCATCTTCATCCCCTTAGTTTGTTTTGAAAAAATTATACGAACAAGAAAAAGGCAGGAACTTCCCGCACCCGGGTGAGTTCCTGCCTTTTTGCTTTCGTTCTTTCGCCTGCTCCGCTTAGGTCTCTTTAAATCAATAAAAGCTTGGTTTCGCGTAGTCCGTACCCGGTTCGCCCACGCCCAAACTCTCGCGATGATAATCTGCTTTGCCCGTCAGTAAATCCGTCACAAATTGGGATACCGCTTGTCGCGTTACTTGTGCTTCAGTGAATGGTTCCCCTTTGCGTGTAACATGAACAGCAGTATTCCCCGCTTGGTTGTACAGCCAGGTGATACGCAAAATCACATAGTCCAGGTCGCTGGCTTCAACGAGGTCAGCGGCTGTGCGTAATTTGGACTGCCAAATTTTGCCCATACCGGCACGATACCATTTCTGAAAATTACCAGTCACTTCTTCGTACAAATCAGGAACACTGGCGAGGATGAACCGCTTGACTCCGGCTTCCTCCATTATTTTAAGTAGCGACTTAATAATAGGATCCTCAGCAACAAAGTTGAGATAAACGGCATCGACATCGCTTAAGTTAGCTTTAATCGTCGCCGTATCCTCAAAAGTTCCATCGACTAATTTCACACGTGAATTGGCACTGGAAGCTAGCCGGGATGTCACATTGCGCCCATACAAAGTTAAATCAAAATCAGTTTGCTCCAATAAATTTGCCGTCACCATTCTGCCGATTTCGCCGGCAGCACCTAAAATCATGATACGCATTATTTTGTTCCTCCTCATATAATTACAGGTTGCTGTTCGTTTTTAAGATCAGAGTAATCAATCTCCCACATTTTTTCTGCATTTTCTCCAGTTAATGCTCCGCTTAGTGCCTTTGCAAGATGGTCATCATACGTATCGATTTTGTATTTCAGCATTCGGCTTACTCTAATTAATTCCTCAACTTTTTCATTGATTTTCTCAAATTGGTCGCTGAGAATTGCTTTTTGTTCGGATGAAACATCTCGTTCTGCACCCATTTGGGCTAATTGGGAAAATTCGATAAGGGATTCCATTGAGAGCCCGGCCGCTCGTAAATTTTTGGCAGAAAAATCCAGTTCATATCTCCAGTCTGATAGTTCCGATAGCCGTTTTTATCCCTCTCTACCGGTGGAATTGCCCCCACTCGTTCATAATATCTGAGGGTATCGATCGATAGGTTAAAGATTTCTGCTACTTGCTTGCTGTTCATTTAAACCTCACCCCGTCTTACTGTCGTTCTCAAATATGCAAATGAACACTATTGACTTGCGTTCTCTCATTCTTTTACAGATTCTGGTCAAACAGCCAGCCCATTATTGCTTCATCTTCGGTGATCCTTTCAGAATCGGAACGACCAAGGCTGATCAGTCATTCATTTATTTCTGCCAGCCAATCCAAAATTTCTTGTTGGCTGCTTTCGATGTTGTTTCGGGAAACCGATAAAGCATCCGTCACCACAGTCGCCTCAGGAATCTCGTCTTGGATGGTTCTTACCGTGTTAGCCAGGCCGCTTCCGCCATGAACGGTATAAGGGATAACGGTTTTGCCGGTAAAATCATGGCTTTCCAGAAATTGCTGGACCATCGGCGGAAGTGTTGCCATCCAAATCGGATAGCCCAAATAGATCGTGTCGTAATTGTCAAAGTTTTCTACTAGTTGAGCCAGTTCGCGATCAGGTGCATCATCAGAGCTGACTTCATCGATGATTTGCCCTACATCATCGGGATATGCTTCCGCCGGCTCAATCAAAAAGGAATCTGCTTCGAGTTCTTCACTGATCCAGATCGAGGCCTGCTCCACTAGTCCAAGATATTCGCCATCATTTTGCAAAACGCTGGCACCCGTTACCACGTCCAAATCTGTCCCTACCGGATAAGAAAAGTACGCAACCAGTGTCCTTCCCGAGCCGCCATTTAAGGATGCGGTTGAATCACTGGCATTTCCGCTTTCGCTTGTGGCGTCCGCTTCATTTGTTGCTTGATTCGATCCATTGTCACTGCTGCAGGCTGCTAAAGCAAAGAGTGATGCTGTACCGATCAATAATCTAACGAATTTTTTCATCCTCTCACCCCTTCATGATTTCATTCCTATCCTTACATCCAAACATCTAGGATTCCTTTCACTGTACAGTATTGTGTGCACTCCATAGCAAGAAATATATATAAAATAAGGAAAAAACTTGCTATGGTCTTAACTCCACGGTTTACAATAGGTTTATCAATACAATCAAGAATGCATGCAAATCTTGATTCCTGATTACACTTATTAATGATAGGGGAGAATGATTATGACAACACACGCTATTCAAGGCATTTCCGAACAAATTTGGGCAGCCAAGCAAGCAAATGATATGACCGCAGTTGCAGGGTTCATCGCTGATAACGCACGCTTTGTTCATATGGGCATCACTTTCGACAAGACTGGGGAACTGGAAGTGTTTAACGAGAAAATCTTCCTCTTCAAAGCGGTGGATGTTGCAGAAGAATACGTTGAGGACTACGGCAGCACCGCCATCCTTTTCAAAAAAATGATCCTGACAGCTGTGATCGGGGGAAATGAAGTCCAGAATCCTTTCGTCCTCTCGGAAGTCTTCACAAAGACTGAAGCGGGCTGGAAATTGGCTGCCGAAACCTATACCCGGATAGCAAGTGATTTCGAAGCTTACAAAATGTGACGAGCTCGGATCGACAAGCGGTATTATGACTAATGGAGGCGATGATGATGAAGAGCGTGACGAAAATGAGTGTCGGTTTTCTGGCTGTGGTTCTATTGTTGGGCATGCTTTATTTCTGGCTGAGCGACCCGGGCCAAGAGAGCCCCGCAAACAGCGAGGGTCAAGCGAGCAGGATCCAGTCCACGGACGTTCCGAGCGCTTACTTCGAAAGGCCGAGTGAAACCGGTCGAGTCGTTGAGGTTCAGTATGCCAGCCTGGATTACACACAGGATAACCCTCCCGAAATCACCAAGACTGCTTATGTTTATCTGCCGGCTGGCTATGATGAGGCCGATGCTGAAAAGCGGTACAATATCCTCTACCTCATGCATGGTTGGCGCATGACTGCGGGTGATTTCTTCAACTATTCCGATTTGGTCACCATCTTGGATAACATGCATGCAAATGGCGATATCGAGCCAACGATTGTGGTTACGCCAACCTTTGATGCTGAAAACCGGTCACAGGATTTCCGTCGTTCGGAAGATGAAATCCGTCATTTCCACCAGGATTTCAGGAACAATCTCGTTCCCTATATCGAGAGCAACTATCCTACCTATGCAGAGGGAATATCCGAAGAGGCTTTCCGGAATTCACGTGCGCACCGTGCTTTTGCGGGCTTTTCCGGCGGCTCGGTGACGACGTGGTCCCAGTTCATCCATAACCTTGATTACATCAGATACTTTGGTCCGATGAGTGGCGACAGCTGGGAAGTCGAAGTATACGGCGGCCGCGATAATTCAGTCAGGACGGTGGATGTACTGGAAAACGCCGTTCGGGAAAGCAATCTCGAATCCGATGATTATTACATTTATGCAGCCACCGGTACCGAAGACTTCGCGAACGATCTGATCACGACGCAGGTTGAGGAAATGCGCACACGGCCAAGTTTTACTCCTGATAACTTGACCATGGCCATCAATGACGGCGGCGTCCATGACCTCGTGTCCGTTCAGGAATACCTTTACAATATGCTGCCGCGTTTTTTTGGAAAATAGCAGAAGATTAACTGAATAAGGAGGAAACCATGCAATATAGGACTTTAAATAACGATATCCGTATTCCTAGCCTTGGGACAGGGACTTATCGGATCAGTCCAACCGATTTTTACCGAATTGGCGCAAATCTCCCAACTCGATAAAGGCAAACGCTTCTTCAATTTGCCAAAATGGATGCACCGTCTGTTTTTGTTGGCACGCGTGAATTACGATAAGCAAGCCTAAGAAGTTTCCGAAAAATAAATCTTTTCTCTTGCTATGGATTCAACTCCACGCTTTATAATAAAAGTATAAAACAAAGAAAGAGGGATACACATGGAATATACAACACTTAATAATGGAATCAAGATGCCTATGGTTGGTTTTGGCGTTTTCCAAATTCCGGATCCAGCAGTTTGTCAGGAAGTCGTCGAAGAAGCTATCAAAACAGGTTACCGCCTTATTGATACAGCGCAAGCCTATGGTAACGAAGAAGCAGTAGGCAAAGCCATCAAAGCGTCAGGCGTGCCCCGCGAGGAACTCTTCATCACAACAAAACTTTGGATCTCAGACATGAGTTACGAAGGCGCCAAAAAAGCTTTTGCTGAATCCCTTGCAAAACTTGATCTGGACTATGTTGACCTCTACCTTCTTCACCAACCTGTAGGGGATACTTTTGGCGCATGGCGTGCGCTGGAAGAACTTTATAACGAAGGCAAAATCAAAGCTATCGGTGTGTCTAATTTCAAGAACGACCAATTAGCTAACTTGTCACTTTTCAACAAAGTAACGCCAGCTGTGAACCAAGTTGAGTTGCATGTCTTCCACCAAAAGCAAGCTGACCAAGACTACATGGCATCTAAAGGTATCCAAATTGAGAGCTGGGGTGCTTTTGCTGAAGGCAAATTTGACGTCTTCACCAACCCGGTTTTGAAAGAGATCGCTGACAAATACGCCAAATCAACTGCGCAAGTCATGCTTAGATGGCAATTACAGCGTGGTGTCGTTTCGCTTTCCAAATCAGCAAATCCGGAACGCGTGCGCCAAAACTTCGACATCTTTGATTTCGAACTAAGCGCAGATGATATGGCAAAAATTGCTGCAATCAACACAGATACCACCGTATACGCTGACCACCACGATGCGCAAACAATTGAAAACTTAGCTGGTTATATCGGAAAATCATATTAATTTGGAATAAAGTCATCAACTTAGTGAAAAGGGGCGAGAGATCTCGCCTCTTTTTTTATTGCCTATCCCCTCGGCAACTCGTTCACAGTGCATCTGCCCGACAAGGTGGGAGCCTGAGCGCAAAAATATAAGGACAATTAACGAAAGAAGCCCGAATGGGAAGCTGTGGCTGCAGCTTCCCTTTCGGGCTTCTTTATGTTCCTTATCATCTCGTCGAGATTTCCGACAGAGGTGATCTGTTGATGGCGGCCAACAGTTTTTGCACTTTTGCTGTTGGCTTTGGGGAGTGCAGCAGTCCAAACGGAATTGTGTGCTTCCATGAAACAGGTATGACTTTTACCAACGGGTGAATATTGTCCCATTTTCCGATTGCCATCAGCAGCTCATCTGAAGAGGCGCATCGATTGAATATTTCTATGTCATAAAAGGAGAAGTCTTTTATCGTGATGTGCGGATGATGGTTCCACAGATCATCCCTAAGTTTGTCGACATAAGTATTCCATCCTTTTCGGATAATCATCAGGTTTTCTCCATATAGATCGCTGATTTCAAGGCTGTCCTTCTTGGCTAAAGGATGATAGATCGATAATGCGACACAAATGGGTTCTCTTGAGAGTTCCACTGTTGAACATTTTCGACTTTGCAAAAAATTTTCATCAAACACACCAGCAACAATATCAATGTTTTCTCCCAAATTTCGTAAAATTTCACGAGCATTCTCCGGCGTGTTTTCAAAAGATACCAACTGAAATTTGAAGTTCGGCTCAGAAAGCCTTAGCATTGACCATATCTCCGCAATGGACTGGGAGGAGGTCATGACCGATGTTCCTATCCTTATGGTACAGTCATTCCCGTCCTCAGCATTTTCGGCCCTGGATATGGAATCTTTGGCGTATTGAATAAGACAAAGGGAGTCTCTGTACATCGATTACCCGGCAGCAGTCAAGGTCATGCCTCTGGGCGTTCGGTTGAACAAGGTTAGTCCGATTTTGCTCTCCAGATGATTGATCTGTTTGCTTACTGCCGTTGGGGAAATGAACAATTTTTCGGATGCTTTTGAAAAGCTGCCTGTTTCCGCAACGACAAGAAAAGTATCGAGTTGTGGATTATACATACTAGTCCTTGCCTCCCTGCATTCAAATCTGTCCCTATCATGATCAGGCTATATAGCCTTGATTATACCAATTTTGCTTATCGAAATACAAAAAAGAAAGGAGCGCTTTTCAGCTTCTTGCCTTTTTTTTTCTGCCTCTCAACAACACCTCTGCATAATGCCCGATATAGATGAACAACCCCATGATTGCAACGTAGTCCAGAAAAAACAGCATCAGTGGCTCTTCAAAGTCAAAGTATACGAATTGGCTCTGCAATAGCATATAGGTCCCGATTTCCCGGAAAATAAAGGCGTAGACACCGTATGCAACGAATACTGCCGTCAGACTGCGAAGAAGCTTTGCAGAAACCGAAGATTCTTTCTTCTTGCGTCTGCGCATCATCCCCATCATTCTGTTCCAGTGAAAGCCGAGATGCACACTCATAAGAACAAACCCCCAATAAGCGCACAGCAGATGGATGGTTCTCGCCAGCTGTCTTCCGCCGTTGATGGGCAGAAAGGAAAAAACATGTCGGGAAAGCACAATGCCACTGACCATGAGCCCGACCGTACACAGAAGCATTGCGGAAACAAGCGCTGTCTGTGCGAGCCTGTATGCATTGTATCTTCCCCGGAACAAACTTTTACTCCAATTGCTATTGAGGATATGGTGCCAAATGAACAAAATGAACATCCCTACCCCGATCCATTCATGAATAACTTGCCCCACTAGCCCATAGCTCATCAAGAGCAGCAAGCCGATCGGCATAGCGCTATCGATTGTCATTTTTTTGATATTAATCGGCTTCATTGGACCGCCTCCTTCATTACACTTATTCTTTGGCGATCTGCGGAAAATGATAAATGTTGGCTATAGCCAAAAATCAGTCTCCGCGGTTTGCGGATAGGCTAATATGCTAAGCCTTCAGCCCAGGAAATCACTTCCTCCTCGCTGTCTACCACATCATTTCGAGAAAGTACCAGGGCATCATCCCATATCAGAGCGCCGGGCTGTATTTCGGAAATCGTTTCGATTGTATCGGATGAACCGCTGCCGCCATGGGTGATGAACGGAACGATCGTCTTTGAACCGAAGTCATACTCCTCCAAAAAGCTGTATACAGGCATCGGCATGTCTCCCCACCAATTCGGGAATCCCAACAGAATCACTTCATACTGATCGAAGTTTTCCAGATGGGAGGCAAGTTCCGGACGGGCATTATTATCCTGTTCGTCTGCGGCCTGATCCACCAGCGGATCATGATCGAGCGGATAGCTGGCGGTGGTTTCGATGCGGAAGAGCTCTCCGCCGATGGTCTGCTGGATCAAATCGGCAACATATTCCGTATTCCCCATCTTCTCGCCGTCATTCAGCACAACGCTGGCTCCCGCCACCGCATCCACACCTTGCGTATCTACATCTTCCGGTACGGAGAAATAAGCGATCAGTATGTCAGCTGAGCTGTCGATGGATGAAAGGCTTTCGCCGGAAGAATTGGCCGCGGAAGTGTTGGCTGTTGTATCTGTGTCTTCTCTACCGCAAGCGCTGAGATGGACGGCCAACAAAAGGGCCGCTGTGATTGCAAATAGTTTTTTCATTGATGTCACTCCTCCATGTGTTTTTCCCAAAAAGTTACAGCATCGTCGATCCATCCTTCTGCCGAAGTCCCGATTCCCAGTCCGAAACCATGCCCGAGATCAGGATACTTTTGGAATGCTGTATCGATGCCGAGTGCGCTTAAGTTGTCGATGCGCTGCTCCATAGTGCGCCAGCTGGCTATACCGTCGCTTTCCCCCACGCAGGCATAGGTGGGTGGGTCGTTCTGCGTATAATCCGTGTGGCCTGTATACTGCATCACAACGGTTCCGGGTCGGGGCAGATCGTCATCTCCGAAGGCTGCAGGACCATACGATCCCAGATAGGCTGCCATCCGCGCCCCTGCCGATCCGCCCCAAAGGGAGTAGCCGTCAGTGTTCACTCGCAATTCAGTTGCGTGGGTGAAGATGAAGGAAATCGCCCTCGCCAAATCCTCGCAGGCAACATCTGCTCCACCGGTGCGGTACTGCAAGGCAAATGCATTATAGCCTCTGCGGCTCAGTTCCAATGCGTGTGGAAAACTCTCATGGATGGAGCCGACATAGGAAAAGCCTCCCCCTGCGCTGATGACCGCAAAAGGCGCATCCGTTTCTCCCCGGAAGAAAAACAACCCCGTATTTTCTTTTGTCGGGTCAGCCTCCTTTTCTTCATCACTGTAAATCTCATAGAAGATGGTATCTCCGTCCCTTACCATCCTCAGCATCTCGTTGATGACATCCAGGGTCGTATCCGTGTCGATATGGTTATGATAAGGCAACAAGGAGCCGATGGCGCTTAGCTGCATGCTGCTGTCCGGCATTCCGCGCTCTGTCGGAAAAAGAAAGCGGCCAAACTCGTCAAACTCGGGTAAGTTGATGATATCGACGACACGGGACTGTGCAGCTACAGTTGGTAGTTCGTCTTCTGCCTCAGCGGAACGCGTCGTGGTGCCAAAGCGCCCACTCCCCTGCGATGGGGTATCCTCCTGAGGATCCATGTTTGCAGAACAGCCCGAAAAGAAAATGATCATAAGTGAAAGAAGCATCAAAAGTTTTTTTCTTCGCATGACCTGACCCCCGGTGATTTTTAATAACTTTCATTATAAAAAAATCAAGGCTTCAGAAGAAGTCTCGATTCGTTATGCAGCATGAACCCAAAGGTTACTGCTTGTTATCCTGTTCAAATGGCAGCGGCACTCAAGTTAGTTTTTAAGATTTCTCTCAATAAAAGGTGGGTTTAGGGAAGAGCTCTGTTCCGGGTTCATAGACCCCAAGGCTTTCCTTGTCATAAGATATTTTTCCGGTTAACAGATCTGCAATCAGCCTAGCCACGGCTTCACGGGTCACCTGAGCTCCTTTAAATGGAGTGCCTTTCAAGCTCAACGCGTAGGCTTCATTCTTCGGTTGATTGTACAACCAAGTTAATCTCAGCAAAATGTAATCAAGATTGGATTCTTCAACAACTTTCGCTGAGTCTTTTTGTGCTTGCATGCGAGGACTAGTGCCGATCATTGCATGATTCCACTCGCCGAACTTGCCCACTACTTCATCATAAATCCCTAAAATGGATGCTCCTATGAAACGTTTGATTCCTACTTCTTGCATAGCTTCCACAATGATTTTTACAGCTTCTGTATTTCCCATATCATTCAGATAAACTGCATCGATATCTTTCATGGCAAGGATCAATTTTTCTTTTTCGAGAAAATCACCAGAAATAACATTCACACGATGGTCTTGTCTTGTAATGCACTGTTCGCCATGGCGTGCATAAAGAACTAGATTTATATCTGTCTCTTCTAAAAGTAAATCGGTTAATTTTACAGCGATTTGACCTGCTGCTCCTAAAATTAGAATTTTCATAAAGAGTTTCCTTCTTTCTTTGGATTTTGCACTACTGATCCGCTACCCACTCAGCTAATTCATTCTGGGAGGAAACAACAGCTTCATCTTCCACGGTAAAGCTCTCTTCAATCATGCTGTTTGGCAATATTTCTTGCATCCGCTGAAGCGAATTTCCTTCTCCGTATCCCGCATTAGATGAAAATGGGTAAATGGTTTTCCCGTCGATCAACTCCCCGTTGGTTCCCAAAAAACTGATGATCGGGTTCGATAGCGTCATTGCCCATGTTTGATACCCAAGAAAAATCCGATCGTACTGACTAAAATCAGGTATTTCCGTGTTGATTTCGGGGAAGTTGCCGCTATCCCTTTCTGCATTTGCCCGTTCGACAGTTTCTTCATAATCTTCCGGATACGGTTCGGAGAGCGTCAGTTCCAAAACATCGGCATTCGTCTCGTTATAGATCATTTTGACCAGATTCTCCGTGTTTCCGCTTCTTGAGAAATAAATGATGATCGCATCAGCATCTTCCGTCAGTATGCGCATAGGTTCTTCCGTGCTGTTTGTATCCTGACCGTCTGACTGCGCGCCTCTCCCGTATTGTCCGGTGCCGATTATTTCAACCGATGATGAGGAAGTGGATTGTTCTATCGAGCTTTGACTTTCTTCAGACTTGTTCGCTTGATTCATGCTGTTCTCCGCTCCATTTCCAGTACATCCCGCCAGTAAAAATCCACTAGCCAAAGCAATGTGAAGTATTCTTTTCAATGCCATTCCTTCTTCCTTATTGAACTTGTTTCGTAGGACGGATAATCACTTCATTCCAAGCGGAATCAGCTGGTACGTTAATCACCTGTTGAATCACTGAAGCCACACGCTCAACCGGAATCCCGAAATTTTCGTAAAATTCTTCATAATTTTTTCTCAAGTTGGCATCTGTCATTGAAGACAATAACTCCGTATTTATTGCACCGGGAGAAATAACCGAGACACGGATATTTGATCCGTCTTTAGCGACCTCTTCCCTCAAAGATTCACTGATTGCGCGAACTGCCCATTTGGTTGCTGAATATACTGCTCCTCCTGCATGCGCATAATGTCCAGCAACGGATGAAATGTTGATGATATGGCCGGATTTTTTGGCATTCATGTACGGGAGGACTGCTCCAATCCCATAAAGCGTTCCTTTGAGGTTAATATCTATCATATTGTCCCAATCCGAAATGCGTTTGTCTTTTAATGGTGAATGGGCCATAATCCCTGCACTGTTGATCAAAATATCAACTTTCCCAAAATTCTCGATGGCTACTTTGATTAATTCTTCTACATCTGAATGGTTTCTGACATCTGTCACTTGATACAAGGCTTCGCCACCATTTGATTTGATTTCTTCTGCCAACTCTTTCAGACGTTCTTCTCGTCTGGCCGCCAAAACAACGATGAGACCATTTTCCGCTAATAATTTTGCTGTTGCTTCACCAATCCCGCTCGAAGCTCCTGCAATAACGGCTACTTTTTTTTCAGTCATAACCTCTTCCTCCTTTTCAATACGATTATAGTTTACACCTTGAAGTCGACTCCACAGCAAGCCAAAAATAAATTTCAGTCGGGTGTATGTCCTGAGCTTCGAGTTCGTGGCGAGATTCCCCGCCAAAATGGTTTTTGCGGGGAATCTCGTGTTGTCCGGGGGCGTTTTTCCCCGCCAAGGCAGTTTTGGCGGGTTTTCTGACTGTCCTTTGAACTGACTTTCCCCGCCGACGCCCTGTTGGCGGGGAAAGCCCAAGCATAAATGCCATTCCGCACGCAAAAGAGGCCGCCTCGTTTCACAATGAAACGAAGCGGCCTCTTCTTTGTATTGTTCACTATCAGATTGCCTTCAATCCAGCATATCCTTATAGATCTCCCGCAGGATCTCCAGCTGGTCATCCGACCAAGTGCCGCGCTGGCGTTGGTCGCGGAAGCGGCGGCTTTCGGTCTCCAAGGCTTTTTTGGAACGTTTGATGTCCTTGTAGAGTTCCATGGCGGAGATGCGCTGGGCGCCTTTCGAAAAGACGAGCTGCTGTTCGGCCAAGTCGCTGGTGGCGACATAGACTTCGGTCAGCACGTTGCGCAGTTTTTTGACGACGCCTTCGATGTAGGTGTCGGCGGTCTCCCCTTGTGCGGTAAAGATGACCTTCACCCGGTATTTAGAATACTCTTTCGTGATGCCGGGAACGAACTGGGCATCAAAAACGCACCAGACTTCGTTGCCTTCATAATTTTGATAATCGGACAGCGCCTGCAGCAGTTGATCCCTGGCCTCTTCGATTAGGTCCTGGTTCTTCAGCTTCACCAGTTCCGGCCAGGCGCCGATCATATTGTAGCCGTCCACTATCAGGATTTCTTTCTTCAACAGGATCTTCACCTCGCTTTTTCTGGTACGCAGATGCTACGAATCGGATCAAACGTGGCGTTTGCGGAAAACTTCGTACATCATCAGTCCGGCTGCAACGCCGGCATTCAGGCTCTGCACATGGCCGACCATCGGGATGGTCAACAGGCCATCAGCGGATTCCTTCAACAGGCGGGAAATGCCTTTACCTTCGTTGCCGATGATCATCGCCAACGGCAACGTTGTGTCCCACTGGCGGTAATCCTGCCCGGACATGTCGGTGGCGTAGATCCAGACACCGCGTTCCTTCAGTTCTTCGATGGTGCGGTGCAAGTTCGTGACGCGCACGACCGGTACGTGCTCGATGGCGCCTGTCGATGCTTTGGCGACGGTCGCCGTCAAACCGACTGCGCGGCGCTTGGGAATGATGACTCCATGGGCACCGCAAGCATCTGCGGTACGTAGCACGGACCCCAGATTATGCGGATCCTCGACACCATCCAGGATGATGAAGAAAGGATCTTCGTTCTTGGCGGCAGCCGCTTCGAACAGATCATCGAGTACGGCATACTGGAAAGCAGCCGTAGCGGCGATGACGCCCTGGTGTACGGCGTTATCGGACAACGTGTCGAGCTTGCTTTTCGGTACCGCTTGGATCTGGATCTTGCGGTCCTTCGCCAGCTTGATGATGTCGCCCAATTTTTCTCCGCCCAGTCCATCCTGGATGAACAGTTTGTTGACATCGCGATCGGAGCGCAGCAATTCCAATACCGGGTGGCGTCCCATCACGAAGTCTTCGTTTTCGGGTGTTTCTTTTTCTGCGTCATCGCGTCGTCTTGGTTTTGGTTCCGGTCTGCCCTTTTTCGGTGCATTGCGGCTGTCCTTGAACGCGCGGTTCGGTTTATTTTTCATAATTGTTTTCCTCGACTTCTTGGATACACCAACGGATCAACTCTTCAAGCCGAACTTTTTGCCCGGAAAGATGCAGATAGCCCATCAGCGACTCGAAGCCGGTCGCGATGCGGTAGGTCGTTACGTCCGCATTTTTGGCGATCGTATGGCTCTTGCTGTTGCGGCCGCGACGGTACATATCCATTTCTGCTTCGCTCAGGAAGCCTTCTTTTTCAAGCATCACATGCATCAGTTTCGCTTGGGCCTTGGCCGAAACGAAAAAAGTCGCGCGCCGGTGAAGCTGGTTGGGTTTGGTGTGTCCTTTTTCTAGTAAATGCGTTCTGATATAAGTCTCATAAGCGGCATCGCCGACATAGGCCAAGGCAAGACCGTTCAATAAGCTCCAATTCTGTTCTGTCACTATGCTCTTCTCCATCTGGTGCCTTGGGCGGTGTCATCCAGAATGATGCCCTGATCCTTCAGGTAATCGCGGATTTCATCACTGCGGGCGAAATTTTTGTCTGTTCGGGCTTGTGTCCGTTCATCAATCAAAGTCTGGATGTCGTCATCCAGCAGTGCTTCTTCACCGAGTACGACGCCGAAGACGCCGACCATTGCCTTGTACAAAGCCAATGCTGCAGTGATGACTGCTTCAGAAACGGCTTCGCCTTCCGCGTAGATGTTCAATTCCTTGGCGAACTGGTAAACGATAGACATGGCGTTATCCGCTTGGAAATCGTCATCCATTTCGGCAACGAACTGTGCCTGCAGATTCTGGAACAAAGCCAATTGCTCGGCATCATCGGGCAGTGCCGCAACGGCATCTTGGAGGCGGTAGTGGGCATTCTGATAGGCGATTTTTACTTTTTCCAGATTGATTTTGGCTTCTTCGATGGCTTTTTCGCTGTATTTTACCGGACGGCGGTAATGCGCAGTTCCGAGGAAGAAACGCAGCACCTGCGGATCGACTCCCTTCAGGATATCATGCACCGTCACGAAGTTCCCGAGCGACTTGCTCATCTTCTCGGCTGTTTCACCGATTGTGACGAAGCCGTTGTGCATCCAGTAGTTCGCGAAAGTTTTGCCGGTTTTGGCTTCGCTCTGAGCGATTTCGTTTTCGTGATGCGGGAAAGTCAGGTCATGGCCGCCACCGTGGATATCGATGGTGTCGCCCAAGTATTTGGTCGCCATCACCGAGCATTCGATGTGCCAGCCCGGGCGTCCCGAGCCCCAAGGTGATTCCCAGGAGACTTCATCCGGCTTCGCTGCTTTCCAAAGTGCGAAATCAAGCTGATCTTCCTTTTTCACGTTCTCTTCCGCATCCAGGCGTTCGCTGGCGCCGACGATCAGGTCCTTGATCGATTGATCGCTCAATTTGCCGTAGTCCTTGAACTTACCGGTACGGTAATAGACGTCGCCGTCAGCTTCATAGGCATAGCCTTTATCGATCAGATCGCCGATGAAGGCGATGATGTCCGGGATATTTTCCATCACGCGCGGATTCAGCGTCGCTTTTTCGACGTGCAGAGCCGCGGTATCTTCATAGAAGGCCGCGATGAACTTTTCGGCGACTTCTTTCGCGGAAATGCCCAACTCTTTGGCGGCACGGATGATCTTGTCGTCCACGTCGGTGAAGTTGGAGACGAAATTCACGTCATAGCCGCGGTATTCCAAGTAGCGGCGGACGGTATCGAAAGCCACTGTGCTGCGGGCATTGCCGATATGGATGTAGTTGTAGACGGTCGGACCACAGACGTACATGCCCACCTTATTCTTTTGGATCGGTTGGAACTCTTCTTTTTCGCGCGTCAGGGTATTGTAGATTTTTAACATTGCGCACTCCTTTCCAGCTTCGAAAAAAGGGCTGACGCCCTTTTTCGTTTGCTAATCATTCGGTCATTTTTTCCTCATTCCGTTTATGGTAACGGACGATTTTTGCCGGGATACCGACAGCTGTGACATCAGGCGGAATTTCGCTGACGACCACAGCCGATGCCCCGATTTTGGCATTGTCGCCGATTTTGATCGGCCCCAATACTTGCACATGGGCAGACAACAGCACATTATTCCCGATCGTGGGATGGCGTTTGCCGGTATCTTTCCCGGTGCCGCCCAGCGTCACGCCATGGTAAATCATGACATCATCGCCGACTTCGGCGGTTTCCCCGATGACGATCCCCATACCATGGTCAATGAACAGACGATGCCCGATCGTTGCCCCCGGATGGATTTCGATACCGGTTAATAAACGCCCCAGATGCGAAAGCACCCGACTGAAGGTATACCATTTTCGCTTATAAAAAAAATGAGCGATATCATATATTAGGATGGCATGTAACCCCGGGTACGTCAGAACGACTTCCAACGTACTCCTTGCAGCCGGATCATGATCTTTTATGGTTTGAATTGTTTCGCGTAATCTATTCAAGTCATTTCATGCTCCTTTTTGGATTATCCATCCATTATATAGAATCAGCTCATTTTTACTATCCTTTTTTTGTCCGTTCTATAGCTTTTCCAATACGCTGTTCAGGTGAGCCAAGCTCTTGTCTCTGCCCAGCACTTCGATGGTCTTGCCGATTTCAGGTCCGTGCATTTGGCCGCTGACGGCGACACGGATGGCCATGTATAGGTTCTTGCCTTTGATCTTGGTTTCTTTTTGGACTGCTTTGATGGCACCCAGAATTTCAGCTTCTTCGAAAGGCTCGATGGCAAGCAATTGTTCTTTGAATGCGGCAAGCACGACCGGCGCTGTTTCGGCAGCCAGGATTTCCTGCGCTTCTGCGTCCAGGCTGAGTTCATCAGCGAAGAACATTTCCGATAGGTTAACGATTTCCGCGGCATAGCTCATTTGCTCATGGTACAAACCGATCAGCTTTTTCGCGTACTCACTGTCGGCTTCACTCGGATTTTCCGGCAATTTTCCGGCAGCCACCAAGTGCGGCGCGGCTAACGTTACGATTGTGTCCAAATCGGCACTCTTCATGTATTGGTTGTTGATCCATTCCAGTTTCTTCTGGTCGAAAGCGGCAGGCGATTTGCTCAAACGTGCCGGATCGAACATCTTGATCAGCTCGTCTTTCGAGAAGATTTCGTCTTCCCCGACCGGTGACCAACCCAGCAGCGTAATGAAGTTGAACATCGCTTCCGGCAGGTAGCCCAAGTCTTTGTATTGTTCGATGAACTGCAGGATCGTTTCATCGCGTTTGCTCAATTTTTTGCCGGTTTCGCTATTGATGATCAACGTCATGTGTCCGAAAGTAGGTATTTTCCACTCGAACGCTTCATAAATCATCATTTGTTTCGGTGTATTGGCGATATGGTCATCCCCGCGCAGAACGTGGGTGATTTCCATCATGTGATCATCCACGGCAACCGCGAAGTTATAGGTCGGGAAACCGTCGCGTTTGCGGATGATGTAGTCCCCGCCGACGCTGCTGGCTTCGAATGTGATCGGTCCTTTGACGATATCATCGAATGTATAAGTGTTTTCGATCGGCACACGGAAACGGATGACTGGAGTAATGCCTTGCGCTTCTTTTTCAGCTTGTTGGGAAGGCGTCAGGTTTGCGCATTTACCGCCGTAATGCGGCATTTCGCCGCGTGCTCTTTGGTGTTCGCGTTCCGACTCCAATTCATCCTCGGTGCAATAGCACTTGTAGGCACGGTTGGAAAGCAACAATTGATCGATCAATGGATCGTAGATATGCTGTCTTTCGGATTGACGGTACGGTCCGAATTTGCCTGGTTTGTCCGGACCTTCGTCCCAGTCCATCCCTAACCATTTCAAGTTTTGCAGTTGGCTTTCTTCGCCGTGTTCAAGGTTACGTTTTTGGTCCGTGTCTTCGATACGGATAATGAACTCGCCGTCGTTGTGGCGAGCAAACAGGTAGTTGAACAATGCGGTACGAGCGTTTCCGATATGCAAGTTACCGGTCGGGCTTGGTGCATAACGTACGCGGATTTTCTTTGTCATATGAAGTATCCCCTTTTCTGTGAAGCTGTTTATTTCGTACTTGTTTATTTATTTGATGCCTTTTTGTGAATGCGCAGGCTTCGCAAAGATCATGCGGCCGGCAGCTGTCTGGAGGGCGCTTGTGACGACGACTTCGATCGTTTCGTTCATGTAGTGCTGTCCCTCTTCGACGACGATCATCGTGCCGTCATCCAGGTAGGCCACCCCTTGATTGCGTTCCGTTCCGACTTTGATGACGGTGACGACCATGTATTCGCCAGGTATGACGACCGGCTTCACAGCATTTGCCAAAGCATTGATGTTCAGCACCGGCACATTCTGGAATTCGCAGACTTTGTTCAGGTTATAGTCATTCGTGATGACGATGCCGTCGATCAGTTTCGCCAAACGGATCAGCTTGCTGTCGACTTCAGGAATCTCTTCGAATTCACCGTCATAGCTCTCCACGATGATGTCTTCTTCTTTTTGAAGTTTGTTCAGGATATCCAATCCCCTTCTGCCCCTTACACGCTTGAGGCTATCGGAAGAATCCGCGATATACTGGAGTTCGCGCAATACGAAGTTGGGAATGACGATGACTCCTTCCAGGAAGCCGGTTTTGGCGATGTCGTAGATGCGGCCGTCGATGATGACGCTCGTATCCAAAATCTTGTATTTTCGGAATGTGTCATCCGCTTTGCGGTCAAGCATCTGTGTTTCTTCCTGCTTTTTCGGTTTCGGTGCGAACAGTTTACGGAATTCTTCAATCCGGGTAGTCCCCACGCGGAAGCCGAAGTAAGCCAAGATCAAGGACAAAATAGCCGGCAGCACATCGTTGATGACCGGTATCCTCAGTGATGTCAACGGGATTCCGATCAACCAAGCCAATACAAGCCCGATGATCGTTCCGATCGAACCGAACAACATGTAGCTGACCGATAAGGTACTGAAATAATTTTCTATCTTTTGGATGATGTCCAAAATCAATTTCATCAATAAGAATGACAATAAATAAAATATAAGTGCTCCAACCCCAAAATTAACAAAAACATTATTGAAAAGATTGTTTTGTATGCCCGCTAATTCCCACAGGTAAGGCAGTGCTGTGATACCAGCGCTGCCGCCCACCATCAGGAAGACGGCCGTAATGATTTTCCGTTTCAAAGGCTTCCCTCTCTTTCCTTCTGTCATCAATTTTTATTCGGAAATACTTTGCGCAGCGTTTCTTGAAGCGTTGCGACAGGAATGATCTGGATCCCTTGCGGGTGCTTCCAGCCAGCCATATTGTTCTTCGGCAGATACACCTTCGTGAAGCCCAATTTTTCAGCTTCGTTGACGCGTTGCTCGATCCGGCTCACCCGTCGGATTTCCCCGGTCAGGCCGATTTCACCGATAAAACACTCGGTCGCGGAAGTCTCACTATCCCAATAACTTGAGGCGATGCTGACGGCTACTGCCAGGTCGATGGCCGGCTCATCCAGCTTCACGCCACCTGTCGATTTGAAGTAGGCATCCTGGTTCTGCAGCAGCAAGCCTGCCCGCTTTTCCAGCACGGCCATGATCAGCGAAACCCGGTTGTAGTCCAAGCCGCTTGCAGTCCGGCGGGCATTCCCGAAGACTGTCGGCGTAATCAGACACTGGATTTCGGCCAAAATCGGACGCGTGCCCTCGAGTGAGGCAACGACTGCTGAACCGGATGCTCCGGCAAGCCGTTCTTCCAGGAACAGCTCAGAAGGGTTCCGCACCTCACGCAGACCGCCCTCGATCATTTCGAAAACGCCGATTTCGTCGGTCGATCCGAAGCGATTTTTGACGGCGCGCAAGATCCGGAAAGCATGATGCCGATCGCCTTCAAAATACAGCACCGTATCCACCATGTGCTCCAGCATCCGTGGACCGGCAATCGCGCCTTCCTTCGTCACATGCCCGACGATGAAGATCGCGATGTCGTTGCTCTTCGCGATCCGCATGAATTCAGCCGTGCATTCGCGCACTTGCGACACGCTGCCGGCCGTGCTCGTGTTGTCCGGATGGATCATCGTCTGGATCGAGTCGACGATGACGAATTCCGGCTTGATCCGCTCGATCGTGTTTCGGATCGCGTCGATATCGGTTTCCGGGTAGATGTAGAAGTCGGTGCCCTTGACCCCTAGCCGTTCCGCCCGCAACTTGATCTGACTCGCGCTTTCCTCTCCGGAGATGTACAGAACGCGGTGACCGCCTTGATTGATCTGCGCAGAAACCTGCAGCAGCAAGGTGGACTTGCCGATTCCCGGGTCGCCCCCGATCAGAATCAACGAACCGGGCACGATGCCGCCGCCCAGCACATGGTTGACTTCTTCCATCTGCGTTTTGACACGCGGCAGGTTTTCGGTCTTGATGTCCTGGATGGCGATCGCTTCAGGTACGTTCCCGCTGAAATTGGAACGTTGCTGTTGCTTCACGGCTTTCGTCGCTTCCTTTTCTTCCTCCATTTGGTTCCAAGTGTTGCAGTTCGGGCAACGTCCCAGCCATTTCGGCGACTCGTATCCGCAAGCCTGACAAACGTATTTCACTGCATTTTTCTTTGCCAAATGAATCTCTCCTTCAAGTATGAATCAACTTATCTTATTTTATCACAAAAAGCCTGCTCTACGTATAACAATACGCAAATACCCGCTGATTTGGCTTTTCTTTTTAAGCCTGTCCTGACGAGCCGAAACCGCCTGTGCGTTGTGATGCTTCTGCTTCATCCTGGTCGGCTTTCAGAAACTGGAGGAAGATGCCCTGGCCGATACGATCACCCTTATGGATGACTTTGTCGCGCAAGCCAAAATTAAGAAACTGGAAGTAGATGTGCCCTTCATTGCCCTCGTTGTTGTAATAATCCGCATCGACTATGCCAACACCGTTCGGCAGCACAATGAAATTTTTCAGTGGATTGCTGGAGCGGTTCGTCAATTGAAGGTATTCATCTTCCTGCATGTAGGCTTTGATTCCGGTAGGCACCAAAAGCGGACGCAAAAGCTCCTCTTTCTTTTCGATTGCCTCATCGTTGTCGCTCCCGAACAGTTCTCCAAGCTGCAAACCCGCACTTTTTACGATCGTTTTCCAGATCGCCGGCAGCACGATTTCTTCGGCTGCTTCAAAATCATACCCCGCTGCGTGTTTCGTTGCACGCTTGGGTAATTGGATGTTTTTATCGGCATAACTGCTGATGACTTCAAAACCTCTTTTGCTCATGGATCAAAACCCCTTTTTCTCTCTAGTATCGCTTCAGCGATTTTTCATGCATCAAAGAACCATTTTACCAAAACAACGGTTGTTTTTCACGGTTTAGTTGTGCACCTGTCAATTCCTAAGGATTTTCTGAACATTTTTTGCGATTGGAAAGCGCCTTCGGCAAAACGCACAAAAAACAGGTGCTTTTTTTGGTCAGTTTCCCGTGGTCGCGGAATCCGCTTTCAAATAGAATAAGGACATAAAGAAAAGCCAAAAAAACCAAAAAGGCAGGTACAAATAAATGGTAGAGATCCAATTGAACAGTATCCACAAAAAATACGACAACGCCGCTAATTATTCGGTTACAGATTTCAACTTGCATATCCAAGATCGCGAATTCATCGTCTTTGTTGGTCCTTCCGGTTGCGGAAAGTCAACAACACTGCGTATGATTGCCGGTTTGGAAGATATTTCCGAAGGTGAATTGATCATCGGCGATACCGTCATGAACGATGTGGCACCAAAAGACCGCGATATCGCGATGGTATTCCAGAACTATGCCCTATATCCGCATATGACTGTATTCGACAATATGGCATTCGGTCTGAAATTGAGAAAGTACAGCAAAGATGAAATCAAGAAGCGCGTCGATAACGCAGCCGACATCTTGGGCTTGACGGAATACTTGGACCGCAAACCGGCAGCTTTGTCCGGTGGGCAAAGACAGCGTGTCGCTTTGGGCCGCGCAATCGTGCGTGATGCAAAAGTCTTCCTGATGGATGAGCCGTTATCAAACTTGGATGCAAAATTGCGTGTGGCCATGCGTGCTGAAATCGCAAAATTGCACCGTCGCCTGAATACGACAACCATCTACGTAACCCATGACCAAACCGAAGCGATGACCATGGCAGACCGCATCGTCATCATGAAAGATGGATTTGTGCAACAGATCGGCAGCCCGAAAGAAGTCTACGATACACCGGTTAACGTTTTCGTAGCTGGATTCATCGGATCGCCTGCCATGAACTTCTTCAACGTTACTTTGCAGGATGGTGTCATCACGAACGGCGAAGGGCTTAAATTGACCTTGCCGGCCGGAAAACGCAGAGTGCTGGAAGAACGTGGATACAACGGCAAAGAATTGATCTTCGGCATCCGCCCGGAAGACATTCAGAGCGAGCAGATCGTTATTGATACCAACCCGACTTGGGCCGTAAAAGCGGAAGTCGTCGTATCCGAATTGTTGGGTGCTGAAACGATGCTTTACAGTAAAGTCGGCGGAACAGAATTTATTTCCCGTGTGGACGCGCGCGATTTCCATTCGCCAGGCGAGGTCACTGATTTGGCCTTCAACATGAACAAGTCCCACTTCTTCGACATGCAATCCCAAGATGTGATCGCCATCCCTTAACCAGAGGATGGAGGCATCACCCTAATTACGCTTACCAGTTCTAACCTACCCTCCCCCCATAGAAAAAGGCTGTCGTTCATTGAGCACAGCCTTTTTCTTATGGGGTTTGGTTGGCCGGAGGAGGGCGGCGGAATGCGAGCGCAGCTCCGGCGAAGGACCTTCCAATCGGAGCAGGCCGGCAATAGTCGCATTCAACTGCGACGAAGCTGCCTTCTTCGGAGAACACAAGCAGAATGTGGGCCGAACTCCGGCGAAGCCTTCGTTCACGGGAGGAGAGCGTTCTCTACCAACAATGAAGGAGGTGCCTCCATGAGACACCTCCTTCATTGTGCAGCTATTATTTTCGCTTCAATCTATTCGACTGCATCCGCGTCGAATGCTTCCTCTGGGGAGATCGCGTCTTTGACCCATACCGAAATCGAACCGGCATTGACCGGGAAGCGACCGTTGCCGTCTTCACCGATTTCGACTTTGTCTTCACGGTTGCCTGTATAGTCCGCGAAAGTCTGCCCGGCATACTGTTCGCCGACATACATGTCCTTGAAGCCCTCTTCGCTGTTGGAAAGAACTGTCGCCAAACCGTACGGATGCTCTTCGTTGCCCAGACGGGTCCAGCCGACGCAGTTTCCGTGATCGAAGTAGTCACGCTGTTCACCGTAAGCATGGTTCGCGCGCAGATAGAGCAATTTATCCAGGAAGGTTTTCTGTCCGTCGATTGGATTCGCACCTTTAATACCGTAATAATCGCCGTAGAACAAGCACGGGAAGCCCTGTTCGCGCAAGAGTGTCACGCCGTATGCCAACGGTTTGAACCATGGCTCCACAAAGGATTGCAAAGCTTGGTCGGGTTGTGAGTCATGGTTGTCGACAAACGTAACCGCATGGGTCGGATTTTTGGCGACCAGCGTCTGCTTGAACAACTCGCGCAGATCGTAATCCTTGCCCTGCTGGGATGCGACATGGAAGTTCTGATGCAGGGCCACATCGAAAAGATCGAAGGTGAACTCGGTCGCTTCCAAATATTCCTTGATCGCGCCGTATTTATACTTCCAATATTCACCGACCACGTAAAAATCATCGCCATGCTGCGCGCGGATCGTCTCCACGAGATCCTTCACGAACTGATCATTGATGTGTTTGACGGCATCCAAGCGGAAGCCGTCGACACCGGTTTCTTTGATGTACCAATCGGCCCATTTCTTGACTTCCTCAACGACTGCAGGGTGGCCGTAGTCGATATCCGCATACATCAAGTAATCGTAATTACCGTACTCGCTGTCTACACTTTCGTTTTCCGCCCAGCCTTTTTCGAAGCCTTTGATCATGTAGATAGCTTCTTTGCCATTCTCGTTGTTGAAGTCCGTCCCGGTGAAATGTTCCCAAGACCATTTGAAATCAGAATATTTGTCGCCACGGCCCGGAAAAGTGAATTTCGTCCAGCCTTCGATTTCATATGCCTTGGACTCCTTTTCCTGACGCTTGTCGGGATTCACTTCATAAGCAAGGAAGCGTTCTGTCTCGTCTGCACCGGCCTTGTGGTTCAGGACGACGTCGGCATAAACAGCAATTCCTTCCGCATGCAAAGCTTCGATTGCAGCCAAGTATTCTGCTTTGGTTCCGTATTTTGTGCGGACGGCACCTTTTTGGTCGAATTCGCCCAAATCATAGAGATCATAGACGCCATAGCCTGTATCATTCGTCCCTGTCGCTTTGTAGGCTGGAGGCGTCCAGACGGCTGTTATGCCCAGTTCCTTCAGATGCTTGGCATCCTCCTTCAGGCGATTCCATAGTTGTCCATCATCATCCAGATACCATTCAAAATACTGCATCATCAATCCATTTCCTGCCATGCGATCACTGCCTTTCATCCTGTTTAATTTTGTTGTGGTCCACAAAATGCTTTTTGCTATCCTCATTATACACGCTTCCCTTCCATTTTCCTTTTGAGACGCCTCCCGCGTGCCGTTTCTTCTTGGCAGGGCAAAATGCTTGCATCTTGAATCGGACGCCTGTATACTGACCTTAAGTTAGCTGATTGCTGATTTCTTTTTTTGGCTATATATCTCGAATTAGGAATATACGAAACAGAATACATAACGAAATGAGGATAATATCCATGAACACTTTAAGAGGAATCCACCACGTCACCGCCATCACCAGCAGCGCCGAGAAGAATTATGCCTTCTTCACCAATATTCTGGGTATGCGCTTGGTCAAAAAAACCGTCAACCAGGACGACATCCAGACTTATCACCTATTCTTCGCCGATGACCGCGGGAGTGCCGGCACGGACATCACCTTCTTCGACTTCCCCGGGATCCCGAAAGCAATCAGAGGGACCAATGAAATCTTCAAGACCGGCCTGCGCGTCCCATCGGATGAAGCCTTGGACTACTGGGTAAAACGTTTCGACAAATACAACGTCACACATTCCGGCATCTATGAGCAGTTCGGCCGAAAAGTGATCGACTTCCAGGATTTCGATGAGCAGCTCTATCAGTTGGTTTCCGATGAGGCTGATACCGGCGTGGCACCCGGGATTCCGTGGCAAAAAGGACCCGTTCCGAATGAGTACGGCATCCGCGGCTTGGGACCGATTTTCGTCCGCATCGCTGATTTCAATTTCTACAGACAAGTCTTGGAGACTGTCCTTGGTTTCCGTCATGCTGATTCAGTCGGCGAAACACATCTCTTCGAAGTGGGCGAGGGCGGGAACGGCGGCCGCATGATCGTGGAGCACAACGCTACGCTGGGTCAGGCGCAGCAAGGTTTCGGCAGCGTCCACCACATGGCTTTCCGCGTGAAGGACCGCAAAGAACTGGAAGAATGGATCGCGCATATGGGCTCCTACCGCTTCCCGATTTCCGGCTACGTTGACCGTTTCTACTTCGAATCGCTTTATGCCAACATTGCCCAAGGGATTCTCCTCGAGTTTGCGACGGACGGCCCCGGATTCATCGATGATGAAGAGCCTTACGAAACATTGGGCGAACGCTTGGCCTTGCCGCCTAAATTCCGCAACAACCGCGAAGAGATCGAAGGATTGGTGCGCCAATTCGACACCGTGCGCAGCACGAAGACTTTCGAAAAAGAATATTTGGACTGAGAACAAAAAGCAGGAGCCGTCTCGAATCAACGAGACAACTCCTGCTTTTTTTGCGTTTTAAACGGATTGTGCTTCCTTCAGCACCAGACAGACGCTCTGGTAGTCCCCTTGCAGGGCATCCTTCAGGTAGAGTCCGCGGTTCATCAATTCATCGCCGCCGATTAGACCTTCGTAGCCGCTGACGGTGTAGTATTTGGCAGAATCCAAGCCTTTGAACAACACTTTTTTCTTCTTCAGGTTGGCCCGATCGAGGACGCGGTAGTAGAAATAAAGCGCCTCATCCTGTTCCGGACTGACGAAGATCCAAGCCGCTTCGTTCTGCGTTTCGAAAGGACTGAGGATGCGATGGAAGACACCGTATTGGACGAGCTTGCGGTGTTCCTTGTAGAAGCTGATCTGCTCCTTCATCTCCTGCTTCTCGGCTTCGGAAAGCGTCGTGACGTCGAGTTCGTAGCCAAGATTGCCGGCCATCGCCACATCCCCGCGCATCTTCATCGAAGCCTTACGGTGCGTCTGATGATTCGGGATAGCTGAGACGTGCGAACCCATGCTCGAAATCGGCATGACAAGGCTGGTGCCGTATTGGATTTCCAGTCTCGCCACCGCATCGGTATTGTCACTGGTCCAAGTCTGCGGCATATAGTAAAGGATACCCGGGTCGAAGCGTCCACCGCCGCCTGAGCAGCTTTCGAAGAGAATCTGCGGATATTTCGTCACCAGTGCCTCCATCACTTCATAAAGACCCAGTATGTACTTGTGCAGCACTTCCCCCGGCAATGCGCCTGGAGCCGCCGTACCGATTTCGGTCATGTTGCGGTTATAGTCCCATTTGATGTAGTCGACCGGTACGTCATCCAGTATCGCCATCATCTGCGCCAGGATGTTATCGCGGACTTCCTTGCGGCTGAAGTCGATCACGTATTGGCTGCGGCTGAGCGATTTTTCCCGGCCTGGCGTATGGATGCACCAATCCGGATGGGCGCGGAAAAGTTCGCTGTCCTCGGAAATCATTTCCGGTTCGAACCAAAGCCCGAACAGCATCCCTTTCGCCTTGATGTTCTCCGCGAGCTGCTTCAAGCCGGACGGCAATTTCGCGGTATGGACATGCCAATCACCCAACGAAGAGTAATCATCGTCACGTTTGCCGAACCAACCATCATCGAGCACGAACAGTTCGATCCCCAAAGTGGACGCTTCATCGGCCATCGCCTCAATCTTTTCGGCTGTGAAATCAAAATAGGTGCCTTCCCAGTTGTTGATCAGGACCGGACGCTCCGCAAGTTGGTGCTGGCCGCGGATCAGATGCTTCTGGTAGAAAGGATGCAGCGTCTGCGATAGGCCATTCAACCCGTTTTCGCTGTATACCAATACGACTTCCGGTGTCTGGAACGCCTCTCCAACAGGCAAATGCCATTGGAAGTGCGTTGGATTGATGCCCATCTGGACGCGTGTTTGCGCGTAAGTATCGACTTCGACATTGGCTCGGAATTCGCCGCTGTAGACGAAATGGAAACCGTAGACCGCTCCCTGGTCTTCGGTCGCCGTTTTATCGGCCAACGCCACAAATGGTTGATAGGCGTGACTGGTAGTGCCACGCTTACTGTCGAGCGTGTGGATGCCGCGGACAAGTGGGGTACGCACAATTTGGCGTTCCCTTCCCCAAGCACCCGGCAACTGGATCATGTCAAAATCAGCATCCGGGAAATCGATGGACATGCTCAACGCTTTGTTCAGATGGATGTCTTCAGCTCCATTGTTGCGGAAACTTGCTGAACGTGTCAGTACCGGATAGTCGCGGAACAAGGTGTAGCTCAGAACGACTTCGACTTTTGTGACGGTATCTTCCATCGTCAGCAGCAAGGTTTCCGCCGGCTCTTCTTTTGTTTCGTAAGTATGCGGCAAGCCTTGCAATGGCTGTTTGCCGGTTACGATTTCATGGCTCTTATAAGTCAGCAGGCTGACAGTCGTTTGATCCGGATACAGGCACTCGAATGCTGATTCGCGGAAATCGCCACTGCCGTTCCCCGGAAATTCCTGTGGCAAGGTCGCAAGCGAAAACACACGGCCGGGCACCTCGAACGGATTGGGCGCAAAGGCATTGTCTTGGCGCGGGTAATCAGCCACTTGCGAAAAGCTGTTGAGCCGCTTTCCCCAATACTGATGGGACACATATTTTTCTTCTTCCAGTGCGATCACATAGCTCACTGATTCGTTCTGTAAATGAAAATATTTTTTTGTTTCATCAAATGTTATTGTCACAGTCATCACTCCTTGGCTCTCTTCATTTTTCTAAAATATTTGTTCATCTCCTGCCGCAGTGCGGTGTAGGATCGAGAATTTGTTCGTAGGCAGGTCGACCGTCAGACTGGCCGATTCTTCGGCAGTGGCCCACGTCAAAGTGAAAGCCCCTTCGTCGAGCATCGTTATTTTCAAGTCGCCATCGAACGCTTTGGCCGTGTTGCGGAAAGCCAGCAAGCGGAACAGATCTTTTACGACCGGACGCTCGATTTCCTGATTGATTTCGTCCAGGCTATAGTAGTGACGGTTGATGTTGCGGCCTTCCTTGCTGTTCTCCAGCAGTTCCAGATCGTTTTCGCCGGCCAGCAAGCCGACATAATAGATCTGCGGAATGCCCGGCGTGAAGCACTGGATCGCCCGCGCCAACAGATAGGCGGCATCATTGTTGCCCAAAGCCGAATAGTAGGTGCAGTTGATCTGATAGATGTCCAGGTTGTTGTAGGCTTCCGAGCTGTAGATCCGCTTCAGGTTGGCGCCCTTTTCATAAAGGGCTTCAACAGCGAAATCCACTTCTTCCTGGGTAAGCAGATCCTTCACGTCGACGACACCGATGCCATCATGCGTATCCAAGGTCGTGAACTGGTTGCGTGGGCAGATCTCCAGCCAGTGCAACAGCTTCTCTGCTTTTCCGCTGTAAAGGGCATGCAGCACCAGCATTGGCAAGGCGAAATCATAAACCGGATAGCCTTTTTCTGCGATTTTTTGTTGGATCGTATAATGCTCATGGATTTCGGGAAGGACCGTCACACCATAGGGCTTCAAGATTTCCACTGCGTATTCCAGCATCTCCCAAATTTCGGGTTCTACGAAGAAGCAGTTCGTATCCAATTCCTTGATGGCATAGGCGAATGCATCCAGGCGGATGATCGAAGCTCCTTTATCCGCCAAGAAACTAAGCGTATCCTTGATGAACTGGCGCGTCGCTTCGGTCTTCACGTTCAGATCGATCTGCTCTTCCGAGAACGTGCACCAGACTTTTTCCGATGTGCCGTCTTTGAAGTGAGCATCCACGAAAGGCGCTTTGGGTTTGCGTTTGTAGATCAGATCGATGTCCGCTTCAGTCGGTCGGTTCTCCGGCCAATAGTCGTTGTAGCGGATGAAGTAGTCCTTGTAGGGCGATGCTTCTTTCTTCTCCAAAAAGTCCAAATAATAGGGAGATTGCGCAGAAATGTGGTTGAGCATGAACTCATACATCATGTAGTATTTTTCGCTGATGCGCTTGATGTCTTCCCAGCCACCGAACCGCTCATCCACTTTTGTGTAGTCCATTGGCGAAAAGCCGCGGTCGCCCGATGAAGGGAAGAACGGCAGGATATGCACGCCGCCGACGACCCCTTTCAGATGGGTATCCAGCACCTGTTCCAGATCTTGCAGGTTATTGCCCAGACTGTCCGGATAGGTGATGAGCATTGCTTCGTTTTTGATTTTCATTACAGTTACCTCATTTTCAAATATCGTTAAGTTACGTCTTTTATTGGTGATGTCTAGCGGGCTTGGTCCGCTTTTCTAATGATGTCTAGCTTCACGGGTTAGCCCTTCGGAAAGGATCAAGGAACCCCTTGTCTCTGCGAGCCAAGGATACTATTCGACTAACCTGCTGACGCAGGAAGTCTCTCAGCATATTGCGCTCTTCGATGCTCAGTTGCATGGGACTCTTAGGGATTCATCCCTTAGAGCCCCAGTACAAGGTGACCGTAGGGAACGTTGCGAGGACAGATTTCCTAAAATTCTTTCAGGGCTAAGCGAACCCGTTCAGCTTTTCTTACTTCCCGCCGGTTGTGGCGATGCCTTCGATGAATTGTTTTTGGAACAAGATGTAAAGGATAACCATCGGGATGATCGCGATAACCGAACCGGCCATCAGCTGCGGATAGTTTGTCGTGAATTGTCCTTGCAGGCTGGCCAAACCGGCCGACAGCGTCATTTTATCCTGGGACATGTTGACGACGAGTGGCCACATCAAATCCTTGAAAGCGAACAGAGACGTGAAGATGCCCAAAGCCACCAAGCCGGAACGCGCCAACGGCATATAGATGCGGTAGAACACTTGCCAGGTCGTCGCACCATCAATCGTGGCAGCTTCCATCAGTTCATCCGGCAATTTTATGAAGAATTGGCGCAACAGGAACGTTCCGAAAGCAGAAACGATACCCGGGATAACCAAAGCCGGGATTGAGTTCAAAAGACCCAGATTCTGGACCAATAAATATTGCGGTGTCAGATAGATTTGTGAAGGAATCATCATCTGTGTCAACACAATGGCAAAAAATAGATTTTTGCCTGGAAAGTCCAGCTTGGCAACCGCGAAGGCTGCCATCGCGCTGAAGAGCGTCGATGTCAACACCCTGAAGACAATCATCAAACCGGTGTTGATGTAAAAACTGACGAACGGCAAGGAATTCCATACCGCTTTGTAGTTCTCGATCTGGAATACTTCCGGGAAAATTTGCGGTGGTATCTGCGTAGATTCGCTGATTGTTTTACCTGAGGTCAAGACCATCCATAAGAACGGCACGACCATCAGCAAAGATCCGATGATCAGCACGATGTGGATCAGTGCTGTCGTTTTATTCATTTTTGTCTGCATGTTTATTCACTCCTAGTCGTAGGTGACCCATTTTTTCTGTGCCAGCAGCTGGATGCCGGTGATCGCCATGATGATCAGCACCAATGAGATGGCGACAGCCGAGCCGTAACCTTTATCGTTGAGCACGAACGATTCATTGAAGAACATGTATACTAATGATTGCGTGCTCTTCAGCGCCAAGTTCGTGCGGTCGAACATCATGAAGATGATATCGAACACCTGCAGCGCACCGATGACACTCGTCACCGAAACGAAAAACAGTTGCGGCGAAAGCAATGGCAGCGTGATCGAGAAAAATTGTTTCAACGGTCCGGCACCGTCAACGACAGCCGCCTCATAATATTCTTTAGGTATTTCCTTCAGCCCTGCCAACAACAAGATCATGTTGTAGCCGACATTCGTCCAGATGCCGACGATGATGATCGACCAGATCGCCACTTCCGGATCGGTGATCCATAAGATATTTCCGGAATAACCGAGTTTATCAAGCACTGCATTCAGCAAGCCGTATTCCGAGTTGAACAGCCAGCGCCAAACCATGGCTACGGCAGCAGGAGCTGCAATCATCGGCAAGAAGAAGATCGTCCGGTACAATCCGACCGCTTTTATCTTAGTATTCATCAATACCGCAAAGAACAGCGACAGGATGATGGTGATAGGTACTTGGATCCCGGCGTAGAAAAAAGTATTCTTCAACGATTGCCAAAATTCAGGATCTTGCAGCATTTTCAGATAATTGTCCAGCCCGACGAAGGTCGACATGCCGAACGTGCTCACGCTCTGGAAACTCATGTACAGCGATTGGAACAACGGGATGACATTCAGGATCAAAAGCCCGATCAAGGTCGGAGCGATGAAAAACCAGCCCCATAACGCCATTTTTCTTTTACGTTGCGCAGGTGTCACCGTACCTACCGTTTTTTCTTTAGGGATTGCTACATCCGATTTCATCATAATTCACCTCTATATATTGAAAGCCACTTATGAGCGTGTTCCCCATAAGCGGCCATCTATTTTGTTATTTTTCGTTCGCCAAAACTTCTTCAACACCGGATACGATGTCTGCAGCAACATCTGCGACGGAACCTTTGCCGTCAAATACAGACATCAAAGCAGTGTTTTCGATATCTTCCCAACGGGCTGTCTCTGCTGAATAAGGCTTGATGTACGCATTTTCCATTTGGTCCACATAGACTTGCATATTGAATTGGCTGTACGCAGCTACGAATGTCTCTTCTGTTCCTTCATAAGCCGGAATAGCCGCACCGTTCTCGCCTTGCAGACGCATCGCTTCCTCTGTTCCCAGGAATTCTACGAATTTCAGAGCCGCTTCTTCATTTTCGGTTGAAGCCGCAACGGAGTTCGCCAAGCCGTTGAACACTGTCGCCGCTTGTTTGCCTTTAGGCAGTGGGGCAACATCAGCATTTGCAGCCGTATAGTCGTTGTTCGCCATTTCGCCTGTCATCCAAGATCCGAAGAAGCCCATTGCACCGCGTCCTGATTGGAAGAAGGATAAGTTTGTGTTTTCAGCAAATTGGCTTTGTGTCGGCGAAACGCCATGTTTTACGCTCAGATCCGCATACCATTGCACTGCTTCGATCGTTTCATCCAAGCGGAAGCCGGATTCAGTCTTGTCATCGGACAATACGTAGCCACCATTTTGGAAGATGAAGTTGTGGTAGCCTTCTTGTCTGTTCAAAGGAGCCAGGATACCGTATACGCCGTTGTCAGGATCGTTCAGCTTCTGAGCGGCTTCCAGCATTGTGTCCCAATTCCAGGTTTCATCCGGATAGGCAACGCCTGCCGCATCAAACAACGTTTTGTTGTACCATAACCCAATCGTATCGTAATCTTTCGGGATGCCGTAGACTGCCTCGTCAGCAGAATACAATTCGACCAATTCTTCCGGGAAATGATCTAATGAAGTCACTTCGCTGTTTGCGTAGGTTTCCGACAAATCCATCAGGACGCCACCAGCCGCATACTTCGCGATTTCATTAGAATGCATCCAGAATACATCCGGCATGCTATCACCTTTTGCGCCCGCTTCCAATTTGGTCCAGTATTGATCCCAAGGTGTCACTTCCACTTTTACATCGATGCCTGGGTTATCCGCTTCGAAAGCTTCTGCGATCGCTTCCATTCCCGGTTGTTGGATTTTGTCCCAGATGCTGTAAGTGATGGTCACATCACCGGAACCGGCTTCTCCATCGGAACCGTTTCCGCATGCACCTAAAACAAGTCCTGATAACAATACTGTAGCTAATGATACTTTCTTCCAATTCTTTAACATCTCTTCTCCACCTTTTCTTTTATCTATAAAATTGTATACTCGAAAACCAAGAAACTATTGGGCCATAGAGAAATTGCACCTGAACCATTCAAAATCAATCGCTTTGCAAACGTTTACTTGTTTTGATGTCATAATAATACCAAATACAGGAGAGGGCTGATAGATATTCAGCCGTACAAAAACATACCTTTTTGTTGATTTTAAAAAAAGACCGCGCCAACCCGACAACAGTTCATCTCTGATGCCAAGCGGCGGTGAGTGGTTGTCAAGTAGCGCGACCTTTGTCGTCCAACCTGATTGGTTCGCTTATTTTGTTTTTACTTTCTTGACGTAGGCCCTCGGTGATAGCTGCATTTTGCTCTTGAAGATGCGCGTAAAACTCAATGGATTCTGGTAGCCGACCTTTTCAGCGATATCAGAGATACTCAGATCCGTTGTTTCCAGGTACTCCCGGCTTTTCTGAATGCGGAAATCGATCAGATACTCATGCGGTGTCCGGTTTGTCGTTTTATGGAAAACGGCAGTCAAATAGGAGTCATTCAGAGACAACTCCCGGCTGATGTCGCCGATCATAAAGTCACTGTCCTGATACCTGTCTTTGATGATCTCGATTGCCCTTTTCGTGTATTCGACACCTTTATTGATTTTCTCGATCTGTTTGATTTCGGTGCCATCCAAATCATGTGCGAGCATGCTCAAAAAGAGGTACAACTGTCCTTGCAGGCGCAGCCGGGATAACGTATCGAACGGATTTGCTGCCATAATCTCCTGTAGCATCGCCTTCACCTGCTCAAAGATCTTCATGTTTCCTACCGGATGCGAAACCTGGAAACCGATGGCCGTCAGCAAAGCTTCCAGATGCTCGCCCTTCATTCCGATCCAATAATATTCCCAAGGATCCTCTTCATCCGCTTGATAATAGGTCATCACATTCGGATAGATGATGAAGAACTGGCCTTCTTTCAGGTTGAAGCGGCTATTGCCGATCTCGAAATATCCCTTTCCCTTCATAATGATATGGATCAAAAAATATTCCCGGACTGTCGGCCCGAAACTGTGGTTGGGAGCGCACTGCTCTTTGCCTTTGGTTGTGTAGTAAAGGTCCTTATAATAGATATCTTCCTTGAAAAAATCTTCATCCATTTCCATCACCTCGGTCCTTATTTCTGTTGTAGCCGCTGCCCCCATTATAGAATGCTCTCCTTGCTATGGCAAACCCGCACTTTTATCCGCAACTCTCCTCCCGCATGAAACTCCGCCCTTTCGCAATCACAGATTCTCTTGTACAATGAGAAAAGATTGCCCGCGTATCGGGCAGATCCCAAACAAACTGACTAATCCCATACCTTTGCTATAGATTTGGAGGCAATACCCTTGAAAAAAATCATCCTTTCCGCGTTGCTTCTGCCGCTCTTGCTGCTTTCAGCCTGCACAACCGCCCTGCCTGGGGAAGAAGTCATGCAGAATCTGGTCAACCGTTCCGCCGACCTGGACAGCTATCACCAGTTCGTCGCTTTCAGAACAACAACCACCAAAGAAGATCTCAATGGAGCAACAACAGTGAACGAGCAGTACACAACCGCCGACGCGACGCTGTTCCCGGAAGAAAAGACCGGCTATGGAAAGCGGATAGACAAAAACAACCCTTATCCCGCAACCAAAACCGAATTCTATGTGACCCCTGAAGTGGGTTACGTCCGGACCGACGATGCAGACTGGACCGCTTATGCCACCCCTGATGTACCCTTAGCCAGCCTGCAGGTCTATCCGCTGGAAGCGTTCATCGAACTGAGCCAAATCATTGAAACGTACGGCACGCTCGAACTGAAAGGGGATGAGTATGTGCTGCACTTTTCCGGCAGCGATGATGCGTTGAACAAAGAGATCAACTACCTATTCCAGACTTTTCCAGCCGAACGGACCGATTACGATATCGAAATTCGTCTGGATGCCGAAACCTTCTATCTGAGCGACTTCTCCTACCGCTCGATCGTTACGCAAGCCGACCAGAAAGCCGTCTCCACGACGGAACTGACCGGCGAGTTCGATCTGTATGATCAAGCAAAAAAGTTGAAGTCGGTGCCGGTATTCGATTCAGCAAGTAGTGTCTCGGAGACGAGTGATTCTTCATTTTGATAAAAATTCGATCCCAAAGTCAATCAATGTCTGCCTCTGGGATTCTGGTTGACTTATAGGTGTATTATGCATATAATACACCTGTACATATATTTTTTAACCCAAGTGTATTAACCCTTTAATACAATCGATCGGAAAAGGCAGGTGGAAAAAGTGATTTTTGACAAAAGAAGTCCGGTCTACGAACAGATTATCGAAATGCACAAGCAGAAAATCGTAAGCGGCGCTTTCCAACCCGGACAAGAAATACCGTCGCGCCGGGAATTGGCTACACAATTAAAAGTGAATCCGAATACGGTGCAGCGTGCTTATAAGGAAATGGAGGGGCTTGGTTTGATTTATACAGATGGAAATTCTCTCAGCAAAATAACGGAAAGCCAATCAAAAATCCAGACATTAAGACAAGAGCTATTGGACGAGGCCTTACAGGGATTCATCGAAACGGTACGGACAATCGGACTGGAGGATGAAGCGGTCCTGGACTTGATCAAAAAGCGCTTGAAGGAGGTGCACGTGAATGATTGAAATCAAGAATCTGGAAAAAAAATACGGCAAACGGACCATTTTGGAAGATGTCAGCTTTACCATCAAAAAAAATGAAGTGACTTGTCTGACCGGAATGAACGGTACAGGCAAAACGACCCTCATGAACTGCATTATGGGCTTAGCTCCACGCAACAACGGCTCGATTACGATCGACGGGCAAGACATTCATAAACAGCTATACGAAAAAATCTCCTATATCCCTGACTCACTGACGATGCCACGATGGATGACAATCGCGGAGTCGATGAAGTTTATGAGTACCTACTACCCAAATTGGAATGCCGCCAAAGCGGATGAATTACTTTCGTTTTTCCGTCTGGAATCGGATGTGCAACTGAAAAATCTCTCCAAAGGGAATAGCGCAAAGGTGAGTTTCTTGCTGGGACTTTCCCTGGATGCGGATTACTATTTGATGGATGAGCCATTTTCCGGCATCGATGTCTTTGCCCGCGAGGATATTCTCGAGGTCTTCACGAGCAAATTCGTGACGGACAAGGGCGTCCTCATCGCCACTCATCATATGGATGAAGTCGAAATGTTGTTGGACCGGATCGTCATGCTGCGCAGCGGGCGTGTCGTCAAAGATTTTTACGCAGAAGACATCCGTCAAAACGAAGGCAAGGCAATCATTGATGTGATGCGGGAGGTGTATCAACCATGAAAAAATTTATGGAACTATGGATATTTGAATGGAATCGCGCGAAACGGTTCTATGGCTTCCTGTTGGCTTTTGTGACGGCTTTACAGGCTTATGCAGTCTTCCACGAATACCATTTCTGGAAAGATGGATATGAAAACTACCGGCAACAGAACTATGCTGCACTACCCGAACAATATCTGCAGGACTATGGGTATCTTACGTTGGAGGATGTAACCAACAACTCGTTCTTCGTTTTTTCGATCATGACAGCCATTTTCGCATTGCTGTTCTATGCCGTCTTTATCTGGTATCAGGATTGGTCTGGAAAAAACCGTTTCTCTTTCCGTTTGCTCAGTCTGCCGGGTAACCGTTTCGCTGTGTATGCAGCAAAATTCGCGACCATTTGGCTCCTGATTACAGGGCTGCAAGTTTGGCAAATCGGGCTTTTGTATCTTGAGGAGCTGGTCTTTTCCGGACTTATTCCGGCGGACATCTATCGGGAAATCCCCTTGCAGATGGCATCAACCAGCGCTTCTCCATTGGCCTTGGCTTTACCAAGTCTCTTTTCCAATTATCTGCTTTTTTACACTATTGGCTATACAGCGCTCACTTTAGGGTACACGTTCATCCTGATGCACTTGAGCGGACGTTGGAAAGGGGTATTCTTGGCAGCTACTCTCGCAATCGTCCTCTTTGCCGCGATGCTTCTCTTCCTGCGTACCGGCATCACGACGCGTTTGTATGCGGAAGAAAAGTACTGGATGACGATTGCCGTGAGCCTTATGCTTTTGCTGTCCGGGACATGGGCTAATTATCGGTTGCTTGAAAAACGCATCAGCGTATAGAAGGAGGACAAAAAATGAGAAAACAAACGATTTTATTGCTGAGTCTCCTTTTGCTTGTCGTTCTCGGAGGATTCTACACACAGCCGCTGTTGGCAAAAGAAGAGCCTTTGCGTATCGGTATTGAGACAGTTTCTGGTGATGAAGCAGTTTTGGATGGCTTACTCTATTACGGAACAGCACACTCGCAATGGGAAACGACTACCCTAAGCTTTGACAGCTCCGGCTTGCGCCATTCCGAGACGCAACGTCAGTATGCATTCTTCCAAGACTACGCAGAAAGCGCTGTTCAGGTTTGGCGCGATGAGTATAAAGCGTTTATGCGTGGGAAGCGGCCTTTTGAAGGGAATTATGCCGAAACCGAAGGAAACTTGTACTATACAGCAGCGGATAATGACGGCTTCCTGATAGCGACACTGGATAAGGCTGACAAAACCGTTGCGGAAACGCTCCTCGCTTATCCGGAAAAAAAAGAAAAGACCTATTATAACGTCAATAGCACGGACTTCCTGGACGGTAAGCTGATTATCTCGTACAGCCGTTATGATGAGTATTCAAATGATCGTGGCACGGATATCCTGATTTATGATCTGGACAGTGGTATGCAGGAGGAACATTTTGCTTTCGATATACCTGCGGATTTTACGGGTTATCAGAGTGTTACCACATCCGTGTTTACACAAGGCGATCAAAAAGCAATCTTCGTCATGGAGCGGCTCGAAGAAACTGATTCGGAAGCTACAGAATACGTTGCACCGGTTGTCTCACTATCCTTCAAGCGCTATGATTGGACAACGAAGGAATGGTCAACACTGGCTGCTGAAGCATTGGCGGATGATTTATCTTACGCAATTAAGGATGGTATTTTCTATCAATTGCAGCACACGGATCAGGAATGGTCAATCCAACCACTTGATCTGATGCAGGATCAAGTGCGCGATAAAATCATTCTCCAGAATACTGCTGATTGGGAAGAGACCGTCGATATGAATTGGCAAATCCTCGTTTCCGACAATCGCATCATACTGACGGAAAATTATCTGGAGCCTGACCGGGCTTCTCAACTGGCTGTTTTCGAACTCCAGTCCGGGGAAATGCTCTACAGCGGGGAAATCAACGCCACGTTCGCCGATGCAAAAAAAATCGATTTGCTCTATTTTGATAAGATTATTTACGAACCCTAAAGCGAAAAAAGAACAAGATTCCAATTGGAGTCTTGTTCTTTTTTTATTTCTCTTTAACTGTTGCTGCCTTTCTTTAAGGCAACATTTTGCCTGCAGCCTTATAGAGTTCATACCACTCGGTGCGGCTCAGCGCCACATCGGAAGCTTTGCAGATGGCTGCAATACGCTCTGGGTTCATGCTGCCGACGATTGGCTGCATTTTAGCCGGATGACGCAACAACCACGCGATTGCGATTGCTTCCCGGGATACGCCTTTATCTTCCGCAATTGTGTTGATTTTTTCATTCAATTCCGGATAATCGGGATGGTCGAAGAACAGCCCTTTCTTGCCATTACCAGCTTGGAATGGCGACCACGGCTGGATCGTCATGTCCGAGATCCGGCTGTATTCCAGGACGGAACCGTCGTGCATGAATGAAGGATTGTTCATCATGTTCACGTTGAATCCTGCATCGATCATCGGTGCGTGGGTCAGGCTGAGCTGCAGTTGATTGATCAATAATGGCTGTGTGACAGCTTTCTTCAACAATTCAATCTGCATCGGATTTTGGTTGCTGACGCCGAAATGGCGCACTTTCCCTGCTTTGTGCAGTTCATCGAAAGCTTCGGCGACTTCCTCCGGTTCCACCAACGTATCCGGACGGTGCAGCAGCAAGGCATCCACGTAATCGGTCTGAAGTCGTTTCAGACTTCCCTCCACCGATGCGATGATATGTTCTTTTGAGAAATCGAACATGACACCCGGCACGATGCCGCATTTCGTCTGCAGCATCACGCTGTCCCTCGCGATGCCGAGTTCCTTAAAGGCTTTTCCGAAAATTTCCTCCGAAGTCCCTCTGCCGTAGATGTCCGCATGATCGAAGTAATCGATGCCGTTGTCCACTGCCGTGCGGATGACCACTGTCGCCTCTTCATGCGTCAAAGCGTTCATACGCATGATGCCGAGCGAAATTTCTGATGCTAACAGTCCTGAATTACCGATGTTTATTTTTTTCAATTGTCATACCAACTTTCTTATTGGGATTATTTGAAAACGTTTCAATAAAATTAGTATAGCATTTTTGATGTGTTTTTGGGTAATGAAGCGCATCAAAAAAATGCTGCCTCGAAGTGAGGCAGCACGATATGTTTTAACATTCAAGCGTAAGCATTGGCCCAAAGAACTTTTTCTCCGGCTTCCAGCGATTTTTGCACATCGATGATAGTCTGATTGGAGCTGCCGCGGAATTTCAATGTCAGATCCCGTTTGGACAGTTCGAAGCGGCCGTCGACGAGTACATCCATCAAGCGCAGCAATTCCTGCTTGTCTTCGGATTCTGAAGCCAATTCGTCCCAATAGTAGCCGGTCCAGCCCCAGATGTCCTTGGTCCGGCCGAACTCCGCACGGATGCGTCGCGCAAGCCGCAGCGCAACCTTCGTGTTGAGGAACGGTTCGCCGCCCAAAAGCGTCAAGCCCTGTACATAAGGCTGGCGCAGATCGGCCATGATCTGTTCCTCCAGCTCGGTCGTGTAGGCAATCCCGTAGTCGAAATTTTGGACAATCTTATTGTAGCAGCCTTCGCAGGCGAACAGGCAGCCGCTCAGATAGATGCTGCAGCGCACGCCTTCGCCATCGACAAAGTTGAACGGTTTGTAGTCCGCAACCTTGTCCTTGCTGTATTTCTCTGCCAACCATTCTTGCGGTTGCGGATTTTTCACTTCACATCACCTAACTGTTCTGATTACTGTTCTGACTTGCAATCCGCATGCAGATGTTTGACGCGGGCGGATATTTCTTTATGGCGACCTTTCACCATCGGACGGATCTGCGGATTGCCGAGATAGCCGCATGTGCGTTTTACGACGTCGCATGTCTGCGGATCGGTATTGCCGCATTCCGGGCATTGGAATCCGCGTTCGGTCGGATTGAAGTCTCCTTCGAAACCGCACTCCAGGCAGTGGTCGATCGGCGTATTCGTTCCCAAATAGCCAACTTTGTCGTAGGCGAAATCCCAGACTGTTTCCAACGCTTTCGGATTTTGCTGCAAGTTCGGGTATTCGCAATAATGGATAAAGCCGCCTGAGCAATATTGCGGATATTCCATTTCGAAGGCGATTTTTTCGAAAGGATTCGGATTCTTGCGGACATCGTAATGGAAGCTGTTTGTGTAGTATTCCTTATCCGTGATATCAGCGATGATGCCGAATTTCTCTGTGTCCATGCTGCAGAAGCGATCGGTCAAACTTTCGCTCGGAGTCGAGTAGACGCTGAAATGATAACCGTATTGGTTGCCCCAAGCATCCGTTTTTTCCTTCATCTTCTTGACGATGTCCAAAGTGAAGGCTTTTGCTTCCGGATTCGTTTCCCAATCTGCTCCGTAGAAAACGGTAGCCGCTTCATACAATCCGATATATCCCAGAGAAACTGTCGCGCGTTTGTTTTTGAATAGTTCATCGACCTTATCCGTTTCGCCCAGACGTTTCCCGAAGGCTCCGTGCTGGTACAGGATCGGTGCGTTCGTAGGCGTCGCTTCTTTGGTGCGTTCGACACGGTAGACAAGCGCATCCTTACAGATAGCCAAGCGCTCCTCGAAGATGTTCCAGAAAGCTTCCGGATTCCCTTCCGATTCCAAGGCGATTCTAGGGATGTTCAACGTCACGACCCCAAGATTCATCCGACCGGAATTGACTTCATTTCCGTTTTCGTCTTCCCAGCCCTGCAGGAAGGAACGGCAACCCATCGGTGTCTTGAAACTGCCTGTTAATTCAACGATTTTATCGTACATCAGCACATCCGGATACATCCGTTTCGTGGCACAAGTGATGGCCAACTGCTTGATGTCATAGTTGGGATCGTGCGTCTCTAGGTTCGTGCCTTTTTTCAAGGCGAAGATCAATTTCGGGAAGATTGCTGTGCGTCTTTCCTTGCCCAGTCCTTTGATGCGTACTTGCAGAACTGCTTTTTGGATTTCGCGCGCAAACCAATCCGTCCCCAAGCCGAATCCGAGCGTGGTGAATGGTGTTTGTCCGTTTGAAGTGTAGAGTGTGTTGATTTCGTACTCCAGGCTCTGCATGGCATCATAGATATCTTTGCGGGTTTTTTCTTCGGCATAAGCGATCTGTTTCGCTTCGCCTTCCACCCATTCTTTCGCTGTTTCAAGGTGTTTCTCATAGTTCAGGCGTGCGTAAGGTGCCAACACTTCGTCGACCCGGTCTGCGCTGCAGCCGCCGTATTGACTGGAAGCGACGTTCGCAAAAATCTGCGCCATTTGGGCAGTCGCCGTGTTGACTGAACGCGGGCTGTCCACTTCGGCATTACCGATTTTGAAACCTTCACGGAGCATATTCTGGAAATCGATCAGCACACAGTTCGTCATCGGTGAATATGGTTGGTAATCCAAGTCATGGTAATGGATATCGCCTTTCATGTGGGCGTTGGAAACGTGTTTCGGCAGCATCCGCAAGCCGATCGCTTTCGCGGCCACTCCTGCCGTCAAGTCACGGATCGTATTGAAGACCCGGCTGTCCTTGTTGGCATTCTCGTTGACGACGCTCTGATCAGCATTCATCAAGCTTTGGATGCGCAATTCGATGTCCTGTTGTTGAAGTTTTTTGACTTTCTTCGCTAATTTATAGGTATTGTAGGCTTCGGCTAATGGCAGATTGCCCATTTCAGCAAGCGTCGCTTCAACCTGATCATGGATATCATCCGTCGAAACACTTTCCGCTTCTGACGCAATCAGTTTGTCTACAACCAGTGCCACGACAGCATCCACATCGTGATCTGCAGCCGCTTCGTTCTGTTCAGATAAAAAACGCTCCGCTTTTTTGATTGCTTTATATATTTTCTTGGCATGAAAAGGAACAACCCGTCCATCCGCCTTCAATACTTGGATGTTCACTTCTGTGTCAGCGACTTGAAGATTCGTGCTCTCATTTAAGTAATCTGTTGGTAATGAAGCCATATTTTTCCCACTCCTTAGTTAAAAATCAACCGAACATGCAAAAAAAGCTAATAAAAAGTAAGAGGTAGTTACAAAGTGAGCAAGCTTTCCCTATCGGATGCGCTTCTCACGTTGGTTGCCTCCACTTAAAGTAGACTCTGTTTCGATTCTCTTTGTATACTATATATCATCCGAAGAGAAATTTCCACCACAATATATAGTGTTTAAAGTCAAATTACGTCTAAATTCGGCAGACATATTTTGATGCTTTGGTCAATAGGAAAATACCCTGAAAATTAAAAAAATGTTAAAGCAAAAATGTTAAAAAACATATAAAGTACATAAAATCAATAGAATCTACTGTACTTTGTAAAAAAAAGCAGTTATACTATGACTTGTCAGAAATGTAAGCGATTCATTCTTATTTTCGGATCTGTTATCCGGCTTTAAGCCACAGGGATGTCAAAAGAATGAGGACACAAAAAAGGGGTGAAATGATAGTGTGGAAAAATAGAATGTTGCCTGAAATATCCAGAATTGCTAAATTTAGAATACCGGTCGGAGAAGGCCTATTTTTGAGACAGTGCGCTTCTTGGCAAAACCTTTTCCATCTGCCTTCATCTTATCGCTACCCGACTGGAAGCATCCAAGGCTATATTACACGATTGAATTGGACCGATGAATTTATCATTCTTGAAAAAGAACATAATGAAGCATTCGAATATTTTATTATCGATAGAAGAATTGAATCTGTAAAAGGCCCTTTTTCGAAGGAAGGGTTCGAGAAGGCGTTAAAAGAGGAAGCGATCGAGTTGCCATTGATTGAATTATCGGAAATGGACTGGATCATCAACTTTTAGAAGTTACTAAAAGAATACATAGAGCCGTAAGGAAAACATGTCCCGCATGTTTCCCTTACGGCTTTTTGCTGTATATTTGCTCTTTACCCCGGATATCCCCGCTGATGGAACCTATTCGTTGTCACCGATTCTGACATCCGTCCTATTCCCTACTCGCTAATGTCAGATTTATTTTAATCATGTTGACCAAAAAAACACAACCGCATCCAACATCCCTGCAATTTGATGAGATTTAAGCTCAGAAATCTCATCATTTTCGCATCCAAGCGCTTGCAAACATTGATTTGTAAGCATTGTCACATTATATTACATGGTGTGTAAGCAGGATATAGCATCAATAAAATTATTTCTATACACTAAGACTATGCTAAAACAAAAGGAGGAATCATTTATGTTTTCATCAGTAGACACATTATGGACCTTGCTGGGAACGGTATTGGTATTCTTTATGCAAGCCGGTTTCGCGATGGTCGAGACGGGCTTCACTCGCGCTAAGAACGCAGCGAACATCATCATGAAAAATCTTATGGACTTTGTACTCGGATCATTGGGATTCTTCCTTATCGGCTACAGCATCATGTTCGGGGACGATATCGCCGGCATCATCGGAACTCCTGCTTTATTTATGGAAGGACTTGATTCCACCATTCCTGGAACTGTCCATTTCATGTTCCAAAACGTATTCGCGGCAACTGCAGCCACTATCGTATCCGGAGCTGTTGCGGAACGGACAAAATTCAGCTCTTATCTCGTGTACTCTTTCATCATTTCCTTGTTGATCTACCCTATCTCCGGACATTGGATCTGGGGCGGCGGTTGGCTGGCTCAAATGGGCTTCATTGACTTCGCTGGATCCACAGCCGTGCATATGGTAGGTGGCGTTGCTGCTCTTGTCGGGGCTGCCGTCGTCGGTCCGCGTATCGGAAAATATAAAGATGGAAAAGCGCAAGTCATTCCTGGCCACAATTTGACGATCGGTGCCCTTGGCGTCTTCATCCTCTGGTTCGCATGGTTCGGATTCAACGGAGCATCAACGGTTGCGGCAACTGGAGACGAAACCCTTGCCTTAATTGGTACGATCTTCTTGAATACAAACTTATCCGCAGTCACAGCGACTCTGGTCACCCTCTTATTCACTTGGGCGAAGTACGGCAAACCCGATGTTTCCATGACGCTGAACGGTTCATTGGCAGGTCTCGTAGCCATTACTGCAGGTTGTGCGGTCGTCTCTCCTTTCGGCGCCATCGCCATCGGATTCATCGCCGGCTTTGCCATTGTCCTTGCCGTTGAATTCGTCGATCAAAAATTGAAAATCGACGATCCCGTCGGTGCTTTCAGTGTCCACGGCGTGAACGGTGCCTTAGGAACAATCTTAGTCGGTGTTTTTGCAACAGATGGCGGATTATTGTACGGCGGTGGATTCAATATGCTGGGCATACAAACATTGGGTGTCGCTTCCGTGGCAGCCTACACAGCCGGTTCCATGTACGTAGTCTTCAAGGTCATCCAAAAAACAATGGGTCTCCGCGTTACTGCTGAAGAAGAAATCGTCGGTATGGATGTCGCTGAGCATGGCTTGACTTCAAGCTACCATGACTTTGTCGCAACGACTGCATTCGAAGATTATGTAACAGACAGCAGCAAACCTGCTGGAATCCCTGCTGTCCAAGAAGTGGACCTGACTAAAGTCGGAGCCTTCAAATTGGCTGATTCAGGCTACACGATGAATAAAGTGGAAATCATCGCCAATCCGGATAAACTGGAGCGTCTGAAAGCGGAATTGAACGCTATCGGTGTAACCGGCATGACGGTCACATCCGTGCATGGTTACGGGCTCCAAAAAGGCCAACAAACCTTCTATCGTGGTGCGAAGGCTGAGGGCAATCTTTTACCGAAAGTCCGCATCGAAACGATCATCAGCGAGGTGCCTGTCGAAGAAGTCATCCGTGCTGCCCGCCGCGCTTTATACACGGGTCATGTCGGTGACGGTAAAGTCTTCGTTTCCCCGGTTGCCGATGCCTTCCGCATCAGCAACAGCGATTCAGGCCCAGCTGCCCTAAAATATTATTAAACCGAATAACGAACACTAAATAAAGCCAAGGAGCCGTCTCACTGCGAGACGCACTCCTTGGCTTTATTTCTTTGCAGTAAACTGTTTCCAGGTTTTTTGTTTGCCTGCGCTTTGCTATAATAAGGACTATGATGGTGGCTCTCCACCAATCGATGAGGAGGAAAACATACATGTGGGTCATCAAACCTTTTGAAGAAATGACGGCGAGGGAATTGCATCTGATCTATAAAGAGCGGGTCGCTGTTTTCGTTGTGGAGCAGAATTGCCCTTATCAAGAGGTGGATGATACCGACCTCGTCAGCATCCACTTCTGGAAGCAGGCGGAAGATAGGCTGTTGGCCTATTCCCGGCTGATCCCGGAATTAGATAATGTGCGCATCGGACGCGTTCTTGTCCCGCAAGGCGAACGCACCCATGGCTATGGCCAGGAATTGATGCAGGTCGTGCTGGAGTATGCAAAGATGCATTTCCCCGGACTAGCGATCCACGCGCAAGCACAAGCCTACTTGCAGGATTTTTATGCCTCATTCGGATTCCGGCCCGTATCGGATATCTACCTGGAGGATGATATCCCGCATATCGACATGATCATCGATTCGCAGAACACTCAAACGGAAAGTAAAAACCAACAGGAGGAACATCGTGAATAAATATCTTACAGCCAGCATACTAGGCATCATCAGCATCGGAATCAACGTCTGGATCATGTACCAGACACGCTACGACAAAGGCCTGAACCCGATCACAAAGAAAAACCTGGAGAAATTGTCCTACGCCCTGATCGTCGCCGCAGTAATGTTCATGACATTCGGTTAATCCAAAATAAAAAAGCCCAGCGCGGGCTTTTTTATTTTGATTAATTCAGGACCATCTAAACGACCTATAACACTAAACCTGGATCCGCAAATCTTTTCTGCCGTAGATGAGATAGCTTAGACCCAATACCAGCAAGCTTCCAATGATGCAGATGACCATATACTCCCAGGAAATCCCCTCTTCCAGCAATGCCGCTGGATGTGCGTATTCGATCGGCGACAAAACATGCAGAAATTCATAGTCATCAACCATCTTCGAGACAAGGCCGATCATGTACGTGCCGAAAACCAGCAACAACGCGACTCCGCTTGTTGAACGGCTGCTCGCGATGAACGTTGAGAAAAGGAAGCCGATTGAATAAAAGAACAATAATACCAACGACTCCGCGCCAAAAATCAGCGTGGTATCTTTTATGATTTCCACAAAATCGGCTCCATCCTCCTTGATCAGATAGATGAACAGCAAAGCTGCTCCATACAAGACAATCCAAAAGATCATCAGCAGCACCAAATTGGCGATATACTTGCTCGTGACAATGGCTTTTCTGCTGATTGGCTGGGCATACAGATACTCAATCGTGCCGTTCGTCTCTTCCTTGATCAGCGCTTGGGCCCCTTTCATCGTTGCAAAAATGCAGGCCGCCAAAAAGAGGTACTGAAAAATATAGGCAAAAAATCCAGTGGCCTGCAGCAAGCTCGCGCCATTCGTGAGCGAGAAGGCTTCCAACATCTCCGGAGGCATCGCATCGAGCTTGGTCGTCAGGATGTCCTCCATTCCTTGATTCGACATGACGGGAAACATCGCCATCATCAAGCCCATGATCAGGACCATAAAGAAAAGCCACACGAACAAACCGTTGCGCTCCTGTTTCAACTCCAAACGGATGCTATTCATGGGATCCACCTCCACCATACAGAGTCATGAATTTTTCCTCCAGATTCTGATTGCGGATTTCGATATCCTCCAAATCCAGCGGCGCCATATCGGCCAGAATCTGCTTCACGTTATCTTTGTAGAGCAAGGAAACGACCCGATCCGTCTTGGAAAGGACGCGATACCCTTTGGATTCGAAATCCTCCGTTACGATGGCTGAGCCGGTCAGCGTCACCACTTTCCCTGGTTGATAACCGGAAGCCATATCTTCCACGGAAATGATTTTGCCTTCACGGATGAAGGCAGTCCGCGTACAGAATGCTTCCACTTCCGGAAGGTTATGCGTAGAAATGAAGACTGTCGCGCCTTCTTTGTTGTGGTAGTTCAGCTCCTCAAACAAACGATGCTGCATCAAAGGATCCAGTCCGTTTGTGGGCTCATCCAGTATCAAAAGTTCCGGATTGAAAATCAGACTGTTCACAATCGCGACTTTTTTCCGATTACCCAAGGAAAGGTCCTTCATTTTCTTTTTCGGCTCCAATGCGAAGCGTTCCACGTAATAAGCCATCATTTCCTTGATATTATGGATTTGGTGGAATTTCCCCGTCATCATCAAAATCTCTTCAATGGTAAGATTGCTGTAGTAGTGCACGTCACTCGGGACATATCCGATGATGCGCTTCAGGCTCTCGGAGTCTTTCTGGGCATCCAGTCCGAAAACTCGGGCACTTCCTTTGCTGGGCTTGATGAAATCAAGCAACAACTTGATGGTTGTCGACTTCCCTGCTCCGTTCGGCCCGATGAAACCAAACCGTTCGCCTTGTTCCACAGTGAGGTGAATATTGTCCAAAGCCACACTCTTACGGTATCGTTTGGTCAAACCTTCCATTTCGATTGCTTCCACTGTAACCCCTCCTCTAAAGAACTTTACATATATCCATTATACGTTTTCTCGGCTGAAGTTTACAGCAACAGCATGATTTTTCTTCCCTGAACGACACAAAAGGCCGAGACAAATTGGTCTCGGCCTTTTGGGGAAGTGCGTGATTTCTAACACTCTTGGTAAACGCGTTCTGAATCCCGCAAATCATCGCACTCTCTTAGTACATATTCAGGTATTGTTCTCTTTCCCACTCTGTTACTTGTTGGATGTAAGACATTACTTCGATTTCTTTTGATTCGATGAAGTTGTTGCTGATATGGTCACCTAATGCTTCAACCAACAATTGGTCTTTAGAGAACTCTCCAAGAGCTTCTTGCAATGTTGTAGGCAAGTCCAAAATTCCGTTTTCGTAACGGTCTTCAGCTGACATTTGGTAGATATTGCGGTCGATTGGAGCTGGAGCTTCCAATTTGTTCTTCACGCCGTCAAGACCTGCAGCCAATAATGCAGCTAAAGCCAAGTATGGGTTAGCAGCTGGGTCAACGCTACGCAATTCAACACGAGTGGACATGCCGCGTGATTCTGGGATACGGATCAGCGGTGAACGGTTTCTTCCGCTCCATGCGATGTATACAGGCGCTTCATAACCAGGAACCAAACGTTTGTATGAGTTAACGATTGGGTTGCAGACAGCAGTAAAGCCGCGAGCATGTTTGATCAGACCAGCGATGAATTGGTAAGCTGTTTCGCTTAATTGACGATCATCGTTTTTGTCGTAGAAAGCATTGCCGTTTTCGTTGAATAAAGACATGTTGAAGTGCATTCCGGATCCGTTGATTCCGAATACTGGTTTAGGCATGAACGTTGCATGCAAGCCATGTTTGCGGGCTACAGTCTTAACAATCAGTTTGAACGTTTGGATGTTGTCGCAAGCTTCAACAGCATTTGCGTATTTCCAGTCGATTTCGTGTTGTCCTGGTGCAACTTCGTGGTGGCTTGCTTCGATTTCGAAACCTAAAGCTTCTAATTCCAAAACAATGTCACGACGGCAGTTTTCGCCTAAGTCAGTAGGAGCCAAGTCGAAGTATCCGCCTTGATCGTTCAATTTCAATGTAGGTTGACCTTTTTCATCCAATTTGAACAGGAAGAATTCAGGTTCAGGTCCTAAATTAAATTCTGTGAAGCCTAACTCTTCCATTTCAGCAAGTGCGCGTTTCAAGTTGCTGCGTGGGTCCCCAGCAAATGGTTGGCCGTTCGGTTGATAGATATCACAAATCAGACGTGCAACTTTGCCTTGTTCAGTGCCCCAAGGGAATACTAACCATGTATCCAAATCTGGGTACAAGTACATATCACTTTCTTCAATACGTACAAAACCTTCGATGGAAGAACCGTCGAACATCATTTTGTTGTCTAATACTTTTTCTAACTGGCTGATAGGAACTTCCACGTTTTTGATTGTTCCTAAAATGTCAGTGAACATTAAGCGTAGGTAACGGACGTTATCATTCTTTGCTGATGCGATGATTTCTTCTCTAGTAAATTTTGGCATTTGTATTCCCTCTCTTTGACTGTGCTTTGTTTGTTTTTTTTATAATCTTCCCCAAGGTTTGTTTGAATCCCCAGGGTTAAATCCACTTGCGTTGAGTATCTCTTTGTAGAGGATGCGACGGACGTCTTCATCAGTCAAGTTTTTGTGCTTGTTTTCAAGCTCCTCTTCTTGCTGCTTCTTTAGTCTTTCGGTACTGTACATCCGCTTGATTGCAGTGATGTTCAATCCTTCAGCCAAATAGTCTTTGACTTCCAGCAGACGATCGACGTCGTTCAATGAAAACATCCGGCGATTAGTATCTGTGCGCTTAGGATGAACGAGTTCTTGCTCTTCGTAATAGCGGATCTGTCTAGCTGTCAGATCCGTCAGTTGCATGACGGTTCCGATGGTAAAAACAGCCATCGAACGTCGTAGCTCTTTTTCTTTCATACCAACCCCTCCATCGAAGCTTCTGAGTTGAGCGAAACACAGATGTATCCTTTTTCTTCAGGAGTTAGTGCCTGTTGAGAAAAAGATAGTTCTTTTCAGCAATTAATCGTATTTACTAGCAATTAATTGAGTCATTTAATACAACAAGAATACTCCTAATTCTCATTCAAGTCAACGCTACCTTTACATCCTATGTCACATTTTCTAACATATACGTAAAACCTTGTCAGAATAACATTTGAAAGGCATTTCATCTCCCCCTCACACGCCAATTCCCTCGCATGGGATAAAAAAAAGAGCCCTTTAATGAAAAAAATATTAAAAAAAAATGTGAGTAACGAAACGGCTGCGACGATAAGCACCTGCAGAGGGTTTGGATTGCCGCAATTATCAGCGCCTTCAATTAGATGAACATACCTGCCCTCTCCAGTACCGCCGCAATATCCAAAAGCCACTCCTCTTTCCCTTTAGGAGCAGTGAACTGCACCCCCAAAGGCAAGCCGGAATCTGTTCGGTATACCGGCAGACTGATGGCAGGCTGCCCGGTCAAATTTGCTTGCTGCGTGAATGGGGTCACGCCCAAACTCTCTTCAAACATAGTCCAGACAACTTCTTTCCGGTCCGCTGCCGACAACAGATCCGCTCTGCGCATCCGCTCCTTCAGTTCCTCGCTTTGGAAAGCATGATCAATGCGGGGAGCACCTGCTGCTGTAGTCGGCTGCAGCAGCAAGTCATAGCTTTCATGAAACTGATCCATTGTGGCCGCAGCCTGGTCCCATAGGCCCAATGCCAAGGAGTAGTCGCCACCGGAGATTGTTTGGCCGTATTGATAGAGAGACCAGGAAACCAACTCCATGTCATCGGCCGTCAAAGGCCGCCCCAGTTTCGCGGCAAACCCTCGCAGCATCGCATCCGTTTCGGCTCCATTCATTGCATAGTAGGCCTCCATCAAAAGGATCCCGTCGATATCAGGTTTTTTTTCTTCCACTTCGTACCCCAACTCTTCCAATACTGTCACTGTCTGGAGTACAGCCTGCTTCGCGTCCGCACTGACGACAGATTTCACCGGTGATTCGAGTGAATAGGCAATCCGGAACTTGCGATGTTTTCCCGATTGCTGTTCCTGGAAATGGCTGCCTGGAAACAAAGGCGTTTGGAACGGCGCTGCCGCCTGGATTGTCTGCAGAGCATCGAGCATCATCGCTGTATCCCTTACCGTCTTCGTCAATGCGAAGCTGATCGATGCGCCTTGCCAGCCGCGATATGCTCCTGGCCCCACCGGTGTCCGCCCTCTTGTCGGTTTCAGCCCCACCAAACCTGTGAAAGAGGCCGGAATCCGGATCGAACCGCCACCGTCACTGGCGGTGGCGATGGCAACCATATCTGATGCCACGGCAGCTGCCGCACCGCCGCTGGAACCTCCCGGAGAATGGTCCCGATTAAAGGGGTTTCTGGTTGGTCCATGGATGACGGCATCGGTAATGTTCTTGAATCCGAATTCAGGCGTACTCGTCTGGCCGATGACGATGAATCCGGCCTTTTCAATTGCCTCGATAAAATGACTGGTGCGGGGAGCGACATAATTCCTCAGCAGCTGCGAGCCTGATGTTGACGGCTCCCCGGCCAAGTCCTGACCCAAATCTTTGATCAAGATCGGCACACCACCGAATAAAGTGTTCCCAAAGTCCCTTGTTCTGGCTTCATGCAGCGCTTTTTCCCTGCGCGTATGCACGACGGCATTGTAGCGGGGATTCTCTCTATCTATCTTTTTGAAGGCATCCACAATCAATTCTTCAGGGGATACCTTTTTTGTCCTTAAAAGTTCGGTGTAGTACAGAGCATCTTTCTGGCGATCCATAAAAAAGCCTCCTTATCATTTTCGCATTTCCTTCCATTGTAGGTGGCACGCCAGAAAAAGGCAATGTTTTGCCTGGGCCAGTGCCTTGTTGTACCGGTTTCTGTCCCTATTCAACGGGAGGTAGACAGTATTTCCATTCATTTTGGATGACAACCAAACTGAAATATAGTAGAATCCTTCTATTGTCTCAATTTCAGAAAATGCAAAAGAACACCCGGATGAATTCAAAGGAAATGGAGTAGGACACGATGAAAGAAAGATATAAGGACTTAAAATTGGCGGAACAGGGCGCACGGCTCAGCATGGTTGCGTATGTTACCCTCTCTTTCGCAAAACTCTTCATCGGGAATGCCTTCGGATCAGCTGCGCTGAGTGCCGATGGATTGAATAATTTTACTGATGTCATTTCCACGGTCGCTATCATGATTGGCCTGCGTATCGCTCGTCGACCAGCTGATGAGGAACATCCTTATGGTCATTGGAAGGCAGAGACGATCGCAAGTCTCGCCACTTCCTTGCTTATGCTTCTGGTCGGCCTACAGGTTCTGTTCTCAAGCTTTTCAAAACTGACCAGTGGAGAGTTTACTACTCCCGATGTGCTGTCGGGTATCACTGCCTTGATCGCAGGGGTTATCATGATTGGAGTCTACATATTCAATAACCGGCTCGCGAACCGCATCAACAGTCTGGGCTTGGCCGCTTCCGCGAAAGATAACCTGAGTGATGCCCTTACCAGCTTTGCAACGGCCATCGCTATTTTTGGCTCCATTTTCGGGCTGTACTGGTTGGACGGTGTCATGGCAGTCTTCGTAGGCATCGTCATCATCAAGACTGCAATCGATATTTTCCGCGAAAGTGCCTTCTCCCTTTCCGACGGTTTCGAAACAAATCATTTGGCTGAATACCGACAGGCTATCCTCGACATTCCTGATGTCCAACAAGTGACGTCCATCGCCGCACGCAGCTATGGTGCAAATGTCTATGTTGATGTGACCATTCTGCTGGATGCGGAGCTGACAGTGTTGCGCAGCCACGAAATCACGGAAGCAGTCGAAGATTGCTTGCGCACGGTATTCAATGTTTTTGAAACAGATGTCCATGTAGAACCACTGACGCACTGATGTTATAAGTTTGATAGGCTTGCCATCATTTTGATGGTATAATAGCAGACGGATTTATACAGATTATTTTGGCGGACACAGCTGCCATCCAGATCTGTCCGTCTTTTTTTTTGGGAAAAAATACATCTATTGGGAGTGACTTATGAAAGAAGAGAAACATTACGGCTTATTTACTGCAGTATCCATGATTGTCGGCATCTGCGTCGGATCAGGAATCTTTTTCAAAGCTGATGACATTTTGGGAGCGACCGGTGGGAACGTAGCATTAGGGATTTTGGTTTTCTGTATCGGTGCATTCAGCATCATTTTCGGGAGCATCACCTTGACGCAACTGGCTAACCGGACCGAAAAAAACGGCGGCGTCGTCGCTTATTTCGAGGAGTTCATCTCCGACAAAGCAGCAAGCGCGTTCGGCTGGTTCCAATTGTTCGTTTACCTGCCAACGATCACCGTCGTCGTGAGCTGGGTATCCGGCATCTACACCTGCATGCTGTTGGGTCTGCCGAACACATTGGAAACACAAACACTGATCGGAACAGGCTATATGGCGTTCTTCTTCTTGTTGAACTATTTCTCGCTCAGATTGGGTGGCTACTTCCAGAATCTCGCCACCATCATGAAACTGATTCCGCTGATCGCCATCGCCTTTGTAGGTATTTTCTGGAAAGAGCCTGCTCCGATCGTTCCTCCTGAATTGGCTGTTCCGATCACGAATGTCGGTTGGGGTTGGCTTGCTGCATTGGCACCTATGGCCTTCTCCTACGACGGCTGGACTATCGCGACAAACATCACGCATGAAGTGAAAAATGCCAAACGGACGATGCCAATGGCTTTGACCATCGGACCCTTGCTGGTTTTGGCCATCTACTTGACCTACTTCAGCGGACTGGTATCCATCGCCGGCCCCGAGTACATCTTGGCGATGGGGGATGAAGCCACTACAACAGTGGGCATTTCCTTGTTGGGCGAACGCGGCGGCAGCATCATTCTTTCGTTTGTATTGATCGCGATCTTGGGTGTAACGAATGGCGTAATCATGGGTATCCTGCGTTTGCCGCAGGCGCTCGCTGAGAAAAATATGTTGCCCAACAGCGCGAAGGTGAAACAGATTGATCCAAAAAGTCAACTGTCCCCGGTTGCTGCACAGATTGCTTTTGCAATTGCTTTTGTGTGGATGGTGTTGCACTATCTGACCCAAAAATCCGGTATTATGGGGGGCGGAGATGTCAGCGAAATCGCGATTGTCTTCAGTTATCTGACCTATGTCATCCTTTATCTGAAAGTCATCAGCATGAAAAAAGAAGGGGTCATCACCAGTCCTTTCTTCGGTTGGATCATGCCGGTATTCGCGATCATGGGCTCCGCCATCATTCTGATCGGCGGCATCGTGTCCAATCCGACTTATGTGCCGGTTTTCATCCTGTTCTGCTTCGTGGTTTGCTTCATCGGATATAAATACTACGAGAAAAAAATTACGGTATAACATTAATGAAGGGCTGCTCATGCCGGGCAGCCCTTCTTCGTTTTTTTATGTCTGGACAGTATCCGTTCCTGGTTGCCGCCAAAGGAGTGTGCCGGAATCGAACACCCAGCTCCGGCCAAGGTGCCGCTCCCCGGAGAAGAGAGACAATCCCCACGATGTCCTCCTGCGAAGCCTTGCTCGCAGGAGGATGCAGACTAAATGTTGGCCGAACTCCGGGGAAACCTCCCCTCACCGGAGCTCACGCTCACGTCCTTCGGTCGCACTCAAAAAAAATGGAGCCGTCCCGCGAAGGGACAACTCCATTTTTTTGACTGACATTTAGTTTTTGAATGAGTGGATCGGTGCAGGGCTACGTCCACCGCGGTTGATGAAGTCAGCCGAACTTTCTTCATGGACAGGTTGTACGGGAGCGCGTCCGAGCAAACCACCGAATTCAACAAAATCACCCACACCACAGCCGATTGCCGGAATCACGCGGACAGCTGTGGTTTTGTTGTTTTGGACCCCGATGGCCGCTTCATCCGCGATCATCGCCGCGATCGTTGTCGCCGGCGTATTGCCAGGGATTGCGATCATATCCAACCCAACCGAACAGATAGCCGTCATCGCCAACAACATATCCAACGAGATTTGGTTGGCAGCAGCCGCTTCGATCATGCGATGATCCTCAGATACTGGGATGAACGAGCCGGATAAGCCACCAACGTGACTGCAAGCCATTACGCCGCCTTTTTTGACTGCGTCATTCAGTACAGCCAAAGCAGCAACCGTTCCATGGGTACCGACTACGCCCAACCCAAACTCTTCAAGGATTTCCCCTACCGAGTCGCCGACTGCAGGAGTCGGGGCCAAAGCCAAGTCGACGATACCGAATGGCACGCCCAATTTTTGCGATGCGATATTCCCGACCAATTGCCCCATTCGGGTGATTTGGAACGCCGCTTTTTTGATTGTGTCGGCAACGATATCCATCGGTTCGCCTTTCACTTTTTCCAAAGCACGTTTGACGACACCAGGTCCGGAAATGCCGACATGAATTTCGCAATCCGCTTCTTCGATACCATGGTAAGCGCCGGCCATGAATGGATTATCACTTACGGAGTTTGCAAAAACAACCAGTTTTGCGCAACCGAAGCCGTTTCTGTCCGCTGTTTTTTCCGCTGTAGCAAGAACGATTTCGCCCATCAATTTGACAGCATCCATGTTGATGCCCGCTTTAGTGGATCCGATGTTCACGCTGCTGCAGACCTTGTCCGTCACTGCTAAAGCTTCCGGAATCGAGTCGATCAATATCTTGTCGCCTTTGTTGTAGCCTTTTTCAACTAGAGCCGAAAAGCCGCCGATGAAGTCGACGCCGACTTCCTTCGCCGCCGCATCCAAGGTTTTTGCGTAGGCTACATAGTCCGTGTCATCGCTTGCGCCGGCAATCAAGGCAATCGGCGTGACCGAAATCCGTTTGTTCGTGATCGGAACGCCGTACGTATCTTCGATTTCCTGTGCTACGCTGACCAAGTTCTTCGCTTTAGTGGTGATTTTTTTGTATATTCTTTCACGAGCTTTTTCACCATCGCTGTCGATGCAGTCCAATAAAGAGATCCCCATGGTGATGGTACGGATATCCAGATTGTCCTCTTCGAACATGCGGATGGTGTCCAAGATATTGTCAGTTCTTAACATTCAAATGTCCCCCTAGATCCGATGCATTGCATGGAATGTGTCTTCTGCCTGTAAACGGATGACCAAGCCTTGTTCTTCTTCAACTTTTTTCATCGCTTCTTTGACTTCTTTGACCGAATTATTCGCCTCGTTCAATTCAACCATCAAAATCATGGTGAAGTACTCATCCATAATCGTCTGTGAAATATCCAGGATATTTACGCCCAGACGCGCCAATTCCACCGATACGCTTGCTACGATCCCAGTATGGTCTTTACCTGTTACGGTCATGATTGCTCTCATCTTTTTTCGCCCCTGCTTCTTTAATTTTTTGTCGAGTCTATTATACCATTTTAAACCAACATGAAAATCCAATTAAAATTTTATGTTTCCTATTCTATCACATCTAAAGGGAATGACCACTGTTTTTTGGGGAAACGGAAAACAATAACCGCTCTCTAATCGGATTTTTCTGTGTTCTTTCCCTAAACACGAAAATTATTTCAGAATCCATATTAAATCTATCGCTTTTTGGGAATAATTGTTACACTGGATATAAGCAAATTCTAATCCAATCTCAAGGGGGTTTTCCAATGCAATTGATTCATTTTTCAGAAGATGGCCAAAGCCGCATCGGCATCAAGACCGAGCACGGTTTCCTGAACGCAGCTAAAGCGGCTGCAGCTTTATCCTTGCCTGTTCCTTCCTATATAGATGACGTATTGAAGGACCCGGAGCAAGCAGCCCAACTGGACGCCATTCTGGCACAAGCGGACACGCTGACGGATCCAGTCTACTATGTTTCCTTGGATGAGGTCACATTCCTGCCCGTCCTTTCCCGTCCGGGCAAAATCCTCTGCATCGGCAAGAACTATGCCGCCCATGTCGCGGAAACGAAAAGTGAAGCCCCGAAAAAACCGCTTGTCTTCAGCAAATTCACGAGCGCTTTGGCCGCCCATAAAGAAAGCATCCCGATTCCGGCCGGCACCGACAAGGTCGATTACGAGGTAGAGCTGGTCGCTGTGATCGGCAAAAAAGCTTCTTGCGTCTCTACGGAAGAAGCGCTTAAGCATGTCGCGGGCTACACAATCGGAAACGACGTGACTGCGCGCGACTGGCAAAAAGGCTCTCCGCAATGGCTATTGGGCAAGTCCCCGGATAAATTTGCGCCGCTCGGTCCCGTTTACGTGACTGCCGATGAGCTCGATCCGACAAATCTAGACATTTCCCTGAAACTGAACGGCGAAGTCCGCCAGAACAGCAACACGAAGCAGCTCATTTTCGGCATCGCGACGATCGTCTCCTACATTTCCCAGCACTTTGCGCTGGAGCCCGGCGATATCATCTTCACCGGCACACCGGATGGGGTCATCCTCGGTTACCCTGAAGACGAACAAGTCTGGCTGAAGCCGGGCGATGTCATTGAATCTTCCATCGAAGGCATCGGGACATTGGTGAATACTTTTACACGCTAAAATACAGCCACAAAGCAGATATTGATCTGTTTTGTGGCTGTATTTTGTTGATATCATATACCTTATTGGAGTCACCTGCTCCAAACTAGCCTAGCCAACCCATTACCAGTTCTACCCATGAGGCTGCCTGTTTATTTGATTGATTCGGCTTTCTACTCGTTCGGCTGTCGCCCAACGAAACGCCATGGACACCTTTCTGATAAATATGCAACTCATAAGGAATATTTTTTTCTTGAAGAGCGACAGCCATCTTCAATGAATTTTCGACGCTCACCAACGGATCTTCTGTTGTATGCCACAAAAATACTGGCGGCGTGTCTTTGGAGACATGGTAAATCGGCGAGACTTTCTTCCTTTCTTCTGTCCCAGGTGTCAGAGTTGCCATCAAAGCCAAATTAATTGCGCTTGATTCCTCAAAATGGATACCTACAAAATCCAATGGTGCATAAGCCAGAATAACCCGATTCGGTCTGTAAAGATGCTTGTCCTTATTCACCAACTCCTCCAACCATGACTCATGCCAATAAACAGCCAACAAACCCGCGAGATTGCCGCCTGCAGAAAATCCTAATACGCTGATTTGATCAGTATCCACTGCCCACTCCTCAGCATTCTCCCGTAGAGCTGTAATGGCTTCAGCCAACTCGACTAATGGAATTGGGAATTTCGAGGTCGGATCTATGGGCAAAGCCGCTACATCCTGATAAGCTGCCAGCCCCTCCGTGCTGTAATTCACCACCATAACATGGTAATCCTTAGAGAAAAACTCCAAGGCTACAGGCTCGCTTTCTCTATCCGAGGTCCACATGTACGCGCCTCCCGGAACGACCACCATTACCGGATACTTTCTCTCTATATCAATTTCCGCTGTAGGTTCATGCAAATAAAAAGTAGCTGTTCCGGTATGCACCCCTATATTTCTGGTAAAATATTTCATCTTTCTTGACCCCTTCCGAATTACATTGAGAAAATGCGAATCAAGGCTTGTGAACTGGCCCTGATTCGCATGAAATTTGTATTTACACAGTACTGCCCAATCAATCGGCGGTCGGCTGTTCATTGAATTGCAATGCTTCTTCTTCCGAGTCCTCCGACATTTTTTTGTCCAACAATTTCACGAATGGATAGTAGACCAGACATCCCACCAGTACACATATCATTTGCAATAAGGTTATTTTCCAGCCTCCAGCCAGAAAGCCATTGATACCTATCGGCATGCCGAAAGGTACTTGAACACCACTCAAACGAGGGAACAGGCCTGAACTGATGCCTAGATAAGCAATAAGAACTTGTGCTAAAGGTGTGAGGATAAAAGGGATGGCCATTATTGGGTTCAAAACCAATGGCAAGCCGAAAATCATCGGTTCATTGATGGTGAACAGACCCGGCACTGCGCTCAAATTAGCGACAGCCTTTGCCTGCTTGGCTTTCGAGAAAAGCAGGATGACAATGATTAATGATAGCGTACCACCTGCGCCACCGATACCAGCAAAGGTATTATAAAAGCTAGATCCTAAAATATTTGGGAGTTCCGCATTCGTAGCCCCGGACTTTAGCGCATCCATATTTGCCACGTCCATCGGCAAGTACAGCGCTGCGATGAAGCTAGCCACAACATTTGAGCCATGGATCCCGAAGAACCAAAGAGACATTTGTACAAGTACAATCAGTAACATGGAGCCGACATTCGAAGATAGGCTTTGAAGTGGTGTGGCAATGATCGAATACACGAAATCGGAAAATGAGCCGTATGAAGTTTTTCCGAACAAGAAGCTCAAAAGAATGGCAACTGTAGCTGCAATAAGGACTGGAATCAAACCAGAGAATACATCACTGACAAACTGCGGAACACTTTCAGGCATCTTGATGCCTATCTTCTTCTCCATAAAGAAGCAATAAATTCTGGAGAAGATCAAGGCACTGATCATGGCAGTAAACAGTCCTGCTGCACCAAGTTTACTATTATTCAGAGTCGTAACATCATCCAGAGTAATCATAGGGGTCAGTATCAGGAATGAGAACAGGGAAACGATACCAGCCGGAATCGGTTTCTGGCCCAAATTGTCGGCCAACTGATAACCGATCAAGAATGATGCATAAAGAGAAATCACACCCACTGTTAAAGAATATGCAGTAAAAAGGGTCGGAACCAGTCCGATTCCACCGATGAAATTTTGCCAAAAACCTACAGGAAGAACTGCCAATAACAGGGCAATGGAGCCCACAATATTTATCGGTAAGGTTGCCATCAAACCGTTCGAAATCGCTCTTAAATAGTTGTTGCTTTGGATCTTTGCTGCCACTTGAAGAGCCTTATCACTGTATGTCTCAAATTTACTCATTATTTATCCCTCACTTTATTAATGTATTCTAGCCATTGCTGATAATGCGGTTCCAAATTATTGCTTTTGGGATTAAAAATCTTTCCTTCTTTCTGCATATCAAAACCGGATGTAAGCATCAATACGCCTAGCGCCGACAGTTCCTCAATACAACTGACCTCGATTGTGATGCCTAAAATATCCGCCAACATCTGCATCAATCTGTTGTTTTTGGTGACCCCCCCATCTACTTTTACCCGCGGAATATCCAAACACGTAACCTGTTTAATTTCATCGATTACTGCCCTTATCTGAAACAAAATGCTTTCAAATCCAGCTCTTATCAAGTGCGGTTTGCCCGTCCTCCTGTTCATGCCGAGAAAAGCGGCTCTGATGTCGGAATCCCAAAAAGGCGCTGCCAAGCCAAGTTGGGCGGGAACCAAGTAAACTCCTTCATTATCATTCACTGAGAACGCTGATTCAATCCCTTCTTCGATTGTGCCAAAGAGCGCCAGTTCACTCGATAACCAAGTGAGGGTATCTCCGCAGGAACGGATGATTCCTTCCAAAGCGTAATCCGTCGCTCCGTTATCGGTGAACGCAATGGTCTTCAATATATTGTCGCTTATTAGATCGGATCGCTCTTCTATCTGCATCATCACTGAGCAGCCGGTTCCCATCGTCACTTTTATGTCTCCGAAACCAAGACAATTTTGCCCATACAAAGCTGCTTGGGAATCCGCCATGACTCCCTGAATGGGAATACCTTCGTAATGACCGAACGAATCATTTGAATCCCGGATTTCAGCCAAAGAATCAGGAGGGACGAGGAAAATGTCGCACAATGCAGAGTCCCATGTATTTTCATAAATATTGTATAACAACGTACGACTGGCATTGCTAGGTTCCGTCGCAAACACTTCCCCATCAGTCAAATTCCAGATCAGCCACGAATCCATCGTCCCGATCGCAAGCTCTCCGGAAGCAGCCAGGCTGCGCATCTCATCCGAGTTTTCAAACAACCACCTGATCTTCGGGCCGGAAAAATAAGAATCGATTTTCAGGCCTGTTTTCCGTTGGATTTCAGTTTCTTTCCCTGCTTCAATCAGCTGTTTGCAGATGTCATTGCTGCGGTTGCATTGCCACACTAAAGCATTCGAAACCGGTTGGCCAGTTTTCTTGTTCCAGGCTACTATCGTTTCCCGTTGGTTGGTTATCGAGAGTGAGCGGATGTCCTGCGCGGAAAGATTCGTTGCTTCAAGCATTTCAGCGATCAGCTGCTTTGTGTTTTTGACAATTTCGCTGGGGTCATGCTCCACCCAACCATCCTGCGGAAAAATCTGTGTGTGCTTCCTATCCATACGCCGTAAAATTTTAGCTTCATTTTCTTCTATTCCAACCAATAATAATTTTGTGCCTGATGTGCTCTGATCGAGTACCAACTTATGTATGCGATTATCTGACATGTTCCTTCACCATCTCTAAGGCAAACTTTCTGACACCTTGGGAATTCAGTCCATAATGATCAAAAATTTCTCTGGCATTCCCAGTGATTGCCGGTTCGTCAGGCATTCCCATGATTTTGTGGGATACTCCTGTTTTTTCTGACAACACTTCTGCAACTGCACCTCCAAGCCCACCATATATGCTGTGTTCTTCGATTGAAATGATTTTCCCTGTTTCAGATGCGGCTTGCAGAAGCGTTTCGGAATCAAAGGGTTTTATCGTATGATAGTTCAATACTCTAGCTTCAATTCCGGCCTCCCTTAATTGATCAGATGCATCCAGTGCAATCCGCACAGTTTCTCCCGTAGCCACTATGGTTATATCATTTCCGTTTCGCAACGTAACCGCCTTACCGATTTCAAAGTTATAGTCCGAGGAGTCGTAGCAATCTTCCACCGGATTTCTGCCGATGCGGATATAAGCGGGTTCATCACTGGTTGCCAATGCCTGGAACATTTTTTCCGTCTCAAACCGATCTGCTGGAAGCAACACCTGCAGATTCGGGATCGCCCGTGTCACTGCAATGTCTTGCAAAGAGTGGTGACTCATCCCCAGCGCGCCATAACTGACGCCCCCGCTGATTCCGATAAGTTTGACATTGGTATTTGAATAGGCGACATCGACTTTAATCTGTTCTATGCTACGCATACTCAGGAAACAGGCCGGTGATGCCACAAAAGGTCTCTTCCCGCTGTGGGCCAGTCCCGCAGCTATGCTGACGATGTTCTGCTCAGCAATCCCAACTTCAACCAGCTGGTCAGGCAGTTTTTCGGCAAAATTTGCCAAAGATGCGGACCCACGGGAATCACTCGTCAATACCACCAAATCCCTGTTCTGCCCTGCGTACTCAACAAGGACGTCACAGACGACTTGCCGGTTTGCCACAGAATTTTTCTTTTCAACGCTCATTTGCCAGAACCTCCATCCGTACATCCAATTCTTCCATCGCCTTTGCAAATTCACTATCGCTCGGAACCTTGTGATGCCATTGCGGCTGATTTTCGGCAAATGAAATTCCTTTGCCTTTCGTCGTATGGGCGATGATCAATTTCGGCTTGCCTGTCTTCGTCGGCGCTTCAAACGCTTCAACAAGTTCAGACATACTGTTGCCGTCTTTGACATCAATCACATGCCAACCGAATGCCTCAAATTTAGCTCTTAAGGACTCCATCCCCATCACATCTTCTGATTTGCCTGTGATTTGTAGGCCGTTACGGTCAATGATTGCCGTCAGATTATCCAACTTGTAGTGCGCTGCCGCCATGGCGCCTTCCCAAACCGACCCTTCAGCCAATTCCCCGTCGCCCATCAACGTATATGTTTGATAAGGTTTTTTGTCCATTTTTGCGGCAAGTGCGATTCCAACAGATACGGACAAACCATGTCCAAGGGAACCCGTATTCATTTCCACACCATCCACTTTATTGTTGGGATGTCCGATCAGCCTCGAACCTAATTTGGAAAAAGTACTTAGTTCACTCTCATGAAAGAAGCCTTTGTCAGCCAAGATCGCCCATAATACTTCCGCTGCGTGTCCTTTGCTTTGAATATAGCGGTCCCTGTCTGGGTCATTCGGATCTTTCGAATCAATGTTCAGAATATTATAGTAGAGCGCCACAAGGATGTCGGTACAAGATAAGTCGGAACCGGTATGCCCGGTCTCGCCTTCCTTGACCAGCGTCAGTACAGACCGCCTGACGTCAACCGCTTTCATTTCTAAGGCATTTATTGTCGTGTCCATAGTTACTCCCCTCTGAGATATGCTTGAATGTCTTCTTCAATCGGATCATAGAAATCAGACTGAATGCCTATGTATTTGCACGCTTCGTAAAGCACCGGGACAACTTTGTCATAAACAGCAGATATATGGTGAATGTATGGACCATACACTAACTTGGTTTCCAACCGATTCAGATTTTCGAACTCCACCCATACATAGGTCCCTTGGTTGTAAGGGCCATCGATGACTTTTGCGTTTCCCATCAATAAGGAATATTCGCCGTTGTCTCCGTCAAATCGGCAGAGCGTCAAGTCGCCTTCTTTTGCTTCAAACCCGACAGATCCGGGATAATCGAATACAAAATGTCTCGGCGGCAAAATCGGTTTTGTTTTTGCAGTCGATAGTGGGAAAACGCCCAAGTGCTGAAGCAACTCCCCGTTTTCATTCGATGGATGACGCGTGTTCACATCCGCAAACATGGCGCGATGTTCACCTAATGTAGCAGCTTCAACCAACAATTGGGAAATGACTCCATGGACGTCGGTTTCGCAAGTGACCGGCAAACCTTCATCCTGTAACAGAGACAATGCTGCGTATGGTAGAATTCCGATTTCATCCTGCAGGGCGGTCCAACATTGAATAACTCCGGCATTACAACCGTATGCCTCAGCCAAATTAAGGATGGCTATTTTCAAAGCAACGACCATCCTCAATTCGTCCGGCTTAATCTGTACTTCTGCAAGCTCATGAACATGATCGATATTCTCTCGGATCAGATCTGATTCTTCAGTTTGGACTTTTTTGATTTCCTTAACAAGTTCATTCAAGGGAATGGGTGACAATTGAATATTGAAGCGTTCCAATAATTCCCCTTCATTGCACATCGTCGACCAGAAATCAAAAGGCCGCGGCCCAATCTGGAGGATGCGCGTATTTCGGAACACCTTCACCACGTTGCAGACCTTCACAAAATCTTTAATACCCCTTTCAAAAGCAGGGTCAGCCAAATCACAATTGCGTACATAGGTAAACGGGACTTTGAATCGGCGCAGTACTTTTCCGATTGCGAACAATCCACACTGGGTATCGCGCAGCCTAGAACCATCATCTGCAGGATGTTCATCTTTAGGGCCCCAAAGCAATACAGGCACATTCAACTTTTTCGCCAATCTTGCGCATTCGTACTCTGTTCCGAAATTTTCATTCGCAAGGAACAAGCCATCAATTTTTTCGGCCGCAAACTTCTCGGCAATTTTTTCCAGCCCTGTATCATCATACAGAAGGCCATCCTCATTGATTTCTTTGATGTCCACATAATCTATCCCAAACTCGTCCAGTTTCTCTCTTGTTAAATCTGCATATTCAATTGCTGCCGCTGCGCTGAACAGATTTCTTCTTGTTGGCGCAAAACCGATTTTAATTTTGTCCATTCCTTTCACTCCTCCTGCTGACTAAACAAAATTCTTAATTTCGTTTGTTTTATATAAATAAATCGCTTTCTTTAGACGATAATAACACCTAGTTTAGTTAAGGTCAATAGAAAATGTTGCAAAATACGCATTTTTACCTTTGCTTAACAACAAAACAAGTGATACACTTACATAAACTAAACTAAATATAAACTTTACAGAGGTGTATGAATGTGAAACTTGAGGATATAGCGAGATTAGCCAACGTATCGAAGTCGGCAGCTTCACTCGCGTTGAACGGCAAGCCAGGAGTCAGTGAAGAGACGAGAGCGACTGTCTTGAGAATTGCAAAAGAGCACAATTACGTGCCGCTGAAAAAAATCAAAAAAAAATACATCAACCCATCCAACTCCACCAACTATGTGATTCGTTTCGTGGGCTGCAAGGCTACCGATCTGATTGAAGATAACTATCACAACATGCCCTTTTTTAACGAACTGCTCGGATATTTTACCAATGAACTGAAAAATTATCCTTTCTCCTTGCTGATTTCCTCGATAGATTCCAATTCGATACGAGAGGATTTAAAAAGAATCGAGGACGAACAGCCTTCCGACGGTATTTTTCTTCTGGGCACCAACCTTACGCTTCAGCAGATTGAAGAAGTCCAGAAGATCCAGAAGAATTTGGTGGTGCTGGATACCTGCGCTCCCCAATCGAATCTGGATTTCATTTCGATCAATAACTATCAAGGAGCCTATCAGGCTGCCGAGTATCTGATCAAAAAAGGTCATCATAAAGTTGGATATGCAGAATCAAAAACGCGGATATATAACTTCTCCGAGCGGAAACGCGGCTTCTTTGATGCCATGAACTCCCATGGCATTTCATCGAAAGACGTAAACATTTACCAAATGCATGGTATGAAAATCGAAACAGATATAGAAAATTTCACTGATTTACAATCAGATTCCAGCTTACCAACAGCTGTTTTTTGCGAGAACGATTATATCGCGATTAGCTTAATCAGAACGCTGTCCGCACTGAAGATCACTGTTCCGGAGGATATTTCAGTAATTGGGTTTGATAACATACCCGAATCAAAAGTGATTACGCCAGAACTTACAACAATCGGCGTCAATAAACAAAAAATCGCACAAGAAGCCATGCGAAAAATGCTTGCGAATCTGGAAAGACAAGAAGAAGATTATGGGATGCACTCTTTCATCAATACCAATTTAATCGAAAGAGACTCCGTTGTCTGACCTTTTTTCGACAATCTAAAGATTTTACACTTGCTATTTAACTAAACAAAACGAGCTAAACAAAGATTATTTTATATAAATTAAATTGACGGCATTTACTTTGTGTGTTAGGATTCGATTATCAAAATAACGTTTTCAAGGAGTTGTTCGGATGCTAACAATCGATAAAATGCGGTTCCAGCAAGACGGCAGGGATTTCTTTTTCTTGGCGGATACTTGTTGGAGTGCGTTTACTAATGCTGAGCTGTTTGAATTTGAAAATTACTGCAGAATCAGAAAAAACCAAGGATTCACTGTTATTCAGCTAAATTTATTGCGCCAATGGGATGCAAGCTCCACCCAAACCAGGAGGGACCCATTTAAACTGGTAAGTCTCGACGATACCAATCATTATATCTATGATTATTCGCAATTGAATATTGCCTATTTTGATCGCGTCGAAGAAATGCTGTCGATCATGGAAAAATACGAGTTAACTCCTGCACTTGTGCTGCTCTGGGCTAATTATGTTCCCGATACTTGGACTGAACCCATGAATCGGAACAACCTGATGGACAAAAACCAGATAGAACCTTATGTTACCTATGTGGCACAAAGGTACAAAAAGTTTAACCCCATCTATTTTATCAGCGGCGATACTGATTTCCCTTCAGAAGCTACGATTGAATATTACAACATCGCACTGACAACTTTAAAAAAATATGATGATGATGCACTGGTTACTTTTCACATAAGAGGCCGATTGGATGAAATACCTGCAGTTTTTCTGGAAGCTTCAGACTTCTTCAGCTATCAGTCCGGTCATAACAAAGAATATCCCGAAAAAGTATACGAAATACCCATGAAATTAAGAGCAAACGGAATACAGCTGCCGATCATAAACACTGAACCTTGCTATGAACAGATCAGCTACAGCCGGCATTCATTTGGTCGATTCACACAGGAGGATTGCCGGAGAGTGGCATGGCAAAGCATCCTTGCTGGAGCAAGTGCAGGCATAACCTATGGTGCACACGGAATTTGGAGCTGGCACAGGACCGGTGAGCGATTCGGCATAGTCGAAGGCGAAGGCTTCGACCAACCTTATGATTTGAATGATGCGATGCGCTTCCCTGGAGCAGATGATTTTGGATATTTAAAACAAATGGTTGCTACATATCAATTATTTGATGTTGAACCAATAGATCTTATTCTAAAAAACACTGGTCAAATACGCTTAGGAAAAACTAACACGAGGATTGTCATTTACTTGCCTGTAAACACACGCTTGGATATCCGTAAATTGGAACTGGCCAAAGATTCGTTCACTCTGAAAGCCATAGATTTGGAAAAAAGACTCGAAATGACCGTGGACTTCACGGAAGACAGCATTGAAATGCATACTGGCGTCCGGGACGCTCTCTATATTATCGAAAAAATATAGTCCACACTGAAAAGGCCGCAAGCTTATCCATACAGGGTAAGCTTGCGGCCTTTTTGCATCTGAAATCAGGTATTTATAAATATTCAGGCCGGTTCGGTCCCGACTGCCTGCAGTTGGAAATGCATCATTTCCATCGCCTGCAGCAGCGCCTCGGTTGTATCCAGCGAGGTCAGGCACGGCAGGTTGTTGTCCGCGGCTTCGCGGCGGATGAAGTAGCCGTCGGTTTCCTCGGTCTTGCCTTCGGTCATCGTATTGATGACGAACTGGATTTTCCCTTCGTGCATGCTTTTCAGGATATTTTCCCGTTTGGCTTCGCCATTTCGGAGAATCGTGACCGGCACATAGGCCTCCAGCAAGGTTTCCCCTGTCCCCTGTGTAGCAAGCAGACGGTACCCGACCGCAACCAAGCGTTTCGCCAGCGGCAGGATTTCGTGTTTGTCCTTGTCGGCAATCGTCAGCAGCGCCGTCCCGTACTCGGGAATCTGGATATTGGCGGCACGAAATGCTTTGTACAGAGCTTTGGAAAGGATGGCGTCCTTTCCGATGATCTCCCCTGTGGACTTCATTTCCGGGCCCAATACTGTGTCGACTTTCTTCAGTTTGTTGAAACTGAAGACCGGCATCTTCACGTATACGCCGGATTTTGACGGAACCAGACCAGTCCGATAGCCTTGATCTTTCAGTTTGATGCCAAGGATGCCTTGCATCGCCAAATTCGCCATCGGGATGCCGGTCACTTTGCTAAGGAATGGGATTGTCCGGCTCGCGCGCGGATTCACTTCGATGATGTAGACGACACCGTTGCTGATGACGAACTGGATGTTCACCAAACCGATTGTGTTCAGCCCCTGCGCCACGCGGATCGTGTAGTCTTCGATCGTTTGGATCAGTTCAGCCGACAGATTCTGCGGCGGATAGACTGCGATCGAGTCACCCGAGTGGACGCCGGCGCGCTCGATGTGTTCCATGATGCCCGGGATCAGGACGGTTTCGCCGTCGCAGATCGCATCGACTTCCAACTCTTGTCCGATCAGGTAATGATCGACCAGGACCGGCCGTTCGGGGCTGGCCACGACCGCTTCGCGCATGTATTTCTCCAGATCGGCTTGGTTGTAGACGATCTGCATCGCCCGGCCGCCCAATACGTAGGACGGACGCACCAAGACCGGATAACCGATTTCGTCGGCAACTGCGACCGCTTCTTCAACGGTCACGGCTGTTTTGCCGGGTGCTTGCGGGATATCCAAGTCGCGCAACAACTGTTCGAACAGTTTGCGGTCTTCGGCGCGGTCCAGATCTTCCAGGCTCGTGCCCAGGATCTTCACGCCGTGTTTGACCAATTTGTCGGCCAGGTTGATGGCCGTTTGGCCACCGAACTGCACCACGACGCCCAACGGTTGTTCCAGATCGATGATCGCCATCACGTCTTCTTCAGTCAACGGTTCGAAATACAGCTTGTCGGAGATCGAGAAGTCCGTCGAAACGGTTTCCGGGTTGTTGTTGACGACGATCGCTTCATAGCCGGCTTCCTGGATTGCCCAGACCGCATGCACCGTCGCGTAGTCGAACTCGACCCCTTGGCCGATACGGATCGGACCGGAACCCAAGACGATGACTTTTTCGCGGTCGCTCGGGAATGATTCCTGTTCCATCTCATATGTGCTGTAGAAGTACGGTGTGAAGGATTCGAATTCGCCCGCACACGTATCCACCATCTTGAAAACAGGAACGATGCCGTTGGCTTTGCGCAACGCGTAGATGTCTTCCGAAGCCATACCCCACAGTTCAGCGATGATTTCATCGCTGAAGCCGTATTTCTTGGCTTCGCGCAGGATTTCCAAGTCTTTCGGTTCGGCTGCCGCCACTTCCTTCTCCAAGTCGATGATGTGCTTGAATTTAAAAAGGAAGAAGTAGTCGATTTCGCTCCATTCGTGGATTGTTTCCGGTGTCACGCCGCGGCGCAACGCTTCTCCCAGATAGAATAGACGCTCGTCGCAAGCGACGCGGATGTTCTGTTCGATCTCTTCCATCGTCACGGTCTGGCCTTGATCTTTCGGCAAGGCCAGATGGTTGACGCCGTATTCCAAAGAACGGACGGCTTTCAGCATCGATTCCTCGAACGTATGGCCCATGGCCATGACTTCGCCGGTCGCTTTCATCTGTGTGCCGAGGGTGCGGTCGCCCTTTTCGAATTTATCGAACGGGAAACGCGGGATTTTGGAGACGATGTAATCCAAAGCCGGCTCGAAAGCCGCATAGGAAGTGCCGGTTACCGGATTCTTCATTTCATCCAGGGTCAAGCCGACAGCGATCTTCGCCGCCATCTTCGCGATCGGGTAACCGGTCGCTTTACTCGCCAAGGCAGAAGAACGGCTGACGCGCGGGTTCACTTCGATGATGTAGTAGTCGAACGAGTACGGATCCAATGCCAACTGGACATTGCAGCCGCCTTCGATTTTCAGGGCGCGGATGATCTGCAGGGAGACATCGCGCAGCATTTGGTATTCTTTGTCGGACAAGGTCTGGGAAGGCGCCACGACGATGGAATCGCCTGTATGAACGCCGACCGGATCGATGTTTTCCATGTTGCAGACGACGATGGCGTTGTCGTTGCTGTCGCGCATTACTTCATATTCGATTTCCTTGAAGCCGGCGATCGATTTTTCCAAAAGACATTGTGTCACTGGTGAGTAGCGCAAGCCGTTGGCCACGATTTCGCGCAGATCGGCTTCATTATGACAGATGCCGCCGCCGGTGCCGCCCATCGTGAAGGCCGGACGGACGATCAACGGATAACCGACTTCCGCCGCGAAGCTCAATGCTTCCCCAACGGTGTGGATGATGTCGCTCTCAGGGACCGGCTGATTCAATTCCGCCATCAATTGGCGGAACAGGTCGCGGTCTTCGGCTTGTTGGATGGAAGTCAGTTTCGTTCCAAGCAACTCGACCTTGTACTCCTCCAGAATGCCGGCTTCATCCAGTTCCACCGCCATGTTCAAACCGGTCTGGCCGCCCAATGTCGGCAATAAGGCGTCCGGACGCTCTTTGCGGATGATGTTCGCGATGAACTCCAATGTCAGTGGTTCCATATAGACTTTATCGGCGATTTCAACGTCCGTCATGATCGTAGCCGGGTTGGAGTTGACCAGGATGACTTTGTATCCTTCTTCCCTTAAGGCTAAACATGCTTGCGTTCCAGCATAGTCAAATTCCGCGGCTTGGCCGATGATGATAGGTCCCGAGCCGATCACGAGGATCGACTTGATGTCTGTTCGTTTAGGCATGCTTTGCCATCCTTTCTTTAAGCTTCAATTGTTTGAAAAACCTCATCCATCACTGCAACAGCCTTGTCGATTTCCGCGGTTGTCACATTCAGCGGCGGCAGGAAACGCAGGACCGTATCATGCGTGCAATTGATGATGACGCCTTTTTCCAAGCACTTCGCGACGATGTCGGCTCCCTTCATCGCCAGTTCCATCCCGAGCAGCAAGCCTTTGCCGCGCACATCGAGGATGAAGTCGTATTTTTCCTTGAATGCCACTAATTTCCCTTCGAAATAGTTGCCCATCTCATTTACATTCGTCAAAATATTCTCGTCTTCAATCGCTTGCATGGTTGCGAAAGCTGCCGCACAGACCAGCGGGTTGCCGCCGAAAGTCGAACCATGGTCACCCGGTTTGAAATGGGAAGCGACGGCATCCTTCGCCAACAGTGCGCCGATCGGAACGCCATTGCCCAAAGCTTTCGCCAACGTCATCACATCCGGTTCCACACCGTAGCCTTCGTAGGCGAACAGCTTGCCTGTTCGGCCCATGCCCGTTTGGACTTCATCAAAGATCAACAGGATATCCTTCTCGTCGCAAAGTGCGCGCACTTGCTGCAGGTAAGTTTGATCGCCCACGTAGACGCCGCCTTCGCCTTGGATCGGTTCCAGCAGGATTGCGCATGTCTTTTCCGAAACTTTGGCGGCCAAAGCCTCAAAGTCATTGAAGGGAACGTAGTGGAAGCCTTCCAGGAACGGATCGTAATCTTTATGGAATTGTTTTTGGCCGGTCGCCGTCAACGTCGCCAACGTGCGGCCGTGGAACGAGTTATCGGCAGTGATGATCTCGTAGCAGCCTTCGCCGTGGACCTCACGTCCGTATTTACGCGCCAATTTGATGGCTCCTTCATTGGCTTCCGCACCGCTATTGCCGAAAAAGACCTTATCCAGAACGGAATTCGTGATCAGTTTTTCCGCCAACTGCACTTGCGGCTCGATCCAATAAAAGTTCGAGCAGTGGACCAGTTTGGCTGCCTGTTCCGCTATCGCAGCCGTCACTTTCGGGTGATTATGCCCTAACGCATTCACGGCAATGCCTGCCAGGAAGTCCAAATATTGCTTGCCGTCCGCATCCTTCAGATAGCTGCCTTGTCCTTCAACCATGCAGATTGCTCCACGGTTGAAGGTATTCATCAAGTAGGTTTGCCCTTTTGTTTTTATTTCTTCATTCGTCATTCTTTATACCCCTTCCTTATCGCGATCGATCATCGTGCCGATCCCTTCGTCGAAAAAAACTTCCAATAAAATCGAGTGGCGCAGACGGCCGTCAATGATGTGCGCTCCGGCAACGCCGCCCTTCAAGGCGTCGATGCAGCAGTCCACTTTCGGAACCATTCCGCCTGAGATGATGCCGTCCGCTTCCAATGCTTCGATTTCCTCGAGCGTGATCCTCGAAATGAGCGAATCCTTATCATGATAGTCGCGGAAAATCCCTTCCACATCTGTCAACAGGATGAATTTGTTTGCCTGAACGGCTTTCGCCACAGCACCGGCTACATAATCAGCGTTGATGTTGTAGCTCATCCCGTCCTTGCCCATCCCGATGGAGGAAATGACCGGGATGTAGCCGCTGTAGATGAGCGACTCCAGCATTTCCTTGTTGACTGCTTCCACTTCGCCGACATAGCCGATGTCGATTTTTTCGCCGTTCTTTTCCAGATATTTTTTGCGCGCTTGGATCAGATTGCCGTCTTTGCCTGACAAACCGATGCCTTTGCCGCCAATCTGGTTCAGCGTGCCGACGATGTCCTTGTTGACTTTGCCCGCCAACACCATTTCGACGATTTCCATCGTCTCTTTGTCCGTCACGCGCAGCCCCTGCTCGAAGTGGCTCTCGACCTTCAGTTTTTTCAGCATATCGTTGATGGCCGGTCCGCCGCCATGGACAAGGATAGGGTGCATCCCCACCGATTTCATCAATAACAAATCCTGCATGACGGCTTTTTTCAGATCTTCATTGATCATGGCATTGCCGCCGTATTTGATGACGATGATCTTATCGCGGAAACGGTTGACATAAGGCAATACTTCGACAAGCATTTCGGCTTTTTCACAATTGCTCTTGTTCATCTTCATCCCCCTCAGCTTCTGTAATCCGCATTGATTTTCACGTAATCGTAAGAGAAGTCGCATGTCCATGTGCTGGCGGCTTCCGTGCCCAGATGCAGGTCGATCAAAATATTGATTTCATCTGCTTCCAGTATTTTTTTCGCAAGTTCTTCATCGAAGACGACACCCATCCCCGCTTCGCAAAGCTGGATTTCGCCGTTCTTGCTTGAGAAGGCGATGTCGATCACATCGGCATCGAAATATTCGGTGTCCGCATAACCGGCAGCCGTGATGACACGGCCCCAGTTGGCATCCTCGCCGAACATCGCCGTTTTCACCAAGCTCGAGGTCGCGACCGATTTACCGACCGAAACCGCATCAGCCATTGTCTTCGCCCCGGAAACCAAGACCTCGACAAATTTTGTCGCCCCTTCGCCGTCCTTGACCAACAGCTGCGCCAATTGGGAGCAGATGGACAGGACAGCCGCTTCAACCTCGGCGAAGCCGGCATCATCAGCGGAAACGATCAGCGGATTGTCGAGTTTGCCGGTAGCAGCCACAAAGACGGAATCGTTCGTGCTCGTGTCCCCGTCGACGGTCGCATGGTTGAAGGTCGCATCCGCGGCTTTCAGCAACATCGCATGTAAAGCTGCTTGGCCGATTGCGACATCGGTTGTGATGTAGCCCAGCATCGTGCCAAGGTTCGGATGGATCATTCCGGATCCCTTGACCATGCCGCCGATGGTAGCCGTTTTGCCGGCGACTTCAAAGGTGAAGCTGACTTCTTTCGGAACCGTATCCGTCGTCATGATTGCCTTGCTGGCTGCAGCGCCGCCGAATTCGGAAACTTCCGGTGCGATCGCCTTGACCCCTTTTTTCATTGTCTCCATGTTCATGAACATTCCGATGACGCCTGTCGAAGACACCAACACTTCTTCCGGTTGGATGTTCAGTTCTTCAGCAAGGAGCTCCACGGTCTCTTCCACATCGGCTTTGCCTTGTTTGCCTGTACAAGCGTTCGCGTTGCCGCTGTTGATCAGGATCGCCTTGAAGCGGTCATGCTGCTGCAGGGCCTGCTGATCGTACTGGACCGGAGCCGCTTTGACTTTATTTTTGGTGAAGACGCCCGCAACGGTTGCCCCCTCAGGGAAATACAGCAGCGCCATATCCTTTTTGCGTTTCTTGAACCCGGCGTGGATACCCGCGGCTTGCACACCTGCAGCGGCAGTCACACCGCTTTTATGTAATTTCTTTATCATTTCGTCCGTTTCCTCCTTCAGTCTTCCGTTATTACGGGAAAAGCCCAATCATCTGTAATCCTGTCGTTTCGGCAAGTCCGAACATCAGGTTCATGTTTTGCACGGCTTGGCCGGCAGCGCCCTTCATCAAGTTGTCGATGACCGACACGATGATGACCCGGCCTGTGCGTTCGTCGTAGGTGACACCCAGTTGGCAGTTATTTGTGCCTTTCACCGATTTCGTCATCGGCCACATACCCGCAGGCAGAACCTGCACAAACGGTTCATCGGCGTAAGCTTCCTCAAATAGAGCGTGGATTTCTTCTGCCGTATGTCCCCCAGTGACCGTCGCGTAGATGGTGCTGAGGATGCCTCGGCTCATCGGCACCAGATGCGGCGTAAATTGGATCATCGTGTCCGTTCCGGCCATCTGCGTCAACAGTTGCTCGATTTCCGGTGTGTGGCGGTGATGTGCTACACCGTAGGCTTTGAAGCTGCTTTCCACCTCAGTGAAGAGGTTCGCTACATCGCCGGCGCGGCCCGCTCCGGACGTGCCGGATTTGGAATCGCAAACGATGCTGTTCGGCACGACCCAGCCTTTTTTCTTCATCAAAGGCATCAATCCCAGGAGGATGCTTGTCACAAAGCAACCCGGATTGGCGATGACTGTTGCATCCTTGATCGCGTCGCGGTCCCATTCGGGCAGACCGTAGACAGCTTCTTGCAAAAGTTCCGGCTCCGTGTGCGCGACTTTGTACCATTCTTCATAGACCGCCGCATCCTTCAATCGGAAATCGGCTCCCAGATCGATGACTTTTTTACCTTTTTCTTTAGCTTTCTTGGCTATCGGCAACGCGTGTCCATGCGGCAAAGCCACAAAAATAATATTGCTGTCCGTCGTCACTTGTTCCAGATCCAATTCTTCGCAAGTGTGATCGATGTTGCCCAACAGGTGCGGAAAAAGATGCTGGATCTTTTGACCCGCATACGTACGGGAGGTCAGATGATCCAAGACCACATCCTCGCGCAATCCCAATAATCGGACTAATTCCACCCCCGTGTAACCTGTTGCTCCAATGATACTGACATGAATCATTCTTTCCATCCCCCTCTAATAATTTGTAGTAAAACAGGCCGAGCCCATCTTACAAAGACTTGCATATATACAAAAAAACTTCCGTGCCTATACCAAATCAAATAGATTCAGTATAGGGACGAAAGTTCGTGGTGCCACCCTTATTTTCCAACATGCGCGCATGCTGGACTCAAGTATTGCTACTTTTGCGATAACGGGGCAACCGGATTAAACTTTATGGTTCACATTCAGCTTATCAACTCAAAGTTCCTGTTCATCCACCGCGGTTGACCTTGCTTTCACCCTCCAAGGTTCGCTTGACTTCGCAAATGGATTACTCTTCTTGTCAAAGTTTTTGTTTGTGTTAAATGTTGTTTTACATTTTCATTAAATTTATCATCTGTTTTTCACTTTGTCAATCAAACTTTTGGAATAAATAAATTTCCTAAGGTCGCAGCCATGATTGCCTTGATGGAATGCATGCGGTTTTCAGCTTGCTCAAACTGACGACCGTGCTTGCTGCGGAAGGCGGCATCGGTCACTTCCATCTCGCGCATGCCGAATGTTTCCGCGATTTCCTGGCCATATTGCGTTTTTGTATCATGGAAAGCCGGCAAACAGTGCAGCATGATCACATCGTCATTTCCGGTCTTCTCAATCATCTCCATATTGATCTGATAAGGCGCCAACAATTCGATACGTTCTGAAAATTTATCTTCTTCACCCATCGATACCCATACATCGGTGTAAAGGACATCAGCCGCTTTTACGCCTTTGGCAACATCAGCCGTGATTTCGATTTTGCTGCCGCTCTTTTCAGCGAATTTCTGGGCCATCTCAACCAATTCCTCGTTCGGGAACAGCGATTCCGGCGCGCAGATCGTGACATGCACGCCGAGGATAGCACCGGTAACCAACAGGCTGTTGGCGACGTTGTTGCGTCCATCCCCGACATAGGCCAATTTAAGCCCTGCTAATTTTCCGAAATGCTCTTTGACCGTCAGGAAATCAGCGATCATTTGGGTCGGATGCCACTCATCCGTCAAGCCATTCCATACCGGTACACCGGCATATTTCGCCAAATCTTCGACGGTTTTTTGGCTGAATCCGCGGAATTCGATGCCGTCGAACATACTGCCGAGTACTTTAGCGGTGTCTTCAACGGATTCCTTTTTGCCCAATTGGATATCATTTTTCCCAAGGTATTCAGGATGCGCCCCAAGATCGATGGCAGCCACTGTAAAAGCAGCTCTAGTACGAGTGGAGGCTTTTTCGAACAAAAGGGCAATGTTTTTGCCTTCCAGATAACGGTGCGGAATATTTCGTTTCTTCAGATCCTTCAAATGCGCCGAAAAATCAATCAGATACTCCAATTCTTCCCGAGTGAAATCTTTTTCCGCCAATAAGCTTCTTCCTTGAAATACTTGTTCCAAAATTCCGCCATCCCCTTTTAATGTTATTCTCACTGTCGCTCTTGCGAACGATCATTTCCGAGTCATGTTGCAACTATTATTGGACTCATTTTATACCCAATTCTAATGGATTACAAACTTTATTTTAATCTAACGGTTATAATCCGACCAAATACGGGCAGCGGGAGACACTCTTCCACTACAGAACATTTGTTTGCAAAAATTTTTATTTGACAATGATACGGATTGAGATTATCCTAGAGGCAACTTAATTGAATAGTCTTCAGGGACGGGTGAAAATCCCTACCGGTGGTAAAGCCCACGAGCCGTTAAGGCAGATTCGGTTAAATTCCGAAGCCGACAGTCAGAGTCTGGATGAGAGAAGACAGAAACCATTTTCGAGTGGGCATACGTTTATTTGCCATGCAAATAACACTTGTTCGCCATTCGTTCATGAATCGGAATGTCAATCCCTGGGTGTAGTGTATACCCAGGGATTTTTTGGCCTTATTTAGCTGGCCTTCCTTTGTCGAGCCCTGAAGCAGAAATGTTCAGGGCTTTTTATTTTGGAAATGGGAGGCACACAAAGATGCAAGATAAGGATACATACTTTATGCAAATGGCGCTGGGACTTGCCGAGAAAGGCCGCGGTGCCGTTGCCCCGAATCCGATGGTCGGCGCCATCATCGTCAAGGACGGACGCATCATCGGGTCCGGCTACCACGAAAAAATCGGGGAAGGCCATGCTGAAGTGAACGCGTTCCGCTCGGCAACAGAAGATGTGGCCGGTGCAACCATCTATGTGACTCTGGAACCTTGCTCCCATTTCGGCAAAACACCGCCCTGCTCCGACAAAATCATCGAAAAGAAAATCGGTCGAGTTGTCATCGCGGCTTTGGATCCGAATCCGTTGGTTTCCGGACGCGGCGTCAAGAAACTGCAGGCTGCCGGCATCGAAGTAGTAACCGGCGTCCGGGCTGAAGAAAGCAGCCGTTTGAATGAAATATTCATGAAATACATCGTAAAAAAAGAACCGTTCGTCGTCATGAAAGCAGCGATGTCCCTGGACGGAAAGATCGCGACCCGAACCGGCGAATCGCAATGGATCACCGGACCTGCCGCCAGGGAACGCGTGCAGCAACTGCGCAGCGCCCTCACCGGCATCATGGTCGGTGTCCAGACCGTCATCATGGACGATCCGCAACTGACTTCCCGCATTCCGGGAGGAAAAAATCCGCTGCGGATCATCGTCGACAGCACCTTGCGCATCCCTTTGGAAGCAAAAGTGCTCCAAGATCAGGATGTGGCCAAGACTCTTATCGCAACGACAGAATGGGCGGACCGCAATAAAGCCGCACTGCTCGAAGCAGCCAGCATCGAGCTTTTGACTGTACCGACCAAGGATGGCCGGACCGATCTGAAGGCGCTGATGAAAGTTCTCGGAGAGCGCGGCATCGACAGCATCCTCTTGGAAGGCGGCGCCACTTTGAACTTTGCCGCATTGCAAGCAGGCATCGTCGACAAGGTGCAAGTCTACATCGCCCCGAAACTGATCGGCGGGGAAACGGCAAAAACACCTGTCGGCGGAGAAGGTATCGAGAAGCTGAGCCAAGCTTTCAGCGTCATCGAGTTGAAGGCCAGCACCGTTGGGGAAGATATCCTTTTAGAAGGCTACCTTTCCAAGAACGAATAATAGAGGAAAGTGGGAGGACATTCATGTTTACTGGAATCATCGAAGAAGTCGGCACCTTAAAAGGCATCCGTCATGGCCAAAAATCTTCCGTCGTCACTATCGGCGGAAAAAAAGTGCTGATCGGAACAAAAATCGGCGACAGCATCTCCACCAACGGCGTCTGCCTGACGGTAACGAAGCTGCATAAGGATGCCTTCGATGCCGACGTCATGCCGGAAACGCTGCAACGCTCAAACCTTGGCGGCCTGCAGATGGGCGGCCGCGTCAATCTGGAACGGGCATTGCAGCTCGACACCCGCCTGGGCGGGCACATCGTCAGCGGGCACATCGACGGGACCGGCTCGATCAAGGAATACCGCAAGGACGATAACGCCGTCTGGATCACCATCTCAGCCGGCCCCGAACTGCTCCGCTACATCATCGAAAAAGGCTCGATCGCCATCGACGGCGTCAGCCTGACTGTGGCGACGGTCGACAGCGGCTCGTTCCAGGTATCCATCATTCCCCATACCGGAGCGGAGACGATCCTGCTCGAGAAGAAGTTGGGCGACACGGTCAATCTGGAGTGCGACATCATCGGAAAATACGTGGAAAAACTGCTGGGCCTGAGCCCTAAAACACAAACAAAACAAAGCAACCTATCTGAAGCTTTCTTGCAAGAGAACGGCTTCTTCTGAAAAAAAGGAGGAAAACATACATGTTCAACACATCCCAAGAACTTATCGCGGACATCAGAGCCGGCAAAATCATTGTGCTGGTGGATGATGAAGACCGCGAAAATGAAGGCGACCTGATCTGCGCAGCCGAATTCGCGACTCCGGAAAACATCAATTTCATGGCCATCTACGCGAAAGGCTTAATCTGTATGCCGATGGAGCGGACACTCACCGAGAAACTGGTACTGACTCCGATGGTGGACCGCAACACCGATAATCATGGGACAGCCTTCACCGTCGCCATCGACCATGTCGAGACGACCACCGGCATCTCGGCTTTCGAACGCTCTCTGACCGTCATGAAGGCCGTGGAGGATGACGCCAAGCCCGAAGATTTCCGCCGCCCTGGCCATATCTTCCCGCTGAAGGCAGTCGACAACGGTGTGCTCGCGCGTAACGGCCATACCGAAGCCACCGTCGATTTGGCCCGTTTAGCCGGATTGAAGCCGGCAGGACTCTGCTGCGAAATCATGGCCGATGACGGCACGATGATGCGCACAGCCGAACTGATCACTTTCGCCAAAGAGCATGACCTGAAGATCGGCACGATCGCCGACCTGATCGCCTACCGCAAGGAGAACGAACAGCTCTACATGCGCGAAGGCCAGGCCAAACTCCCTACCAAATACGGCGAGTTCGACATCTACACCTACGTGAGCAAGATCGATGCGGACGAGCACCACGTCGCCTTGGTCATGGGCGATGTCACGACGGAAGAACCCGTGCTGGTGCGCGTCCATTCGGAATGCTTGACTGGCGATGTCTTCGGATCGAAACGCTGCGACTGCGGCCAGCAATTGGACGCGGCCATGAAGCAGATCGCCGAGGCAGGCCTAGGGGTCTTGGTCTACTTGCGCCAGGAAGGGCGCGGCATCGGCCTCGTCAATAAAATCCATGCTTATGCATTGCAGGACCAAGGCTACGACACGGTTGAAGCCAACCTGATGCTGGGATTCCCAAGCGATCTGCGCGAATACTACATGGCTGACGAGATGCTGCAGGACTTGGGCGTCAAGGAAATCCGGCTTTTGACGAACAATCCGCTTAAGATAGAAGGATTGAAAAAGCACGGTGTGAAGATCACCGAAAGGCTTCCGATCCAGTTGGAAATATTCGGCGAAACGCAGCGCTATATGGAAACAAAGAAACAAAAGATGGGGCACTTTCTAGACTTATAAAAAAACAATCAAACAGGAGGAAAACAAAATGAACATCATCGAAGGACAATTAATTGCACAGGATTTAAAAATCGCGATCGTGGTGGCACGTTTCAACGAATTCATCGGCTCGAAATTGGTGGGCGGCGCTTTGGATGGCTTAAAACGCCATGGCGTGGCTGAAGAAGCCATCGACTTGGCATGGGTGCCCGGCGCATACGAAATTCCATTGGTAGCGCAAAAATTGGCGGCTTCCGGAAAATATGATGCCGTCATCACTTTAGGCGCCGTCATCAAGGGTGCAACGGCACATTTCGATTACGTCTGTTCCGAAGTGTCCAAAGGCGTAGCGACAGCTTCCATGAATACCGGCGTTCCGGTCATCTTCGGTGTCCTGACAACCGACACGATTGAACAAGCCATCGAGCGCGCCGGTACGAAAGCGGGCAATAAAGGCTATGATTGTGCTGTATCTGCCATCGAAATGGCCAACCTGCTCAAAAATTTATAAAAAATTATGGGAAAACGAATGTTCAAAGGTGTTCACACCATCATCCTTGACTACGACGGCACTATCCATGACAGTACCCGGAATTACATCTTTGCTTTCAAACAAGCCTATGCTTTTCTTGTTGAAGCCGGCCACGCTGCTCCCGGGGATTGGGCGGATGCAGAAATTACGAAGTGGCTGGGCTACAGCAGCAAAGCGATGTGGGAAAATTTCATGCCCGACTTGGACGAAGACATCCGATCGAAGGCCTCAAAAATGATCGGGCAGATTCTGCTGGAAAAAGCTCAAAATGGGCAGGCTATTCTTTACGAAGGCGCTCTGGAAACCTTGCAGGCATTGAAGGAAAAAGGCTATCGTCTAGTATTTTTGAGCAACTGTAGCCGGGCCTATATGGAAGCGCACCGAGAAAGCTTCGGGCTGGACCGCTACTTCGACGGCATGTACTGCACGGAAGACTTCAGCTTCATCCCCAAATATGAAATCTTCGAATCGATCCAATCGGTTTTTCCTGGCGGCTACCTGATTGTGGGCGACCGTTTCCAGGACATCGAGGTCGCCGAACATCATCCCGTCCGCACAGTGGGTTGCCGTTACGGCTTCGGCTTCCCCGGGGAACTGGACTCGGCGGATGCACTGATAGACGATATCCGCGAATTGAATGACTTGCTTTAACAATCAAAAGAGGCTGGGATTTTGTCCCAGCCTCTTTTTGTGCTTTGCGGATATGAGATGCCTAAACATGGAAGAGCCTACATAAACAGGCTTCCTCGGCTGTTTGTAAAACTATGATTGCATATCAGCCGACACAAAGAAGATTCCTTGACTGTTCGCAAAGTAGCGACTGCACATCAGCCGACACAACGGGACTCCTCGGCTATTCGCAAGGAAGCGCATGACGGACAACCGACGAAGCACACTTCCACCGGAAATTCCGATTCCCCCATCTTATCGATCTCGCCGGATTTATGCTGTTCAATCCGGTACCGTAGCTTTTAACCGATCCAGCAAGCGATAAAGCAGCTTCCGGTTGCTCGCGGGTATCGGATAATTCCGAATTTCTGCTGACGTCTGCGTATAGGCGGTGCCGTCCAAGAAGGCCGCATCGTTCTGGAGAATGCTTTCGATGCTTTCCTTTGTGGATTCGAAATGGAACTGCAGACCGATCACATTTTCTTTATAGATAAAACCCTGATTCGGACAGACTTCGCTTGTGAACAGGCGCTCCGCTCCTTCCGGCAAGCCGAATTGCTCCCCGTGCCAATGGAACACGACCAGTTCCTCAGGCAGTTCGCCTAGCGTTTCCGATTTTATCGTCCGGATCGGCAGCCAACCTGCTTCCCGGTATTCCCCCTGAAAAATGTCAGCCCCCAAAGTTTTGGCGATCTGCTGTCCGCCCAGACAAACTCCGAAGACCGGCTTTCCCTGGCTGATGAGTACACGGATAAGCTGCCTTTCCTCTTCCAGCCAAGGTAGTTCATCCAGGACGCTCATGGGACCGCCCAATATCACAAGGAAATCCGTTCTCTCCGCTTTCGGCAAAGCTTCCCCCAGAAATAGGCGGTATACCTTATATTCGTTTCCGGTCTGCCGGCACCAATTCTCGATCTCCACCGGCCCTTCAAAATCCACGTGCTGTAAAATTGCGATTTCCATGCTGATCCCTCCTTAAAATTGATTATTCCATCATAATATATGAGCCCGCAACCGTCACCCATCGCCGGGTTATTGAGTGCAGATGCAGGTGGAGAATGTTATGATAGGCCTATAGAAAACACTTGATCCAAAGCCATTTCCGAAGGGAGCAAGCACCATGAGAAACCTGGACAAAGAAATTGCGATCATCCAAAAATTCAAAGCCGAGCACCCGGACAAAGCCTACAAACTCTACATCGAGACAAGCGATGACTTCGACTTCCATGACGAAACCGAAAGCGAAGACTACATCGCCGTCCTCATCGCCGAATTGGAAACCGAAACGCCCGTAGAAAATCCGTTTTTGGAAGGCACATCCGCCTACACTTGGGATGCCGAATACGTCATCTACATCGACAAACCCACTACCGCTGACCGGGAATTGATCACGAAGCTTTATTATGATGAACTGCTCCAATATGTCTGAAGGAAATCATCCTTCAGGCATTTTTTCGTCCGTTTCGTCTTTAGCAGTTCTCTCCGAAACACGCTCTAGGGGCTTATTCCCTAATTCTTTTCCCTCATCGGTCCCACTCCCGCTTGGCTCCGGCTTTTTGGATGAACGCAGCAGCTTCTCCACGAGCAGTTTGACCAAGCGATCCAGTTCAGCCATCACAATCCCTCCCCTGCTTTTTTCATTATCATACAATATCCGCCCGAATATTTCGGGATATTTTTGTACTTTTTGGTCCCCATCTCAAAGTTTACGTTCAGTTTATCCCCTCCTGATATAGTCATATCAAGGTTTACAGAACGCAAAAAGTAGACCAAATCGAAGGAGGAAAAATAATGAGTCAGAATTTTGAGAATGCGATCAGAGAGCGGTTTGAACAAGGATTCAAGAATTGGAACAATGGGTACGATGCTTGGTTGGACTGGTGCGAGACTTTGTATGAACCGGATGCGCACTACAATGTCTACAGCGACCGCCTGACTTTGCAGCAGTACAAGGACATGATGGGGCAACTTTTCCAGGCCTATGACATCGAACTCGGCGAATTCCATAATATGATCGTGGAAGGTGAATGGGGTGCCATCCGCTATAACGTCTATATCATCGACAAACGCACCGGTGAACGGATTGAACAGAAAACGATGGAATTCGTCAAATTCAAAGAAAATCCTGAACCGATCGGGGCACGCGTCGTAGAAGGCTGGGCATTGTCCGACAAACCGTTGTCCGCCCACTAATAATAAAACATTTACCGCCTCAAGATAAAACAAAAGCAGCCTCCAGAAATCCCCATCATACGGACTCCGGAGACTGTTCATTTTATCTTAGAATCGGCAAACCGCTCAGTTGTTCAAGGACTACGTGTATATTCAGTCCAGATCAGCCCCGTTTGAAGCGATGATCTTTTTGTACCAGTGGAACGAATCTTTTTTGCTGCGTTTCAGTCTGTCTATTCCTTCATCATCCTGATCAACATATATGAAGCCGTAAAGCTTGGACATTTCGCTCGTGCTCGTGCTGATCAGATCGATGCAGCCCGATGGCATGTAACTCATCAGATTTGCAACTGCTCCACTTCCTTCCTGTACTGATAGATGGCCATATAGTCATTTACCTTCAGTGTTTCGACGTAGACTTCACGCAGACCGCAACCGATCATCGCTTTTCTGCTGGCTTCGAGGACATGCATGGTGCTCACGAGCGGAATGGACTTAGCTTTCAGAGGGAACAGTTTCTCCAATTCCCCCGCAAAAGTCGTCAGGCTGCCCATGTCCACCAGCAGCAGGATGTCATCGGTGATCTGATGGTTTTTGATGTAACGGACCAGCCTTTCGAACACTTGCTGGGGCTCCTCATCCAAACGCGCATTGATTCCGATGGCCCCTTCGTGGTTCAACAGCTGGTTCGCCGTGTCGCAAAGTGCCGAGGCAATCCCCGATCCGTGCGCAATCACAATGACCTGCACTTTCGCCAATCTTTCGATCGCATCCATCTCATCGTGCATCAGGAACATGATGAAATAACTCGCTTCCTCTTCCGGAATAACCACACCAAGATCCGCTTCCAGAATAGTCATGCACTCCTTCGCGACGCCGTACATCTCCGGATACTTGTCGATGATCGCTTCATGCATGTCATTCTTCAGCACATGGTCTTGTTGGCTTCGCTTCACAAGGTTGTAGATATGAATAGCCATCATCTGGAAAACCTTGTCGCTCACTACCTTACCCGTCTTAATGGTGACATGGCGGAGGATTTTCTCCAGTTCCTTGATGATGTTATCCGGCACAAGTGCGATTAGGTTTTCTTTGTTGCAAAAAAGTTGTTCCTTTTCTCCGGTCAATTTGAAATAAGTCTTCAGATCATGCTCCATCGCTTTTTGGATCTCTTCCGCGCTGGCTTTGTTCTGCTCCAATTCCCGATAGCGTGTGTTCATTTCCCGGTAGATGGTGCTTTCACTCGGAACGCTGACTTCCGTAACGGTAGCGGTGGATGGCAAATATTGGATCGCCTGTCGGTTCGTAACTTCGTATTTCGACCACATCTGGCGGTGAGCCGCATTGCTGAGCAGCCCCGCCCGGATATAATCCGGCAAATCTTTACTGCTGACTCTCAGATAATCCTCTTTGACTGCCAAAAACCGGGCATAGCTTTTCGCGAAAGCGATCCGGATATCTGCTTTGAATTGCCCAATATTCAATTCACACTTGTAGTGCAGAAAAGCTTTCAGCGCATTCTTGCTGAAATACATCGGCACCCCCAACTGATCTACTTCCTGTTGGACGAATGTATCGAACAACTGATGTCTTTCTTCGATTGACCTTTCCCTCAAACTGGGCAGATCGATGATGATCGGCAGTCTGCGGATGAATGTCTTCAAAAGTGTGTCCTTTTTTTCAGTCGTCGCGCCGATGATCAGGACATTGGCATGATGATCTTTTTCGGATTCGCCGAGCCGCCGGAAAACACCGCGGTCGATATAGGTGAACAGCATCTCCTGTCCTTCGATTGGTAACCGGTGGATTTCATCCAGAAACAAAATCCCGCCGTTCGCCTTCTCCAGAAGTCCCGTCTTGTTGGTCTCCGTCCCGGTGTAGGCGCCTTTGACGTGGCAAAACAGTTGGCTCATCAACAGCTGCGGGTTATGGGCATAATCAGCGCAATTGAACTGGATGAACGGCGAGGCCTCCGCCAGTTTTCCGGACTGGATGCCGTATTTGTGCAGCAAATCGGCGAACAAAGATTTCCCTACGCCAGTCTCGCCCAGCAAGAGCATATGCATGCCGTCCCCCGGATAAAGGATGGCAGCCTTCCCTTGTTCGATCTGATGGAACAGGCTCGGATTACGCTTCAGGAACTTGTCCATGTCCACCATTTTAGGCGTTTCCTTCGGTACCCCAGTCTTTGGTACCCTCTTGTGGGTGCATGGAAAAAAGCGTACCGGTCTGGTCTTCTCTTTGTAGCAGCGCTGTTCTTTGTGCAACCGGTTCAGGTCGCGCGAAATATTGCTGCGATCACTCTGCAACCTGTAGGCAATCTCTTCGGCCGTTATCCCCTGCTTCTTCTCTTCATAAAGCATGCCAAGTGCCTCAAGCACTTTCTCGATCCTCTGCAAAAATCATCACTCCTCAGAAAAGCGTTTACATCTTCAACAATCGTACCATATTTTTATGACAGACGAATACAAAAACGTTCAATCTGACCTATTGTTTTGCTCTGTTTGAGTGCTAAGGCGAAAATTGGCAAAGATGAAAGTAAAAATGGACATATTGCCCCAATCCTTTTCTGATCGGATACGATATAATGAACTCTAAATTCTTAACTACAAGAGAGAACTGCACATGATTAGTATCTTATTGGTTCGGAAAATTGCCCAACTGTTCCTCATCATGATTTTGGGTTATGTGTTGGTAAAACTGAGAATACTGAAAACGGAAGAGAGTATCGTCTTGTCGAAACTATCGTTGTATCTAGTGATGCCTGCCGTGATACTCAGCGTTTTTCAGGTCGATTTCAAGCCGGAAATCCAAGCAGGCTTGATGCTGGCCTTTGTGGCGGCTGTTGCCATCCACATACTCCTGCTCATAATCGGACATATCTCGGGTAGTCTGTTCCATTTTGAGGAAATTGATATTGCGTCCATCATCTATTCCAATGCAGGAAATTTGATCATTCCCATTGTAACAGCCGTTTTGGGGACTGAATGGGTCATCTATTCCACGGCATTTCTGTCCGTTCAATTGATTTTCCTGTGGACGCACTGCAAATTGATGTTCTCAAAAGAAAAGAAACTTCATTTTCGGAAAATCATTCTCAATGTAAACATGATCGCCATTTTTATTGGCGTGCTGTCCATGTTGTCGGGAAGCCGCTTGCCGGCCATCCTCAATGAAACATTGGCTTCAATCGGTTCCATGATCGGACCGCTGGGCATGCTGATCACAGGCATGATCGTCGCTGGAATGGATATGAAACACGTATTCACAAGCAAAAAAGTTTATGCAGTAACCTTCTTCAGAATGATTCTTTGTCCGGCCATCATCCTGTTGCTGCTGAAACTCAGCAATGCCGCTAGTTTGGTGAATAACGGCACGGAAATATTACTCATCACCTTCCTGGCCACCGTGACCCCCGCAGCCTCCACTGTGACGCAATTCGCGCAGGTGCACGACAAGAATGCAGCATACGCAGGTGCGATCAACATCATGACCACGCTGCTATGTATCGTAACCATGCCCATCTTCGTCATTCTGTATTATATTTGAAAAAAAATCCTTGGAAACTATTGAAGACAAGCACTTCAATGTTCCAAGGATTTTTTGTTAAGATTTATGGGTAATGAGGGTATAAAAATTGGTAAAACAACTTAAATCAAACTGATTCAACAAATCGAGTTATATTATAGAAGAAAAAATAATACTAATCAAATCAATTAAAAAGGCAATCAACCTACTCTGAGTGCTTTTCTGAGTGCTTTTAATTACAAAGTTAATGCAAGGCAGCGGTTTATGGCTTCTCTTTTGAGAAGTCTTTTTATATGTACTTAGATAAATGAAGTTAAAATTAATAATCTTATATAAATGGTTTATCTCTATTGCCCATTATATTTTCCTTTTTCTTTACAGGTTCTTCTTCAAATTTCTTTCGCTAATTGGGCATACCTGCCATCCAAAAGAAAAACTCCTTCTTGTATACAAGAAGGAGTATCTGTGCACTGATTATCGGGCTCATTACACAAGGCCTTTGCAGATCCCAAACATTAAGTAAAGGACAAAAACATTATCAGATATTACATTTAGTATACCAATAGTTTACAAATTGTCAAGTTCCATGTTTGGTTCTACGCTGAGTTCTATGCTTAGTTCTACGCTGAGTTCTATGCGTGGTTCTATGCTTGGTTCTACGCTTGGTTCTACGCTTGGTTCTATGCTTGGTTCTACGCTTGGTTCTATGCTTGGTTCTACGCTTGGTTCTATGCTTGGTTCTACGCTTGGTTCTATGCTTGGTTCATATATACATGGACTTGAGCATATTTTATCAAGTACATCTCCATTATCTATTAAATAAGCTGTTACAAATTTTGCCCTTGTGTCATTAATTAACCTAATTACAACTACATAACCATCAGTAGTTATTAATGAAACTTTATTTGATGAATCATATCTTTTTCTTTTGCTATCCCATCCAACATAGATTGGAATTGTCGCATCTATTAACACATCTTTTATCCAACCTATTCTTCTCGCCCTCTCATGATCAAAAATACTTTTATCAGCTCTTTTTCTGTTCCTGCTTTTGTAGAAAGCATGCTCAAAAGTATCAGGATAAAAATTAACTTGAATGTCTTGATGCGTAACTACTCCAGATACACAATACTCATTCATAAAATAATTTTTATATTCCTGCACTGTACTAAACTCAATTAAATTATTATACATAAGCATTCACCTTAATATTATTTTAAAAACATTGAATTTTCTTTCTGAACTTGGAGTAGGTTGTATTGGGTCTTCTAAAAAATCCTCAATTTGATTAATTATGACTTTTTTAGCATTCTCAGAATCATATCCATTAAATTTATATCCTACAGCACCAATTAGAATATCTGCTAACTGTATAAATACGGATTCCTCCGAGTTTAAAGCTATTACATCTTCCACATAACTAAGTGATGCATTATTTAATATTTTGTTTAAAACACTTAATCTATCTCCTAATTTATTTTGCTTATAATCGAGATAAATTCTATATGTTTCATTACCTTCACACCATTTTTGTAAAAGTAAATAGTAAAATTTATAGAACCCTAATTCCGCATCAGAATTATGATATAATTTCATATTTACTTTATGTGAATCCACAACGATACATCTAAATCTGATGTATTTACTTTCTAAAAAGAAATCTACTAATTCTACATAAAATGGTAATTTAGATGCACTAACTGTCTTCCATTTTACTTCGTGATTAATATCATATTTCTTTTTCAAATAATTTATTTTATTTTTCACCTTTTTTCTTTTTTCATGCGGAATCCATAATCCACCAATTACCATATATCGGTCAGTAGATTCATCTCCATAAATTGTTTCAGCCCGACTTTCATCACAATATACTTCAATCATAGGAATAACTCCTTTCTATTTTATAGAGATTCCTTATTTTTTATAAAAAGATAATCTCTATTTCTTACTAAAATTTTGCACACATATTATAAAACGACCTAGACTTTCAAGATGGTTTACAAAAGTCTTTCCAGCTAATCAAGTATAATTTGTTTTCATTTAAACTCAATTTCACATTGATATTAAATTGAGTTTCTATATTTTTTGATTGATATTCCCTATTTTATACTACTAAATATTCCCCGCCATCAACTCAGCCTGCCTCACAACTGTCTCCACAGCCATTTTTGCTAAGTCTGGTGGATAACCGTATTCCCTTAGCAATCTTCTCACAGTAATCCGCATTTTTGCTCTGGCAGACTCTTTTCGATTCCAGTCAATCGTCATATTTTCCTTGATTACTTTTGTAAGTTCATGCGCAATGGCACGAAGTGTTTCATCCCCGAGTACCTCTTTAGCAGTCATGTGATCCGCAAGTGCATCATAAAAGGCAACTTCATCTTGGCTAAGTCCTAAGTCCTCTCCGCGCTCTGCCGCTTTACGCATCTCTTTGGCGATTTCAATCAGTTCTTCAATAACTTTGGAAGTTTGGATGCTGCGTTTATTATACTTATCAATGGAATTTTTCAGCATCTCTGAGTATTTCTTAGCTTGGACAACGTTCATTCTTTGAACGGACTTTACCTTACCTTTCAACAAACGTTCCAATAATAGCACTGCGATATTCTTTTGCGGTAAAGCTCTAACATCCGCCAAAAATTCATCGGAAAGGATAGAGATATCAGGATTTTCCAGGCCTAATGATTCATATATGTCCACTACACCTTCGGAAATAATCGATTTCGATAACATTTGTTGAATGCGACTGTCCACTTCTTTTTGGGATAGTTTCGGCTTATCCCCTGGGCTTACAATCTTTATTAACCCAGCTTTTACGGCTTTAAGGAAACCAATTTCAGCATTTAATTCTTTCGCTTCTTCTTCCATTGCACAAAGAGCGTAAGCTTTGGATAATTCCGTCACTAAATCCAAGAAGCGCTTGCGTTCTTCTTTGCCTAATTCCAAAATAAAGTCAACGGTTTCATTCAATACTTTGAAACGCATGGACTGTTTCTCGGCTTGGAAATCAGAATAGTTGTGTTTATACAGCATCTCTTGAATCAAATCATACTTCTCTAACATCAGGTCAACGGCCACTTGGGTATCGATACCTGCTTGTTTGCGGTCATCTGTTGTATATTCTTGCAAGGCCTCTTTTAAGCTCTCAGCGATACCGATGTAATCGACAATCAATCCACCCGGCTTATCTTTGAAAACACGGTTTACACGAGCGATTGCTTGCATCAGATTATGACCTTTCATCGGTTTATCTATGTACATCGTATTCAAGGCTGGCACATCAAAGCCTGTCAGCCACATATCGCGGACGATAACGACTTTTAAAGGGTCCTCATTGTCTTTCATACGTTTTGCCAAGTTTTCTCTTCGGCTTTTATTGCCGATATATGGTTGCCACTCCAATTCATCGCTTGAAGACCCGGTCACGACAATTTTTATAACACCTTTATTGTCATCATCCGAATGCCATTCGGGCCGTAATGCAATTATCTCTTTATATAGTTCAATAGCAATTCGGCGTGACATAACCACAATTATCGACTTCCCGAACATCGCTTCTTGTCGTGTTTCAAAGTGTTCAATAAAATCCTGAGCAAATGTCTTTAATCGACTTTGTGCACCTGTTACTGCTTCCAGGCGGCTCCATTTTTGCTTCGTTTTTGTTTGGTAATCGGCATCCTGTTCTTCAATGATATCTTCTACAATATGATCCACTTGAACTCCTTCCGGAAGATTAAGTGGAATAATTCGACTTTCATAATAAATTTTTACCGTTGCGCCGTCCTTAACGGCTTGGGTCATATCGTAAACGTCGATATAATGCCCAAAAACGGCCTGTGTATTTTTATCGGCACTCGCAATCGGCGTACCCGTAAATCCGATATAAGAGGCATTTGGCAAAGCATCTCTTAAATGTTTGGCATAACCATAATTTATGTTACTTTCGTCGTTGTCATAATTAATTTGTCCAGAGAAGCCATATTGGGAACGATGCGCCTCATCCGCTATAACGATTACATTACGACGCTCCGTTAATGCTGGCATCTGACCTTCATTTTCTTCGGGATTAAATTTCTGCATCGTCGTAAAGACGACACCACCTGATTGCACACTCAATAAGCTGCGCAACTCGCTCCTACTCTCCGCCTTTTTTGGCGTTTGCCTCAATATATCTCTTGATTGTCCAAATGTCGCGAACAATTGCTCATCCAAGTCATTGCGGTCCGTCACCACTACAATCGTTGGATTATCTAGCGCCTGGATCAGTTCTCCGGCATAGAAAACCATAGAGAGACTTTTCCCTGATCCCTGTGTATGCCAAACAACCCCAATTTTTTGATCTCCGTTCATCGCAACCGCGCGCTTGGTTTCATCTACCGCTTTTTTCACCGCATAATATTGGTGATAGGCGGCTAGAATCTTGATAATGTGTTCTCCATCATCTTTGAATAAAATAAAATCGCGTATCAGGTCCAAGATAACATCTGGTCTGCACATGCCTTTAATTAATACTTCAAGTTGCGCTTGGGCCGTCTTTGCTTCAGCTGCGCCATCCGTTGTTCGCCAAGTCATGAAACGCTCTTCATTGGATGAAATAGTCCCTGCCTTAGCATTCCAGCCATCCGAAATAATCAAGACTTCATTGAAGTTAAATAAGCCAGGAATCGCTTGTTTATAGGTCTGGAATTGATTATAAGCCTCAGTGGTCCCAACTTTTTCATTTGAAGAACTCTTCAATTCAAAAATGACCAGAGGAAGGCCGTTGATGAACAAAATGACATCTGGACGCTTATTTTCCTTACCCTCAATCACTGTGAATTGGTTCACCGCTAAAAATTCGTTGTTCTGCGGATGCTCAAAGTCAAATAACCACACTTTCTTAGTTACATTGCGATTATCTTCCCTAGTCGCAATGTCCACACCATCAGTTACCATCTTGTGGAAGGCACGGTTATTGACAAGCGTTTGCGGATTCTGGGGAATCATAATCTTCCGAACTGCCTCTTCAATGATCTCTTCAGAAACATCATTAATGCGTTTTAAAGCAAATTTCAAACGATTCTTTAAAACCACTTCACCGAAATCTTCCCGCTCACTGTTCACTCCATCCGAAACAAGTTCGGAGCCATTATGAACTTCATAGCCAATTTCTTCTAACCATTCTAAAGAAGCTTGTTCTAGGTCATCTTCTAAAAAGCTGTACTCATTCAATGTCATACCTCCTCATAAGTGGGTAATTCGATTTCTCCTGAAAGTAGTTTTGGTAGTAAGGTATCCCGTAGTTCTTGCAAATATAAATTTTCCTGATGCTTTAAATTGATTTCTTCAAAAATATTTATCGTAATTCTATGAAAATCATTTATTAACCTATCTGGAGGGGATATTACTTTCATAAATCTAAAATCATCTTTTGATAAATTAATATAGACACTCCCCGTTGCAGTGGACTCCAAATAATTTATTCCTTTGACTAACACGAAGTATAAGAATTCATTTAGCGATTTCATTTTACTTCTAGCAATTCCAACGCCTCGCCCAAGTGCATATTCTTTATCAACATACGTCACATTTCCAACAGTTGCTCTGACACCAAAAACATAATCTCCTCGCTGAGATTTCTTTTTTGGATTTGAAGTATATTTTAGCGGGTTGATATTCCCTTTTTTAAAGTCGCTTGCTCCATTAATTAATGGTAGGCCAATATTATCATTATTATATGTATCACTCTTTGGAGATTGTCCCATTACTACCTCGGCAATATCCTCTAAATTACAAATTCCCCATCCTTCAGGTATATCTCCTAATTCACTCTCAACCATTTTGCCATCACTTGATTTGTATGGATTACCATTCTCATTTGAGAATTCAAAATCTATAAACCAGTGTTTGAAAATTTCCAGTGCCATGTTTTCAAGTTTTTCTTTGATTTTGTTGTTTACTTCAATTTTATTATCAATACACGAAAGTGTAGCAGCAATGACTTTTTGTTCTCTCAATGGTGGTAAATTCAATGTGAAACTCTTTATAGTTTTAGGAGAAGTGTGCTTGACGGTTGTACCTGACGCACTACCCACAATATAATTTTGGTAGTCCTTATTTCTAAGTCGCCAATATAAAAATAACGGGAATATTTCTTCACTTAAAAATTCAACTAATCCTATTCGCTGATTATGGAGATATCGTCTCTTCTCTTTGTAAGGTACTAAAGCCGAATAACCTAATGTATCACCCGCTTTGCTCAAATCTGTCATAGTAACAATAACATCATTGGGTTTGAGTACATATTCATTGGGATATTCACCGTTGTAGTACTTTAACTTGTCTTCTTTAAATCCACCACCAATTTGAAAGTTTCCTGGTGTAACTAAAACATTTTCAGTTTCTATTTCCGAGAAAAATTCACCTTTAAACGCATACCCATGTTTTACGTTAATATAATCACCAAGAGTTACTTCTTTCCAATCACTAAAACTCATACCCAATCCCCCCTAGATTATTCCTTATTTCCTCTTCTAGGGTTCGAGATTTTGCAAAGAGTTCCGCTAGTCCCACTGTCATATTTTCCATCTTTTCTTCGAATGGAATACCATCATCCTCAAGGTCCTCTAGTCCGACATAGCGTCCCGGCGTTAAGGTATAATCTTGCTTTTGTACTTCGTCTAAAGTAGCAGTCTTACAGAAACCCAGAATATCCTCATATGGTGCATCGTTCGTTCTTCTCCACGCATGAAAAACAGACGAAATTTCCTGAATATCCGCTATAGATAATTCTTTGTGGGTACGATCAACCATAGTTCCTTTTTTACGGGCGTCTATAAATAGTATTTCACCTTTACGATTGTGGCGTTCTTTATGTTTTGTCACAAACCATAGACATACAGGAATTTGAGTCGAATAAAATAATTGTCCAGGTAAAGTTACAATGCATTCCACAACATCATCTTCGATTAAATTCTTACGGATTTCCAACTCAGCCGATGTATTGGTAGACATAGATCCATTAGCTAAAACAAACCCAGCGGTACCTGAAGGAGCTAATTTCGAAACCATATGTTGAATCCAAGCATAGTTTGCGTTACCTATCGGTGGCACACCATATTTCCAACGCTTATCGTCAGTTAAACGCTCTCCACCCCAGTCTTTTATGTTAAAAGGTGGATTTGCAAGTATGTAGTCTGCTTTCAGACCGTTGTGTAGGTCATTATGGAAAGTATCTCCGTTATTTGGGCCTAAATCGCCGTCTATGCCACGAATAGCTAAGTTCATCTTTGCTAGTTTCCAAGTAGTAGGATTGGATTCTTGACCATAAATCGATAGATTACCGATATTCCCTTGATGTTCTTCCACAAATTTTTCTGATTGAACAAACATACCTCCGGATCCACAACAAGGGTCATATACGCGGCCACTATATGGTTCCAACATTTCTACCAACAACTGAACAACATTGCGCGGTGTATAAAATTCCCCACCGCCTTTGCCTTCTGCGCTAGCAAATTTACTCAGAAAGTATTCATAGACACGCCCTAAGATGTCTTGTTCTTGGCTTGTTGTGTCCCCAACTTTGAAAGTAAATTGATCGATTAACTCACCTAAACGTGTTTTATCTAAATCATATCTTGAAAAAGTTTTAGGCAAAACATTCTTTAAAGATGGATTTTCCTTTTCGATCGAAATCATAGCATGATCGATGATTTGTCCGATTTCAGGCTTTTTAGAATTTCGGTTTATATATCCCCATCTGGCTTCTTTCGGTACCCAAAAGATATTATCCGCCAAGTATTCATCGCGATCCTCTTCATCAGCATATTCATCCTGTAAAAGTTCTGTGTGTTTTTCTTCAAAGGCATCTGAAATGTACTTCAAGAATAGCAACCCCAACACTACATTTTTATACTCGGATGAATCCATACTTCCACGAAGTTTATCCGCCATTAACCATAATTTTTCTTCAATTCCCAAAGCTGCACTTGCCATCTAATGACCACCTTTTCCTCTTCTTTTAGTAACATTTTGTTATGTATTATTAAATGAATTGTTTTTCTCCATTGGAAATACTTTTAACGTCAAAAATTTAATTATATTATATCAAATTTAATTATTTAAAAAGGCTTTATCAAAAATAAAAATTTCTCATTAGATTATTTTGCAGTGGCTACGCTACATTTTTTACCCCGTTACCTTTATTAACTGCATTTCTCATAGTTCCTGATAATAAAAAATCGACATCAGGTAGATATTTGGACCACGCTCCCTTCAGCAGAAAGGCTTATGCCATCATACGACTGCGCCTGTTTGGTGGTTACCTAGGTCCACGGCACAGACCGTCACGGTTCTAATGCTGTTTATCGCCGATATCCATACGTTTTCCTCTCTCTTACGGCTCCCCATTCTCTTTCACACACTATGACGAAAAACGTCCTGGCGGGCGCTTCTTTGCCTATTTCTGTATTAATACAAGACTGCCATTGATTAAGTTGCCCTGAAAATTCTTAAAGAATGGCGCAAAGAATATTTGAAACTTGGCTTTAATACTATGGCTCCTACACAAGTGGTACTTACCACCTACAAAAATGAGTATATGCAGCATGCCACCGTAACCAATCGGATTAATAAAATCATCAAGAAGCATGATTTGAAAACTATCACGGTTCATGGGTTACTGCATACTCATTGCAGCTTATAGTTTGAGGTTGGTCTACCGATCCAGGAAGTGAAAGAACGGCTCGGACATTCTGACATTCAAACAACGATGAATATTTATACCCAAGTCACCGAAAAAGTGAGAAAACAAACGGCCGAAAGGTTTGCTAAATTTGTGAATTTTTAGAATTACATATTCAATTACATATTCAGTGCAAAAAAAATAAGCCTTGAAACATTGGAGAAAAGGCGCTCTACCAACGTTTCTAAGACTTATTAAGATGATGATGTATGGGTAATGAGGGGCTCGAACCCCCGACCCGCTGATTAAGAGTCAGCTGCTCTGCCAACTGAGCTAATTACCCCTATCACGTACTGAACACGTAACAAATGTTATTTTACTCCCCTTTTCAATAAAATGCAATAACATTATGAAAAAAAGAGTCCACATCCGGATAGGTTCTCCGGGGTGGACTCTTCATTGTGTTCATCGCTAGATTAGATACTTGCCCAAACGTTTTCCAATACATTCGTTTGATTGCGGTCAGGTCCCACTGAGAAAGTGGAGATGCGGACGCCAACGGTTTCTTGAACGCGACGGACATAGTTGCGCGCATTTTCAGGAAGCTCTTCCAAAGTACGGCAACCAGTGATGTCTTCGCTCCAGCCTGGAAGTTCTTCGTAGACAGGCGTGCATTGCGCCAATTCCTTCAAGCTTGCTGGATAGTGGTAAATCAATTCGCCTTCAGCATTTTTGTAGGCGGTACAGATTTTCACTGTTTCCAAGCCGCTCAAAACATCAATTGAGTTCAAGCATAGGTTGGTGATACCTGAAACGCGTTTTGAATGACGCATAACAACTGCATCAAACCAGCCGATACGGCGCGGTCTGCCAGTTGTTGTTCCGTATTCGCGGCCAACTTCGCGGATTTGGTTTCCTACTTCGTCGAACAATTCAGTTGGGAACGGGCCATCGCCGACACGGGAAGTGTAAGCCTTGCAGACACCGACAACTTTATCGATCTTGGTAGGGCCCACACCACTACCGATGGTTACGCCACCAGCAACCGGGTTGGAAGAAGTAACGAATGGATAAGTACCTTGGTCGATATCCAACATAACTCCTTGTGCGCCTTCAAATAGGACACGTTTGCCTGCATCCAATACATCGTTCAAGATAACCGATGTATCACACACATATTTTTTGATTTCTTGTCCGTACTGATAATATTCTTCAAAAATATCTTCGAATTTGATTTCTACAGAATCGAACATTTTTGTGAATTGACGGTTCTTTTCTTCCAAGTTGATTTTCAGACGCTCTTCAAAGATTTCTTTGTCCAACAAATCGGCTACCCGGATACCGACACGCGCTGCTTTATCCATGTAAGCTGGCCCGATACCTTTGATGGTCGTACCGATTTTGTTTTCGCCTTTTGAATCCTCTTGAAGCTGATCCAATTGAATATGATAAGGCAAAATGACGTGGGCACGGTCGGAAATACGTAGGTTATCCGTGTTGATGCCGTGATCTTTCAAATATGCCAATTCTTTGATCAATGATTTCGGATTCACTACTACGCCGTTTCCGATCACGCTGATTTTTTCTGGATAAAAAATGCCGGATGGAATTAAGTGCAATTTGTATGTAACGCCATCAAACTGGATTGTGTGGCCAGCATTGTCCCCGCCTTGATATCTAGCGATTACTTCTGCATTCTCACTAAGGAAATCTGTAATCTTCCCTTTACCTTCGTCTCCCCATTGAGTCCCAACAACTACTACTGAAGTCATTATTTACTCCACCTCATCTAATTTATTCATAATACTATGCTAGTTTACCAATATTACCTATGTCTTTCAATAAAGAATCAGATAAAAGCGCTCATTTCTGAACAATTTGTCCAAAAATATCAACTAATTTCCGGCATATAGCTCATCGAAGAAAATTTATTAAATTCCTTTTTGAACAGGAGCTTGACGGTTCCCCGCGCCCCGCTCCGGTTTTTTTCGATGATGACCTCTACGACATTATTCTCTTGCTCATCCCGTTCCGGTTCTTCGCCGCCTTCACGTTCGTAATAGTCGTCGCGGTACAGGAAAGCAACGATATCGGCATCCTGCTCGATCGATCCTGATTCACGGATATCGCTCAATACCGGACGTTTGTCTTGCCTTTGCTCCACGCCACGGGACAATTGAGACAGGGCGATGACCGGTACTTTCAGTTCCTTCGCCAACTTCTTCAATTGACGCGAAATGTCTGAAACTTCTTGTTGACGGCTTTCGCGGTTGTTCCCTTCAATCAGCTGCAAGTAGTCAATCACAATAAGTCCTAATTTTCCCTGTTCCTGCAGCAAGCGACGACTTTTTGCCCTTATTTCCGCAATCCGTATACCTGGTGTATCATCTATAAAAATCTTGGACTGTCCCAAAGTCCCCATCGCCATGATCAGGTTGGACCACTCATCTTCAGAAAGCTGCCCTGTCCTCAAGTGACCGGCATCGATGTTCCCTTCCGCACACAGCATCCGGTTGACCAACGACTCCGCCCCCATTTCCAAACTGAAAATGGCAACTACCTGATCCGCCTTGGTCGCGACATTCTGTGCGATGTTCAGAGCAAAGGCGGTCTTACCGACCGCCGGACGAGCTGCCAGGATGATCAATTCTTCTTTCTGAAGACCCGCCGTCATTTTATCCAAGGCGATGTATCCGGTGGGCACCCCTGTGACGTCATCGCTTTGTTGGGCCAGCGACTCGATGTTCTGCAGCGATGCCGAAACGACATCCGATATGCGGATGAAACCGGAGCGATTTCTCCGTTCGGATACCTGAAGAATATTCTGTTCGGCGCTGTCCAACATAACGGCAAGCTCATCACCCTCTTCATATCCTTTTCGGACGATTTCTGTAGCCGATCGGATTAGATTGCGCAAAATCGATTTCTCTTCTACTATCTTGGCGTAATATTCCACGTTGGCTGAAGTAGGCACGGCAACCGCCAATTCGGCCAAGTACTCCATCCCCCCAGCATTTTCAAGCTGATTCTTCGTGTCCAATTCATTCGCGATGGTGACGACGTCTATCGCTTCGTTTCGGTTGTTCAATTGCAAAATCGCGTCAAAAATAATCTGATGATTTTTTCGGTAAAAATCAGATGTTTCAAGGTACTCCAAAACATTCACAACCGTTTCAGGATCCAAAAAAATGGAGCCCAGAACGGATTGCTCTGCTTCTATACTATGAGGAGGTATGCGATCTTGAAGTGTTTCTTCCATTTTATATTTTCACCCTTTAGGTTTATTCATTTCGACAAGGAACCGATTGCTGGCTTACCCATCTTTCGCTCTCTTATTGTACTGTAAACTGGAGTCTTTTACAACCAACGAAAGGGAACGTTTGTTCTATTACGAATCAATATCTATCCACCTCTACACAAGCAAAAAGACAGAGATGGTTATCCCTGTCTTCCATTTATATCTGGAAAATTATTATCCTTCAGTCACTTGGACAGTCAACAGCGCTGTGACTTCCGGATGAATTTTTACGGGCATTTTCGTGAAACCTAATGCTCGGATAGGACTGTCTAATTCAATTTTTCGCTTATCCAATTTAACATTATGTTGCTTTTGCAATGCTTCAGCAACCTGTTTCGTTGTTATCGAACCGAACAAACGACCATCTTCGCCAATTTTCGCGGACAATTTGATGATTGATTCATCCTTCTCCAGAAGTGCCTTTAATTCTTGAGCAGCTGCTAACTCCTCAGCCTGCTTCTTCTCTTCAGCCTTCTTTTGGCCTTTCAATGCGGAAATCGTAGCAGCATTCGCTTCTTCCGCTTTACGGTTTTTTATCAGGAAATTAGCGTAGCCATCCGCAATATCTTTGACTTCTCCTTTTTTTCCTTTACCTTTAACGTCCTCTAAAAATACAACTTTCATTTATTATTCCCCTTCCTTGATTTTTTTTGGATCTATGACTGCCTTCAATCTCTCAACGACTTCATGGACCGTCGTATTCTCAATCTGCGTGGCTGCATTGGATAAATGTCCGCCTCCGCCTAATTTTTCCATGATAGTCTGCACATTATATTGCCCCAGACTTCTGGCACTGATTCCAACTCTGCCGTCCTGACGTTTTGTAACGACAAATGAAGCGTCAACTGCTTCCATCGACAACATCGTGTCGGCCGTTTGAGCAGCGACAACCGTATCATAGATTTTTTCATCTTCTCCATGGACGATTGCGAGGTTACCGTTCACAAATTCCATCGTTTGCAGCAAATGACTCCGCAACAGATAGGTATCCAAGTCCTCTTTCAGTGATTTCTGGATCAGAACGGTATCCGCTCCGTTCGACTGCAGATAACTGGCAGCATCAAAAGTTCTGGATCCGGTTCTCAAACTGAAATTACGTGTATCGACAATAATCCCAGCCAGCATAGCAGTTGCTTCTATCTTATTGATGGCGTCCATCTCATTGGATTGATATTCGAACAATTCAGCGATCAATTCCGAAGTGGATGACGCATAGGGTTCCATATAGACCAAAACAGAGTCCTTGGGAAATTCTTGTCCACGTCTATGATGATCCAAGACGACTATTTTTTTGGACAGATTCAAAAGTCCAGGGGCCGGCGTCATGGACGGACGATGCACGTCAACCATCACGATAAGCGTTTGCGGAGTCACCAATGCCATTGCCTGCTCAGGCGAAATGATCCGCTTCGCAATCAAAGGATCTTTGTCTATCTCCTGCATAATCCGATTCACATCATTGGAAAATTGCTGCGGATCCAATACTATCCAAGCCTCCCGATTGTTCATCTGAGAGATTCGGCGGATCCCTAAACAGGAACCGATGACGTCCATATCAGGATAACTATGCCCCATGATGATCACTTTATCAGCATGAACGATGAGTTCTTCCAAAGCCTGGCTGATCATTCTTGCACGGATGCGAGTCCGTTTTTCCATCGGATTCGTTTTACCACCATAGAAACGGGCATCTTCATCTTCAGCCCTCACAACAACCTGATCGCCACCTCTTGCCAATGCTAAATCAATATTCGACTGCGCCATTTTAGCGACTTCTTTAAAATTGGTTTGCTCAAAAGTTTTCTCATATGAGAAGCCCATACTCAATGTCAACGGAAAATTTTGCTTGTAGGTTCTTTCTCTGATTTGATTTATGATATCAAAATTGTTTTCTTCGATTTTCTTCAATGCACGCATATTGGTCAACGCTATGAAGCGGTCATCATCCACTCGTTTCAAAAAAACATTATTCATATTAGCCCAGTTTGTGAGTTGGTTCGTCAGATAGTTGTTTACATTCGATCGCTTGCGATCATTCATGGATTGGACAGCCTCATCATAATTGTCGACAATGATATTCCCAAAAACAAATTTTTCATCTTTGTATCTTTCTTCAATTTTGGCATACTCCGTTATGTCCATCAAATAAATGACGCCAATATCCTCTTGAATAATCATATCAAAATAATGATCTCCCCATTTCACACGGCGCATCACATAATCCTGCGAACCCTTAAAAAGCTGATATAATTCTTCATCGACCACGTTCAGCTTACGTCCCAATGTGTCTTTCTTGCCAAAATACTTTATTAAATATGGGTTCATCCATTGGATTTCTTCTTGCTTATTATATAGAAGTATCCCAATAGGCATTTTAATTAAAGCCTCTTGTTCACCTTTTTTTATTCGATAAGATAAGTCAGATATGTATTTATTAGTCTCGTCAATCAAATACTCCGAAGAATAACTGATGAACCCAAAAATTCCAACGCATAAGAGCATAATTCCAATTCCGATTTTCCAATCTGCAATGAAAGTTAAAACAACAATCATAAGCAGTAAGAATACGATAATCAGGAAAGGAACCTTAATCTTGTCAGCCTTTATGAAGTGAGGAAGATTTTTTAACTTTTCCTTTATTTTCATGATAGCTCCTTTACTGAACCTACAATTTGCACTTGTACATTTTAACATATTCAAATAATAATAGCTATAATGCCCTTTCCAGAATCAATTACGCTGTTCGCTTTTTTTGTAGAATTGAAAGAGAAAAAACAAAGCCGATGGCTTTTTCAGTCGCAAATATGCAGAATATGGGCCTCTTAATACCGATCAGTATGTGTGGGCATAAGCAGGATTCTGTTTTTTTCATACGAAGGCATGACAAAGAAACGTACGGATATTCTATTTTTTAGAGGTTACGCTACCCAAGCATTCAAATGACCCAACTCATTTTTTTGGATATTCCGTTTAGCGAATGCCAACATGACCAGAAAAGCCATGGTTACGAAAAGGTTCATTTTCTTTTCACCCCGTATAGTATGTTGCTCAAACAAGAAATCACGATCAAGACGCCCATTCACCCGTTCAATCGCAGTCCGCTTCTTGTACAGCCGCTTGAATTTGTGGCTATTACGCGCTACT